>NZ_JBHVWT010000001.1:592446-723284 GCF_042882135.1 Streptomyces sp. NPDC058240
CGAACGGGGCACACCCGCCCGCGCATTGCCAAGGGCTTGTCCGGCGGATCAGGGCGCGACCCCGGCCCTGATCCCCCGGACAGGTCCTACGGCCGGTCGAGCCGCAGCCGGTCCGCCTTCGGCAGCCCCGCCACCACCAGGTCGTAGGAGTCCTCGACCAGTTCGCGGAGCACCCGGTCCGGCACCCCGGACACCGTCACCGTGTTCCAGTGCCGTTTGTTCATGTGCCAGCCCGGCACCACCGCGTCGTACTTCTCCCGCAGCCGCACCGCCTCGTCCGGATCGCACTTCAGGTTCACCGTCAGCGGCCGGGCGTCCAGCGTGCTGAGCGCGAACATCTTGCCGAGCACCTTGAAGACGGAGGCCCCGGGGCCGAACGGGAACTCCTCGGCACTCGCGTTGAACTCCAGGCAGAACGCCCTCAGCTGCTGCGGAGTCATCCCTCGTCCTCCCCCCGGGAAGCCACGGGCTCCACCAGCACCGTGACGATCTTGTTGCGGCGGCCCGCCGGGGACTCCGCGGTCAGCCGCAGCCGACGGCGGTCCGGCAGGTCGACGACGGCCGACGCCCCGGCGATCGGGACCCGCCCCAGCGCCTTGGCCAGCAGTCCGCCGACGGTCTCCACGTCCTCGTCGTCGTACTCGTCGAGGCCGAACAGCTCCCCGAGGTCGCCGATGTCGAGGCGCGCGGTCACCCGGAAGCAGTCGTTCCCCAGCTCCTGGACGGGCGGGAGCTCGCGGTCGTACTCGTCGGTGATCTCGCCGACGATCTCCTCAAGGATGTCCTCGATGGTGACGATGCCCGCCGTGCCGCCGTACTCGTCGATCACGACGGCGACGTGGCTGCGCTCCTGCTGCATCTCGCGCAGCAGGTCACCGGCGTTCTTGGTGTCGGGCACGAAGGCCGCCGGCCGCATCGCGGTGGAGACCAGATCGGCCTCCGACTCGCGGTTGATGTGGGTCTTGCGGACCAGGTCCTTGAGATACACGATGCCGACGATGTCGTCCTCGTTCTCCCCTGTGACCGGGATCCGCGAGAAACCGGAGCGCAGGGCCAGGGTCAGCGCCTGCCGGATCGTCTTGTAGCGCTCGATGCAGACCAGGTCCGTCCGCGGCACCATGACCTCGCGCACGAGCGTGTCGCCGAGCTCGAAGACGGAGTGCACCATGCGGCGCTCCTCGTCCTCGATCAGCGACTCCGCCTCGGCGAGGTCGACCATCGCGCGCAGTTCGGCCTCGCTGGCGAACGGCCCCTTGCGGAACCCCTTGCCCGGGGTCAGCGCGTTGCCGATGAGGATCAGCAGCTGCGGGATCGGGCCCATCACCCTGGCCAGCGGCAGCAGGACGTACGCCGCGGCGGTGGCCGTGTTCAGCGGGTGCTGGCGGCCGATGGTGCGCGGCGACACGCCGATGGCGACGTAGGAGACGAGGACCATCACGCCCATGGCGACGGCCAGCGCCTCCCAGGTCTGAGGGAACTCCTTCAGACAGGCGTACGTGACGAGCACCCCGGCCGACATCTCGCAGGCGACCCGCACCAGCAGGGCGACGTTGAGATAGCGGGTCGGATCCGCCGCGACCTGCTCCAGCTTCTGGCTGCCGCGCCGCCCGGAGCGGACCGCCTCGGCGGCCCGGAAGCTGGAGACCCGGGCGATGCCCGCCTCCGCGCAGGCCGCCAGCCAGCCGACGACGACCAGCAGAACGGCACCCAGGACGAGAGGAACGCTCACGACACGGTGGGCGCGGGCGACGGGCCGGTCAGGCCGTGCTCGGCGCGCCAGCCGTCGACGATCGCGGCCTGGAGACCGAACATCTCGGCCTTCTCGTCCGGCTCCTCGTGGTCGTACCCGAGGAGGTGCAGCACTCCGTGGACCGTGAGGAGCTGGAGCTCCTCGTCCATGGAGTGCCGGGTCTCCGCGTCCTCGCCCTGCTTCTTGGCGACCTCCGGGCAGAGCACGATGTCACCGAGGAGCCCCTGCGGGGGCTCCTCGTCGTCCTTGGCCGGCGGACGCAGCTCGTCCATCGGGAAGGACATGACATCGGTCGGGCCCGGGAGGTCCATCCACTGGATGTGGAGCTGTTCCATGGCGTCGGTGTCCACCACGATCACCGAGAGTTCGGAGAGCGGGTGGATCCGCATCCGCGCGAGCGCGTAGCGGGCGATGTCGAGGATCGCCTGCTCGTCGACCTCGGTTCCGGACTCGTTGTTGACGTCGATCGACATGGTGCGCTGCTACTGCTTCCCGTTGTGGCTGTCTCGGCTGTCGTACTTCTCGTACGCGTCGACGATACGGCCGACGAGCTTGTGCCGGACGACATCCTGGGAGGTGAGCCGGGAGAAGTGGACGTCCTCGACGCCGTCCAGGATGTCCTGGACCTGGCGCAGACCGCTCTTGGTGCCGTTCGGCAGGTCGACCTGGGTGACGTCGCCGGTGATGACGATCTTCGAGTCGAAGCCGAGCCGGGTCAGGAACATCTTCATCTGCTCGGCGCTGGTGTTCTGCGCCTCGTCGAGAATGATGAACGCGTCATTGAGGGTACGGCCACGCATATAAGCCAGCGGCGCCACCTCAATAGTCCCCGCCGCCATCAGCCGCGGGATCGAGTCGGGGTCGAGCATGTCGTGCAGCGCGTCGTAGAGCGGGCGCAGATACGGGTCGATCTTCTCGTAGAGCGTGCCGGGCAGGAAGCCGAGCCGCTCGCCCGCCTCGACCGCGGGCCGGGTCAGGATGATCCGGTTGACCTGCTTGGACTGCAGGGCCTGGACCGCCTTCGCCATGGCGAGATAGGTCTTGCCGGTACCGGCGGGGCCGATGCCGAAGACGATCGTGTGCTTGTCGATCGCGTCGACGTACCGCTTCTGGTTGAGCGTCTTGGGGCGGATCGTGCGACCGCGGCTGGAGAGGATGTTCTGGGTGAGCACCTCGGCCGGTGTCTCCTCGCCGTCCCCCTCGCCGCTCTCCGTCGCCCTGAGCATGGCGATCGAGCGTTCCACTGCGTCCTCCGTCATCGGCTGACCGGTGCGGAGCACCAGCATCATCTCGTCGAACAGGCGCTGGATCAGGGCGACTTCCGTCGCGTCTCCGGCGGCGCTGATCTCGTTTCCCCGGACGTGGATGTCGGCCGCCGGGAAGGCCTTCTCGATCACGCGCAGCAAGGCGTCGCCCGAGCCCAGAACGGTCACCATCGGATGGCTGGCAGGGACGGTGAAGTGGGCTCGCGCCTGCCTCGGCGCAGGGGTCTGGGCTGTGGGTGTCTGAGTCATGGGCCGGCTCTGTGGCCTGCACATACCTCCCGTTGCAAGGTTCTCGCCGATCGACAACCTCTCGGATTACCAAGCCTACGACTCCGCACCGACAACACCGAGGGCTTTTTCGCACACGCTCACGAACAGGTGTGCACGGTCGTCAGGCGGGGTGCCGGAAGCCGATCGTCGGGACCGCCCGGCGCAGCGGCCAGGGCCGGGCGACGGCGGGCAGCAGCTCCTCCAGGAAGGCGTACCGCTGGAGCGCGGCCGGGTCCTGGTCGGCGAAGGTGCGGACCTGCTGCCACCAGGCGGCGATCTCCGCCCAGCCCGGCGCCGACAGCGATCCGCCGAACTCCTGGACCGAGAGGGCCGCGGTCAGTCCGGCGAAGGCCAGCCGGTCGGCCAGCGGCCAGTCCGCCAGGGTGCCGGTGACGAAACCGGCGACGAAGACGTCGCCCGCGCCGGTGGGGTCGAGCGCCTCGACCTCGATCGCGGGCACCTCGGCGCTCGCCCCGGTCGCCGAGTCCACCGCGTACGCGCCCTCCGCGCCCAGGGTGACCACGGCGAGCGGCACGCGTTCGGCCAGGGCGTGGGCGGCGGCGCGCGGGCAGTCGGTGCGGGTGTAGCGCATGGCCTCCTCGGCGTTGGGGAGGAAGGCCTGGCAGTGCTCCAGGTCGGCGAGGGCGTCCAGGTCCCAGCGGCCGGTCTCGTCCCAGCCGACGTCGGCGAAGATCCGGGCGCCGTTCCGGGATGCGGTGGCGACCCAGGGTTCGGTGCGGCCGGGGGCGAGCGAGGCGATGGCGGCGCGGGCGCGGGGCGGGCAGCGCGGGAACGGCGGCTCCCCGGTCGGGACGGCGGTGCCGTGGGTGCCTTCGGGGCCGGGGGCCTCGTGGCCGTGCGAGACCATCGTCCGCTCGCCCTCGTACGCCATGGACACGGTCACCGGCGAGTGCCAGCCGGGGACGGTGTGCGACATGGACAGGTCGATGCCCTCGCCCTGCTCCAGGGCGTCCCAGCAGTACTCCCCGTAGTGGTCGTCGCCGAACGCCGCGGCCAGCGAGGTGTGCAGCCCCAGCCTCGCCAGGGCGGTCGCCATGTTGGCGACGCCGCCGGGGCTGGATCCCATGCCGCGCGCCCAGGACTCGGTGCCGCGCACCGGGGCGCTGTCCAGGCCGGTGAAGATGATGTCGAGGAAGACGGTGCCGGTGAGGAAGACGTCGCAGTCCGGGTCCTGCGGGGCGCGCAGCCCGTCCAGAGGATCGATGCCTGGAATGTCCGTGCTCACCTTGCACTCCCCGGTCGTGGCAGATCTGGCCAGTGTGCCCGATTCACCGCCGTAACCGGAGAGTGCGCGCCGCCGGTCCCGGCGGACTCGTTCCGGCGTCCCGCACGGAGACACCGACCTGCGCAAACATGCGCTGCTACCCCCACTCCCGAAGCACAAACGCGCATGTGGCCCAGATCACAGTGGGGTGCCTTTCGGGCGACTGGCCGTGGTTGATACAAATTGGCCCGCGAGCCCCTTCGGTGACGGTTGCCGACGAGTGGCCCGACTTCCCCGTATTTCCCGCATTGCCCTCCCCTGCCTTCTCTGCCGTCTCCGGCATGTCTTCAGGAACGCCCATGTCCTCGCGCCCTCGCGCCGCGTGGCCCCTGGTCGCCGTGTTCACCGCCGGCTACCTCGCCGCCTATCTGCTCCCCACCATCGTCGGGCGGCTCTCCGTCTGTCTCGGCCTCAGTACGGCGCAGGCCGGCCTGGTCGGCAGTGCCCTCCTGCTCAGTTCGGCGACCGCCGGGTTCACGCTGGCGGGCCGGGTCGAGACCTACGGGCCGCGGCGGCCGGCCCGGATCGGCCTGGCACTGGCCATGGCGGGGTACGGCTGCGCCGCCCTGGCCGGGTCGGTACCGCTGGTGGTCATGGGGGTGGTGATCGGCGGCTTCGGCTCCGGTACGGCGACCGCGGTGGCCGCCTCGGGCATCGCCGCCCAGCGCGATCCGCACCGGACCTCGTCGCTCGGGCTGCTCAGCGTCTCCGCCACGGCGGGCGCCCTCTATCTGACGATCCCGCACCTCGGCGGCGGCCACCGGCTGCCGTTCGCCTCGATCGCCCTGGTCGCCCTGCTCGTCTGGCCCGCCACCGCACGGCTCGGCGGCGTCACGCCCACCGGCCCCACCACCCAGGTCGCCGGCCGGCTGCCGCACCGCCGTTCCGGTCTGGTGCTCGCGGGCGGCATGCTCGTCTGGTCCATGGCGCAGAACGCGCTGTGGGGCGTCAGCAGCCGGATCGGGGTGGTCCAGGTCGGACTCTCCGAGGTCACCATCGGAGCGGTGTTCGCCGCCGCGCTCGGCGCGGGTCTGCTCGGGGTGATGGGCGCCGGGATGCTGGGCGCGAGGCTCGGCCGGGCGGTGCCGATCGGTCTGGGCACCGTGATCATCGCGGCGAGCATCGTGCTCAGCTCGTCGGCGGGGAACCTCGGTCGATTCGCGACCGGTGAGATCCTGTGGAACACCGTCTACCCGGTGGTCCTCTCGTATCTGATCGGCCTGGCCGCCTCCCTGGACGTACGCGGCCGCTGGGCGGTCCTCGCGGGCTCCGCGTCGTCCGTCGGGGTGGCCTGCGGTCCCCTCCTCGGCAGTGTGCTGTCCGAACAGGCCGGCTACCCGGTCATGGGCCTGATCCTGGGCGCCGTCACACTCCTGGTCGCGGCCCCGGTCACGGCCGTCGCCCTGCACACCGGTGGCCGCCCGCTGGTGCCGGGATCGGTGCGCCGCAGGGGTGGCGCCCCGGCCGCGCTGCTCGCCGTCACCACCGGAGCGGTGCCCGGCGCCGTGCCCAAGCTGGGCGCGCCCGAGCAGGCCGTCACGGAGATCAGCCTGCCGGTGCGCCGCAGGCGCCCGGTCCGGAACGCGTTCCGGACGGCCGGCCCGGCGGGCGGGGCCGGTCAGTCGAACTCGTACGCCTCGACCTCGGACAGATAGCGCGCCCTGCGCTCCTCGTCGTGGTCGAGGAAGGCCGCCTCGAAGGAGTTGCGGGCCAGCGTGCGCAGCTGCTCGTGGTCCAGGCCGAGCGCCTCGTGGACGGCGTGGAAGGTGTCCCCGACGTACCCGCCGAAGTAGGCGGGGTCGTCGGAGTTCACCGTGCAGAGCAGCCCGGCGGCCATCATGGCCCGCAGCGGGTGCTCCTCCAGGGTGTCGATGGCGCGCAGCCGTACGTTGGACAGCGGGCAGAGGGTGAGCGGCACCCGGTCCGCGACCAGCCGCTGCACCAGGTCCGGGTCCTCCATGCAGCGCAGCCCGTGGTCGATGCGCTCGACCCCGAGGACGTCCAGGGCCTCCCGGATGTACTCGGGCGGGCCCTCCTCGCCGGCGTGGGCGACCTTGCGCAGCCCGAGCGCCCCGGCCGCCTCGTACACGTCGCGGAACTTGACGGGCGGGTGGCCGACCTCCGCCGAGTCGAGGCCGACCGCGCTGATCCGGTGCAGATACGGCTTCGCCGCCTCCAGGGTCTCCAGCGCCGACCCGGCCGACTGGTCGCGCAGGAAGCACATGATCAGCTGGGTGGAGATGCCGTGCTTCTCCTCGCTGCGGTCCAGCGCCCGGCCGAGCCCTTCGACGACGGTACCGATCGGGACGCCCCGGGCGGTGTGCGCCTGCGGGTCGAAGAAGATCTCCGCGTGCCGGACGCCCTGCGCGGCGGCGCGGGCGAGATACGCGTCGGCGAGCTCCTCGAAGTCCTCCTCGGTCCGCAGCACCGCCATCAGCGCGTAGTACAGGTCCAGGAAGCTCTGCAGGTCGTCGAAGAGGTAGGCGGTGCGGAGCTCCTCGGTGTCCGCGTACGGCAGCCGCACGCCGTTGCGCTCGGCGAGCGCGAAGGCCAGCTCGGGTTCGAGGGTGCCTTCGATGTGGAGGTGGAGTTCGGCCTTGGGGAGGTGCACGGGTTTTTCACGCTCACAGACGGTGGTGCTGATGTGGTGCTGATGTGTTCAGAGGTGCCGGTTGGGCACGGGAACCCTGCCGAGGTCCTGGGCGACGGTCAGTTCGCCCTCGAACCCCGCTGCGCGGGCCTGGGTCTCGAAGGCGGCCGGGTCGTCGTACCGCTGCGAGAAGTGCGTCAGCACCAGGTGCCGTACGCCCGCGTCCCGGGCCACCCGGGACGCCTGTCCGGCGGTCAGATGGCCGTGGTCGGTGGCGAGCCGTTCGTCCTCGTCGAGGAAGGTCGACTCGATGACCAGCAGATCGCAGCCCTCGGCAAGCACGTGCACGCCGTCGCAGAGCCTCGTGTCCATGATGAACGCGAACCGCTGGCCGCGCCTGCGCTCGGAGACGTCGTCGAGCGTGACGCCGCCGAGGGCGCCCTCGCGCTGGATCCGGCCGACGTCCGGCCCCTCGATGCCGTGCTCGGCGAGCTTCGCGGGCAGCATCCGGCGCCCGTCGGGTTCGACGAGCCGGTAGCCGTACGACTCGACGGGGTGCGAGAGGCGGTGGGCGCTGAGCGTGTACGCGTCGGTGGTGGCGAGCACCCCGTCGGCGGCGACCGGGGCCTCGGTCAGCTCGACGGACTCGCGGTAGGCGGTGGCGTACCGCAGCCGCTCGAAGAAGTGCTGCCCGCTCGCCGGGTAGTGCGCGGTGACCGGGTGCGGGACCTGGTCGAGGTTGATCCGCTGGATCACCCCGGCCAGGCCCAGCGAGTGGTCGCCGTGGAAGTGCGTCACGCAGATCCGGTCGATGTCGTGCGCGGCGACGCCGGCCCGCAGCATCTGGCGCTGGGTGCCCTCACCGGGGTCGAAGAGGATGCCCTCGCCGTCCCAGCGCAGCAGATAGCCGTTGTGGTTGCGGTGCCTGGTCGGGACCTGGCTGGCGGTGCCGAGGACCACGAGTTCGCGTACGGACACGGTGTGCGATCGGCCGCTCTAGCCGGGGGGCCACTGCAGTCCGCGGCCGCCCAGGACGTGGGCGTGCGCGTGGAAGACGGTCTGGCCGGCGCCGGCGCCGGTGTTGAAGACGACCCGGTAACCGGTGTCCACGATCTTCTCGTCGGCGGCGATCTGCCCGGCCTCACGCAGTATGTCGGCTGCGATCGCCGGCTCGGCGGCGGCGAGCGCGGCGGCGTCCGGGTGGTGGACGCGGGGGATGACGAGTACGTGGGTGGGGGCCTGCGGGTTGATATCCCGGAAGGCGACGGTGGTTTCGCTCTCGCGGACGATGGTTGCCGGGATCTCGCCCGAGACGATCTTGCAGAACAGGCAGTCGGGCTGCGGTTCTCCTGCCATGGGGCGACTCCTCGGTAGGTGGTGACGGTGATCGCTGTACGGCATGCTATCGGGCCGCCTGCGGCGGGCGTTGTCCCCTACCCGGAGCACCATTCGGCCCCTCCGGCGATCGAGGAGCGGGGGTCCGGGGGCGGAGCCCCCGGTTACGGGAAGGGGCGGGCAGGGGAACGAGCCCGCCGCAGGCGCGCCGCACTCCCGACCCGCACCCCGCCTCCACTCCCCCTACGCCCCCGGCAGCTCCGGCAGCTCCGGCGCCCGCATGGCCGGCGTCTGCGCCAACGACGCCAGCGCGATCCGGATCGCCTCGTCCAACTGCGGATCCCGCCCCGCCACATGGTCCTGCGGTGTCATCACGACCTCGACATCGGGATCGACCCCGTGGTTCTCCACGCCCCAGCCGTAACCCTCGAACCAGAACGCGTACTTGGGCTGGGTGACCGACGTCCCGTCCACCAGCCGGTACCGGCTGTCGATGCCGACCACGCCGCCCCAGGTGCGGGTACCGACGACCGGCCCGATGCGCAGCGCCTTGATCGCGGCGTTCACGACGTCGCCGTCCGAGCCGGAGAACTCGTTGGCCACGGCGACCACGGGGCCGCGCGGCGCGTCCTGCGGGTAGCTGAACGGCTGCATGCCGCGCGGCATGTCCCAGCCGACGACGCGGCGGGCGAGCTTCTCCACGATCAGCTGCGAGGTGTGGCCGCCGCGGTTCTCCCGGACGTCCACGACCAGCCCCTCGCGGGCCACTTCGATCCGCAGATCGCGGTGGAGCTGCGCCCAGCCCGAGCCGACCATGTCGGGGACGTGGAGGTAGCCGAGGCGTCCGCCGGACTGCTCGTGCACATGGGCCCGCCGGTCGGCGACCCACGCGTGGTAGCGCAGCGCCTCCTCGTCGGCGACCGGTACGACGACGACATGGCGGGGGTCGCCGCCGTCCACCGGTGAGATGGTCAGCTCGACCGGTTTGCCCGCCGAGCCGGTGAGCAGCAGTCCGGGCCCGGTCACCGGGTCGACCGGGCTGCCGTCGACGGCGAGGATCGCGTCCCCGGCGCGTACCGCCACCCCGGGCGCGGCGAGCGGCGAGCGGGCCTCCGGGTCGGAGGTCTCGGACGGCAGGATCCGGTCGATGCGCCAACTGCCCTCGTCCGTACGGGAGATGTCCGCACCGAGCAGTCCCTGCCGGGCCGAGTCGTCCCGCCATCCGCCGGGCGGGTTCACATAGGCGTGCGAGGTGCCGAGCTCCCCCTGCACCTCCCACAGCAGGTCCATCAGGTCGTCGTGGGTGGCGACCCGGTCCAGCACCGGGCGGTAGCGGTCCAGGACCCCGTCCCAGTCGAGGCCGCCCATGTCGGGGCGCCAGAAGTTGTCCCGCATGATGCGCCCGGCCTCGTCGTACATCTGGCGCCATTCGGCGGCCGGTTCGAGGGTCCGCCGGATCCGGGAGAGGTCGACGGTGACGCTGTCGCCGTCGTGATCGTCGTCGGCCGGGGCCCGGCTGTCGGACGGTACGACGCGCAGCTTGCCCCGGGTGTGCAGGACGACCCGCTTGCCGTCCCCGCTGACCGCGAAGCCCCTGACGTCCGAGGCGAGTTCCTCGCAGTGCAGCTTCTCCAGGTCGTACCGCTCCAGGACGGTCTCGGGCCGCCCGGAGTCGGGCGTGGCGCCGCTCGTCCCGAGCACCCCGGTCACCGGGTGGCTCAGCCACAGCAGCCCGTCCTTCGCGGCGCGCAGCGTGGAGTAGCTGGCGGCCTCGACGGGCAGCGGAAGGATCCGGTCGGCGAGCCCTTCGAGGTCGATCCGGGTGACGGGCAGCGCGGTCGGGTTGTCCTGATCGCCCTCGCCGCCGCTCTTCTCCTTCTCGGTCGGGCGGCCGTGGCGCTGCGGCCCGAACGGGGAGGGCGTGGCGGCGGCGAGCGTCAGCAGATGCGGGCGGCAGGTGCCGATGAACGCCAGGTCGAAGACATGGGCGTCGTAGACCGGGTCGAAGGACCGCTCGGAGAGGAACGCGAGGTGCTTGCCGTCGCCGGTGAACGCGGGGGCGAAGTCCCGGAAGCGCAGCGGGGTGGCCTCGGCGACCGACAGATCGGCGAGGTGCGCGAGCTTGAGCTGGCTGAGCGGCTCGGGCCCGGGGTGGGACCAGGCGAGCCAGGAGGAGTCGGGCGAGAAGACGAGGCCGGAGGCGTCGCCGTGCTCGCTGCGGTCCACCTCGTGGACCTCACCGCTCTCCCGCTCGACGATCAGGACCCGCCCGTCGTGCGCGGCGACGGCGAACCGGCTGCCGTCGGGCGCCGGGGCGAGGTCGAGGACCCTGCCGATCCGGCCCGCGGCGAGGCGGCGCGGTACGGCGCCGGGGGCGGTGCCGGTGGCGGGTGCGCACTCCAGGGCGTCGTCGCCCTCGGCGTCGGTGACCCAGACGACGTGCTGGTCGCCGTCGGCCTGGAAGGTGCGGGGCAGTCTGGCCCGTACGCCCGGTTCGACGGCGAGCGCACGGGCCGGGCCCTCGCGGTGGGTGACCCAGTGGACGGCGCCGCGCGTCCCGACGGCGCTGCCGCGGCCCGTACGGTCCGGGGACGCGCAGTCGAGGTGGCTGCCGGCGTGCACGGAGTGCGGCTGGAGGTCGGTGCGCTGACCCCCGAGCCGGATGTCGAGGCGGCGGGGTCCGTCGCCTTCGAGGTCGTCCAGCAGCCAGAGTTCACCGGCCGACGCGTAGGCGACGCGGCTGCCGTCGGTGGTCGCGTGGCGGGCGTAGAAGCCCTCGATGCCGGTGTGGCGGCGCAGGTCGGAGCCGTCGGGGAGCGAGGAGTAGACCGCGCCGACGCCTTCGTGGTCGGAGAGGAAGGCGACGCGCTCCCCCACCCACATCGGGCACTCGATGTTCCCGTCGAGCTCCGCGTGGAGCCGTACGAACTCCGCCGGGCCGTCCGCCGGGGACTCCTGCTCGATCCACAACTTGCCTGCGGTGCCGCCCCGGTAGCGCTTCCAGCGGGCGGCCTCGCGTCCCATGGTGACCGCGAGCAGCAGGACCCGGCCGCCGGGCCCGTAAGCGACGGAACCGACCGGCCCGTACGGCAGGGTCCGTGCGGGTCCGCCGTCGACCGGGACGGCCCTGGCCCAGGTGCGCCGGAGCGACGCCTGCCCCTGGGCGCTGATGGCCAGCACCTCGCCCCCGGGCGTCCAGCCGTGGACGGCGGTCCGCGCGTCGCCCCAGTAGGTGAGCCGCTGGGAGGGGCCGCCGTCGGCAGGCGCGATGTGTACCTCGGGTGCCCCGTCCCGGGTGGACGTCCAGGCGACCCGGGTTCCGTCGGGCGATATCCGTGGATGGGTGACAGGCCGGTTGTCGGCACTGACGCGCCAGGCTCGGCCGCCGTCCAGCGGCGCCAGCCAGACATCGTCCTCGGCGGTGAAGGCGATCGAATCGCCCTGGACATGGGGGTATCGGAGGTAGGCAGGCTGCGTCACATCGATCACCCTAGGCCGCGGCCATGCTGTGCGTAACCGGGTTGACCGGAGTCCGACGGACCGCCGCGCGCCGGACCGACTCACTTGCCCATGGGCGTTTCGGTCACGGTCACCGTGACGGTGACCGTCGGCCGGACGCCGGAGCCGCCGCCGGCCGGCGGCGGCGGATTCACCACGGCGGTCGAGGGGAAGGCGTCGCAGTTGCCGAGCACATCCGCCCGGAAGACGGCCTTCCCGCCCGTCTCCGCGGTCAGGTCCCCCCGTACGCACCGCCCGCCGAGCTCCTGGGTGACCTTGCCGGTGAGGGTGATGGCCTCGCCCTTCACGGACTTGCCGGTGCAGTCGACGTCCGCGATCCGGCGTGCGGACGCGGCGGGCGACGCGCCCACGGTCCGGTCCCCTTCGACTCCGGCGGTGCAGTTCAGCCATTGCACGTCGACCCCGTTGCGCTCCAGTGCGCCGGTGCCGACCCGGTCGGTGGTCACGGCGATGGATGCGGAATTCAGCCCGTCCGCGGGCTCACAGGCGGCGGCACTCGCGACCGCCGCGACCACGAGTGCGGACACGGCCGGAAAGCGCCGTCCTCTTCCCTGACCCCATGCCCTTGATGTCCCCATACGGGCAGCTTCCCACCGTTACCCACCGGACGGTAGACGGCGTGCGGTCGTACTGAGGGGCGCCGCCGGGGCGCGCGAAGGGGCTCCGGCCGACCGGCAGTTACCGGCCGGTCTCACGACCAGCGGCCGGTGCGCCCCAGCAGCAGTGCCGTCGCCGCCGTGCCCGCCGTCGAGGTGCGCAGGACGCTCGCCCCGAGCCGGCAGGTCCGGGCGCCCGCCGCGGCGAAGACCGCCAGCTCGTCCGGCGACACACCGCCCTCGGGGCCGACGACCAGCACGATCTCGCCCTGGGCGGGGAGCCGGACGGTGGCCAGCGGCTCGCTGCTGTGCCCCCGGTCCTCGTGCAGGACGGCGGCGAAGTCCGCCGTGGCGACGAGCGCGGCGACCTGTTTGGTCGTCATCACGTCGGCCACCTCGGGGAAGCGCACCCGACGGGACTGCTTGCCCGCCTCCCGGGCGGTGTTGCGCCACTTCGCCAGGGACTTGAGGCCGCGGTCGCCCTTCCACTGCGTGATGCAGCGCGCTGCCTGCCAGGGCACGACCGCGTCGACACCGGTCTCCGTCATCGTCTCCACGGCGACCTCGCCGCGGTCACCCTTGGGCAGGGCCTGGACGACGGTGATGCGGGGAGCGGGCCGGGGCTCCTCCCGGATCTCGGTCAGATCGGTGACGACGAGCCGGTCCTTGCCCTCGGCGGCCAGGACGATGCCTTCCGTCCAGTGGCCGCGCCCGTCGGTGAGCACGACGTCCTCGCCGGCGCGCAGCCGCTTCACCGACACGGCGTGCCGGCCCTCGGGCCCCTCCAGGACGAACTCGGGCCCGCCGGGGACCTGTTCGACGACGAAGACCGGTGCGGTCACTGCGTACTCCCTGTACTCACAGCCGTCCGTGCGGCGTCCAGTTCTTCGGCGAGCAGCCGGACCAGCCGGCCCGCGGGCAGCTCGCGTGCCATCCGGTGTCCCTGGCCCGCCCACAGGGCCATGCCCTGCGCGTCCCCGGCCTTCGCCGCCGCCTTGCGCAGTCCGGCGGTCAGATAGTGGACCTGCGGGTAGGCCGCGGGAGCGTACGGGCCGTGCTCGCGCATGAACCGGTTGACCAGACCGCGGGCCGGGCGGCCGGAGAACGCCCGGGTCAGGGCGGTCCGTACGAACAGCGGGTTGGTCAGCGCCTGCTTGTGCAGCGGACTCGCCCCGGACTCGGGGCAGACGAGGAACGCCGTACCGAGCTGCGCCGCCTCCGCGCCCGCGGCGAGCACCGCAGCGATCTGGGACCCGCGCATCAGCCCGCCCGTGGCGACGATCGGTATCTGGACGGTATCGCGGACCTGGGACACCAGCGAGAGCAGCCCGATCCCGGCGCCGTCGGCCTGCGGGTCGTCGCGGTGGGTGGACTGGTGGCCGCCCGCCTCGATGCCCTGGACGCAGACCGCGTCGGCGCCCGCCCACTGGGCGGTCTGGGCCTCCTCGGGCGTGGTGACCGTCACGACGGTGTACGTACCCACGCCGGCGAACGCGTCGAGGGTGTCGCGGGTCGGGCAGCCGAAGGTGAACGAGACGGCCGGGACCGGGTCCTCCAGGAGGATGGCCAGTTTGGCGTCGTAGTTGTCGTCGCCGCCGCTGGAGTCCGGGTCGCCGAGCGGGGTCTCGTACCAGGCGGCCTCGCCCGCGAGCTGGTGCCGGTACACCTCGACGGCGCTCGGGTCGGCGAGCGCCGGCTGCGGCATGAAGAGATTGACGCCGAAGGGCTGACCGGTCAGCCCTCGCAGCTGTTTGATCTCGTTGTACATGCCGTCCGCCGTCTTGTACCCGGCGGCGAGAAAACCGAGCC
Source organism: Streptomyces sp. NPDC058240 (assembly GCF_042882135.1). Classification (NCBI taxonomy): domain Bacteria; kingdom Bacillati; phylum Actinomycetota; class Actinomycetes; order Kitasatosporales; family Streptomycetaceae; genus Streptomyces; species Streptomyces sp. NPDC058240. Next base: position 606,866 of record NZ_JBHVWT010000001.1, read on the forward strand.
CGCCCGCCTCGGAGACGGCCGCGACGAGCTGCGGGGAGGACGTGCCCCCCGCCATCGGGGCCTGCACGATCGGATACCGGCAGAGATCGGTCAACGCGGATGACATGACCGCATCGTGTCACGTCCCGCGCGGCCCGGTGTGTGCGGGACTCAGTCCGCTTTGTACTCAAACGCCGGACGGGCCCGCCGTGCGGGCCCGTCCGGCGTCCGGGAACGGTGTGCCGAGTCGGTCAGCGGCCGTTGAAGGCGTCCTTCAGCCGGGAGAACAGCCCCTGCTGGCCGGGCTGGAACTGGCCGGTGGGCCGCTCCTCGCCGCGCAGCTTCGCCAGGTCCCGCAGCAGTCGCTCCTGGTCCGGGTCCAGCTTCGTCGGGGTCATCACCTCGACGTGCACGATCAGATCGCCGCGCCCGCCGCCCCGCAGGTGCGTGATGCCGCGTCCGTGCAGCGGGACCGACTGGCCGGACTGGGTGCCCGGCCGGATGTCGACCTCCTCCAGGCCGTCGAGCGTCTCCAGCGGCACCTTGGTGCCGAGCGCGCCCGCCGTCATGGGGATGGTGACCGTGCAGTGCAGATCGTCGCCGCGGCGCTGGAACACCGCGTGCGAGAGCTCGTGGATCTCCACGTACAGGTCGCCGGCCGGGCCGCCGCCGGGGCCGACCTCGCCCTCGCCCGCGAGCTGGATGCGGGTGCCGTTGTCGACACCGGCGGGGATCTTCACGGTGAGCGTGCGGCGCGACCGGATGCGGCCGTCGCCGGCGCACTCCGGGCACGGGGTCGGCACGACCGTGCCGAAGCCCTGGCACTGCGGGCAGGGCCGCGAGGTCATGACCTGGCCGAGGAAGGACCGGGTGACCTGGGAGACCTCGCCGCGGCCGCGGCACATGTCACAGGTCTGGGCGGAGGTGCCGGGTGCGGCACCCTCGCCACTGCAGGTCGTACAGACGACGGCCGTGTCGACCTGGATGTCCTTGGTGGTGCCGAACGCGGCCTCGGCGAGATCGATCTCCAGCCGGATCATCGCGTCCTGGCCGCGCCGGGTGCGCGAACGGGGTCCGCGCTGCGACGACGTACCGAAGAACGCGTCCATGATGTCGGAGAAGTTGCCGAAGCCGCCCTGTCCGAATCCGCCCGCGCCGGCGCCGCCGGAGGCGGACAGCGGGTCGCCGCCGAGGTCGTAGACCTGCTTCTTCTGCGGGTCCGACAACACCTCGTAGGCGGCGTTGATCTCCTTGAACCGCTCCTGGGTCTTCGGATCGGGGTTGACATCCGGGTGCAGCTCGCGGGCGAGCCGACGGAATGCCTTCTTGATCTCGTCCTGGGATGCGTCGCGGCGTACGCCGAGTACGGCGTAGTAGTCCGTGGCCACTTACGACTCCGCCAGGATCTGTCCGACGTAACGTGCCACTGCGCGTACCGCTCCCATCGTTCCGGGGTAGTCCATGCGGGTCGGTCCGACCACGCCGAGTTTGGCGACTGCCTCGTCGCCCGAACCGTAGCCGACCGCGACGACGGACGTGGAGTTGAGCCCCTCGTGGGCGTTCTCGTGCCCGATACGTACGGTCATGCCCGAGTCCTTGGCCTCGCCGAGCAGCTTCAGCAGCACGACCTGCTCCTCCAGTGCCTCCAGCACCGGCCGGATCATCACAGGGAAGTCGTGCCCGAAGCGGGTGAGGTTGGAGGTGCCGCCGATCATCAGCCGCTCCTCCGTCTCCTCGACGAGGGTTTCGAGCAGGGTGGAGAGCACGGTGGACACGGTTCCCCGGTCCTCGCTCTCGAAGGATTCCGGCAGATCCTGCACCAGTTGTGGGACGTCCGCGAAACGGCGTCCGACGACCCGGCTGTTGAGCCGGGCCCGCAGATCGGCGAGAGAGGTCTCGCCGAACGGGGCGGGGCAGTCGATCATGCGCTGTTCGACCCGGCCGGTGTCCGTGATCAGCACGAGCATCAGCCGGGCGGCTGCCAGTGACAGCAGCTCCACATGCCGCACCGTCGACCGGGTCAGCGAGGGGTACTGCACGATGGCGACCTGCCGGGTCAGCTGCGCGAGCAGCCGTACGGTGCGGCCCACGACGTCGTCGAGGTCGACCGCGCCGTCGAGGAAATTGTGAATGGCGCGGCGCTCCGGCGACGAGAGGGGCTTGACCCCCGCGAGCCTGTCGACGAAGAGCCGGTAGCCCTTGTCCGTCGGGATGCGTCCGGCACTGGTGTGGGGCTGGGCGATGAAGCCCTCGTCCTCCAGCACCGCCATGTCGTTGCGGACGGTCGCCGGGGAGACCCCCAGCTTGTGCCGCTCGGTGAGCGCCTTGGAGCCGACGGGCTCCTCCGTGCCGACATAGTCCTGGACGATGGCGCGAAGCACTTCGAGTCTGCGTTCGCTGAGCATCGCGCACACCTCCAGCTGTGTTTCCTCGTGGTTCTCGGGTCGTTCCTGTTCCTGTGCCCAGGAATCCGCTTGGCACTCGGTCAACGCGAGTGCCAGCAATCCCCCCGCCAGTGTACGGCGGCCGAGTGGGGGCCTAGCAAGGGCGACCGGTCACGCTACCGCGAGACCGTGCAGGTCGTTTGCCGATAGCGTCCCGGTATGGATGCCTCTTGGGAAGAGTTCGGATGGGAGCGACTCGGTCACGGAGTGGGCCGACGGCGCCTTCCCGGGTGGGACGCGACCGTCGCACTGGTGGTCGGAACGGACGGAGTGCTCCTCTACGACACCGGATCGACGCTCCGCGAGGGTGCCGAGGTGCGGTCCCAGGCCCAGGCTCTGCTCGGCCGGAGGGTGACGCATATCGCACTCAGCCATCCCCATTTCGACCACGTCCTGGGCACTGCCGCGTTCTCCGGCGCCGAGGTGTACGGGGCGGTCGGCATGGCGGAGCTGCTGGAGCGGGGGGCGGACGATCTGCACAGCTCGGCGGTGCGTCACGGAGTCGGCGAGCACGACGCGGCGGAGGCCGTCGACGCGCTGGTGGTGCCGCGGCACCAGGTGTGCGGCGAGTGGACGCTCGATCTGGGCGGCGGGCGCGAGGTGCTGCTGGCCGACGTGGGCCCCGCACACAGCGGCCACGACCTCGTGGCGGTCGTCCCCGGCTCCCCCGCGATCGTGCTCTGCGGCGACCTGGTCGAGGAGTCCGGCGAGCCGCAGGCGGGCCGGGACGCGTTCCCGTCCCGCTGGCCGGCCTCGCTGGACCGGCTGCTGGCGCTGGGCGGCGAGGACGCGGTGTACGTGCCGGGGCACGGGGCGGTGGTGGACGCGGCGTTCGTACGGGAACAGCGCGAACAACTGGCCGTACGCTTCGGCGTGTCGTGACCCGTTGTCGTCCTATCGTCGTCCGATGCGCAGCTACCAGCCGGACCTGACCCCGCCGTGGAAGAGGTCCGCCCCCGTTCCCGAGGTCCCCGCCGAACCCGATCTGGTCGTGGAGGAGGTCTCCACCGGATTCTGCGGTGCGGTGATCCGCTGCGAGAAGACGGCCCAGGGTCCGACGGTGACCCTGGAGGACCGCTTCGGCAAGCACCGGGTGTTCCCGATGGAACCGCGGGGCTTCCTGCTGGAGGGCCGGGTGGTCACCCTCGTACGCCCCTCGGCCGCCGCTCCGGTGCGCCCCGCCCGTACGGCCTCGGGTTCGGTCGCGGTCCCCGGCGCGCGCGCCCGGGTCGCGCGGGCGGGACGGATCTATGTGGAGGGCCGGCACGACGCGGAGCTGGTCGAGCGGGTCTGGGGCGACGACCTGCGGATCGAGGGCGTGGTCGTCGAATACCTGGAGGGCATCGACGACCTCCCCGCCATCGTGCGCGAGTTCTCCCCCGGCCCGGACGCCAGGCTGGGCGTCCTGGTCGACCACCTGGTGCCCGGCTCCAAGGAGTCCCGGATCGCCGCTCAGGTCTCGGACGCGAACGTGCTGGTGGTCGGCCACCCCTACATCGACGTGTGGGAGGCGGTGAAGCCGTCCTCCGCGGGCATCACGGCCTGGCCGGTGGTCCCGCGCGGCCAGGACTGGAAGACGGGCGTGTGCCGCGCGCTCGGCTGGCCGGAGAACACCGGCGCGGCCTGGCAGCGGATCCTGGCCACGGTCCACTCGTACCGGGACCTGGAGCCGGCCCTGCTGGGTTCGGTGGAGCACCTGATCGACTTCGTGACGGCGCCGGAATAAAGCCCCGCAGGCACACCCCGGCCCCGGCCCGGGCGCACCCCTCAGCCCCATCCCGGGCGCGTCCCCAGCCCCTCCGGCGCTTGAGGAGCGGGGGTCCGGGGGCAGCGCCCCCGGTTACGGGAAGGGGCGGGCAGGGGAAAAAGCCGCCGCAGGCACCCCCGCCCCGCGCCCCCGGCCCTCAGTCCACCAGGTCCCGCACCACCGCGTCCGCCAGCAACCGCCCCCGCAACGTCAGCACCGCCCGCCCCTGCTCGTACGGGCCGGGCTCCAGGAGGCCGTCCGCCAGGGCGCGGCGGGAAGCGGCCAGCCCGGCCGGGGCCAGGATGCCGAGGGGACAGCCGTCCGCGAGCCGGAGCTCCAGCAGGATCCGCTCGACCCGCCGGTCCTCCTCGGAGAGGATCTCGCGTCCGGCCCCCGGCGACCGCCCCTCGGCCAGTGCCTGGGCGTACGCGCCCGGGTGCTTCACGTTCCACCAGCGCACCCCGCCGACATGGCTGTGCGCCCCGGGCCCGGCGCCCCACCAGTCGGCCCCGCGCCAGTACAGCTCGTTGTGCAGGCACCGGCCCTCGGGCGTACGGGCCCAGTTCGACACCTCGTACCAGGAGAAGCCCGCCGCGGCCATCGCCTCGTCCGCAATCAGATACCGGTCCGCGTGCGCGTCGTCGTCGGTCATCGGGATCTCGCCGCGCCGGATCCGCCGGGCCAGCTGGGTGCCCTCCTCGACGATCAGCGCGTACGCCGACACATGGTCCGGCCCGGCGCCGATCGCCGCGTCCAGCGAGGCCCGCCAGTCGTCGTCGGACTCCCCCGGCGTGCCGTAGATCAGGTCGAGGTTGACGTGCTCGAAGCCCGCCTCGCGGGCCTCGGCGACACATGCCTCGGGCCGGCCCGGCGTATGCGTACGGTCCAGGATCTTCAGCACGTGCTGCCGGGCGCTCTGCATCCCGAACGAGATCCGGTTGAAGCCGCCCTCCCGCAGCTCGGCGAGATACGCCGGACCGACGGACTCCGGGTTGGCCTCGGTGGTGATCTCGGCGTCGTCCGCGAGCCCGAACTCCTCACGGATCGCCCCCAGCATCCGGACCAGGTCCGCGGCGGCCAGCAGCGTCGGCGTACCGCCGCCGACGAAGACGGTGCGGACCGGACGCGGATCGTCGCCGAGGACCTTGCGGGCCTGGCGGACCTCGCCGATCAGATGCTCGGCGTAGTTGTCCCGGGAGGCCAGCGCGCCGCCGGAGCCGCGCAGCTCGGTCGCGGTGTAGGTGTTGAAGTCGCAGTAGCCGCAGCGGGTCGCGCAGTACGGCACGTGCAGGTAGAAGCCGAGCGGCCGGTCGGCGGCGCCTTCCAGGGCATGGCGGGGCAGCGCCCCGTCGTCGGGTACGGGTTCACCATCGGGCAGTACGGAAGGCATACCGCCCATTGTCGCTCGCCGCCGGGGAACCCCCGGCCACGGCCGTGATCACGGAGGCCGCCCGTCCCCGGACGCGGGTCCTCACCCGGCCTGGAGCACCAGCAGCGCCAGGTCGTCGTCGGGCGGACGCTCGGCGAATTCGTGCACCGCCCGCTTGATCCGGTCCGCGATCCCGTCCGCCGACAGCCCGGTGCAGCCGGCCAGCGCCTGGGCCAGTCCGTCCCCGTCGTCGAACATCAGCGGCCCGCAGCGCCGCTCCGTCACTCCGTCCGTGACGCACAGCAGGCTGTCGCCGGGCGCCAGCTCGAAGCTCTCGCTCTCGTACGCGACGTCGTCGAAGATCCCGAGCAGAATCTGCGGCTCGGCGGCCGGGCGCACCTCTCCGTCGGGCCGCAGCAGCAGCGGCAGCGGGTGGCCGGCGCTGGCCAGGGTGCAGCGCACACCGCCGCCGGGCAGCGGTACGAGCTCTCCGTACAGCAGGGACAGGAAGCGGGACTGTCCGGTGTCCGCCGTCTGCTGGCCACCGGCGGCGGCCACCATGAGCGCCGCCGCCTCGGCGGCCTCCATCGCGTCGTCGAGGAGCAGCCGGTTGAGCCGGTCCAGGACCTCGCCGACACCGAAGCCCTCGCGGGCCAGCAGCCGCAGCCAGGGCCGGGCGAGGCCGGTGACGACGGCGGCCTCGGGGCCGCTGCCCTGCACATCGCCGAGCACGAAGCACCAGCGGTCGCCGGGGCACGGGAAGATGTCGTAGAAGTCGCCGCCGACGACTCCGTCGTCGCTGGGTTCGTACACCAGCGAGCTGGAGACCCCGGGTATGTCGGCGACCTTGCCGGGCAGCAGCGCGCGCTGCAGGATGCGGCTGATGGTGGCCTGCCGGGTGTAGGCGCGGGCCGCGCCGACGGCGAGGCCGACCCGGCGCACGAAGTCCTCGATGAGCGCGGTCACTTCGTCGGGGACACGGGCGAGGCCCTCCCGGCCGAGGAGTACGGCGCCGAGTGTCCGGCCGCCCGAGGTGATCCGGTAGGCGAGGGCGGACGCGGCACGCTCCTCGGCCTCCGCGCCCTCCTCCTCGCCGCCGGGCCACGGCATGGAGACGGGCCCGGTGCCGACCCGCTCGGGGAGCCGGATCGGGGCCTGCTCCAGCACGGTGCGCAGCTGCCCGGTCTCGGCCTCGTCCCGGTGCCAGACGCTGGCGAGCCGGGGGACGGCCGAGGGGCCGCCGTTCTCGGGCTCCAGCCAGATCGCGCACCAGTCGGCGAGTCTGGGCACCAGTAACTGCCCGGAGAGCGCCGCGACGATGTCCTCGTCGAGCTGGCCGGCGAGCAGGTCGGAGGCCTCGGCGAGGAACGAGAGCGCGCCGCGGCCGGCCCAGTCCGCGTCGTCGCGCAGCGCGCGCCGGGCGGTGGGGGCGAGCAGCTCGGCGGCGCGCAGCCCCTGCTGGAATTCGGGCTCGGCCGCCGGTTCCGGGAACGGGTTCCAGTCGTCCACGGGGAGCCGGGCCCAGACGGTCTTGAGGCCGGTGCGATAGGTGATGCCCCAGCGCTCGGAGAGGGTGCCGACGAGCTGGAGCCCGCGACCGTACTCTGCGGGCTCGTCGGGGCCGACGAGGCCGACGCCCTCCGCCGCTTCGGCAGCGCTTCCGGTCTCCGGGCGGTCGCTGCGCACGGCACGGGCCGGATGGTGGTCCGAGACCTCCAGCACCAGGGCCGCGACCTCGTCCTCGGTGGCCTCCTCCAGCCGGGCGAGCACTTCCACGTTGGTCCCGGCGTGCACGACCGCGTTGGTGACCAGCTCGCTGACGACCACCTCCGCGTCCTCGGCCACGCGCTCGCTGAAGCCCACGGCCGCCGGCAGCCCGAGCCCGGTCCACTCGCCGAGCGCGGCCCGGACGAACCGGCGGGCGGCGGAGGGTGCGAGGAGGTTTCCGGGCAGGGACGTATGGGCGACCGGCCGCGCGTCCGCACGGCCTGCGGGAATACCGGGACGCTGAACGATGTCCCGCTGCAAGGGAATGGGCCCCACGGTGCAGCTCCTGCCTGTTCTCGCTCTGTCTGTTCTCGTTGCTGTCTGTCTGTTCTCGTTGGACGGCGCTGACGACACCGACAGAGTGACAGATGGACCATGCCCATAAGCAGCGAGTTGCCGAAGTGAGCGGAGAAAATGAGCGGGGAGGAACAGAAGCAGCCGCACCGTGCGGCCGGTCCGCGAGGACCTTGCTCAGGCCTCGCGGGTCCCCGCGTACATGTCGTCGATGAGGCCCTTGTACTCGCGCTCGACAACCGGCCGCTTCAGCTTCAGACTGGGCGTCAGCTCGCCGTGCTCGATGTCGAGGTCGCGGGGCAGCAGGCGGAACTTCTTGATGGTCTGCCAGCGCTGCAGCCCCTCGTTGAGCCGCTTCACATAGCCCTCGATGAGCGCGACGGCCTGCGGGGAGGCCACCACCTCGGCGTACGGCTTCCCGCCCAGGCCGTTCTCGGCGGCCCAGCCGAGGATGGTCGGCTCGTCGAGGGCGATCAGGGCGGTGCAGAAGTTACGGTCCGCGCCGTGCACCAGGATGTTGGAGACGAACGGGCAGACCGCCTTGAACTGTCCCTCGACCTCCGCCGGGGCGATGTACTTGCCGCCGGACGTCTTGATCAGGTCCTTCTTGCGGTCGGTGATCCGGAGATAGCCGTCCACGGACAGCTCGCCGATGTCGCCGGTGTGGAACCAGCCGTCCGACTCCAGTACCTCGGCGGTCTTCTCCGGCTGCCCGTGGTATCCCTCCATCAGACCTGGGCCGCGCAGCAGGATCTCGCCGTCGTCCGCGATCCGCACCTCGGTGCCGGGGAGCGGCTTGCCGACGGTGCCGGTGCGGTAGGCCTCGCCCGGGTTGACGAAGGAGGCGGCGCTGGTCTCGGTGAGGCCGTAGCCCTCCAGGATGTGGATGCCGGCGCCCGCGAAGAAGAGGCCGATGTCGGGGGCGAGCGCGGCCGAGCCGGAGACGCAGGCGCGCAGCCGGCCGCCGAAGGCCTCGCGGATCTTGGCGAAGACGAGGATGTCGGCGACCTTGTGCTTGGCGCCGAGCGCGAACGGGACGGAGGCCGTGCCGGTGTGCCGGAAGTTGTCCTGCGAGACCGTCGCATACTCACGGGCGACCCCGGCCGCCCACTGGAAGATCTTGTACTTGGCTCCGCCGCCGGCCCGCGCCTTGGCGGCGACACCGTTGTAGACCTTCTCGAAGATACGGGGCACGGCGGCCATGTACGTCGGCTGGACCACCGGCAGATTCTCGATGATCTTGTCGACCCGGCCGTCGACGGCGGTGACGTGGCCGACCTCGATCTGGCCGGAGGTGAGGACCTTGCCGAAGACGTGCGCGAGCGGCAGCCAGAGGTACTGGACGTCGTCCTTGGTGATGAGGCCGGTCGCCACGGTGGCCTTGGCCATGTACGACCAGTTGTCGTGCGGCAGGCGCACGCCCTTGGGGCGGCCGGTGGTGCCCGAGGTGTAGATGAGGGTGGCCAGCTGGTCGGCCGTGATGGCGGCGACCCGCTCCTTGATCGCCTCGGGGTGCTCCGCCAGGTACTCGGTGCCGCGGGCCTCCAGATCGGCGAGGGTGAGCACCCAGCCCTCCGGGTCGCCCTCGGCGGGCCCGGCGTCCTCGGGGTCGATGACGACGACATGGGCGAGGTCCGGCAGCTCGGCGCGGCGCTCGCGGGCCTTGGCCAGCTGGGCGGCGTTCTCGGCGATCAGCACCCGGCTCTCGGAGTCGGAGAGGATGAACGCCGACTCCTCCGCGTTGGTCGACGGGTAGATCGTGGTCGTGGCGGCGCCCGCGCACATCACACCGAGGTCGACGAGGATCCATTCCACTCGCGTACTGGCGGCGAGCGCGATCCGTTCCTCCGGCCGCACGCCCAGACCGATGAGCCCTGCCGCGATGGCGTAGACCCGCTCGGCGGCCTGCGCCCAGCTCAGCGACTTCCACTCATCGGGTCCCGCACCGGTGGCCGAGGGGACGGGGTAGCGGTAGGCCTCCCCGTCCGGGGTGGCCGCCACGCGGTCGATGAAGAGGTTCGCCACGGAGGGCGGTCGGTTCTCGATCAAGGTCAGTGTGTCGCTCACGACGTCCTCCGGGCCTGCGGGTGCTTCACGACCGGCTGCTGATTGCTGCTTGTTCCTACGGGTGTCTGCGTGCTTGATCCTGCGGCGCTTGTTCTGCGGGGCCTGTTCCGCTGTTCTGCGGGGCCTGTTCCGCGCGAGGCTTGTTTAACTGGCGAGTAACTACGAAGCCGTGATCAGGGTAGAGCGCCCGCGTCCACCGCGTAAGAGGCAACGGGCCGTCGCTTCATAACAAACGGGCCCCCGTGTCGCGGGATGCTGCGACACAGGGGCCCGTTCGGGCTACCAACGGGTAGCGGCGGACGGATCCGGACCTCGGGTCACGTCTCCGACCGGGGCGGGCTACTTCTTGCCCTTGCTTTCGCCGCCCGACTCGTCCGTGGACAGCACGGCGATGAAGGCCTCCTGCGGCACCTCCACGTTGCCGACCATCTTCATCCGCTTCTTGCCTTCCTTCTGCTTCTCCAGCAGCTTCCGCTTACGGGAGATGTCACCGCCGTAGCACTTGGCGAGGACGTCCTTGCGGATGGCGCGGACGGTCTCGCGGGCGATGACCCGGGAGCCGATGGCGGCCTGGATCGGCACCTCGAAGTTCTGCCGCGGGATCAGCTCGCGCAGCTTGGCGACGAGCCGGACACCGTACGCGTACGCCTTGTCCTTGTGCGTGACCGCGGAGAACGCGTCGACCTTGTCGCCGTGCAGCAGGATGTCGACCTTGACGAGGTGGGCGGACTGCTCGCCGGTGGGCTCGTAGTCGAGCGAGGCGTAACCCCGCGTCTTGGACTTCAGCTGGTCGAAGAAGTCGAAGACGATCTCGGCGAGCGGCAGGGTGTAGCGGATCTCGACCCGGTCCTCGGAGAGGTAGTCCATGCCGAGCAGGGTGCCGCGCCGGTTCTGGCAGAGCTCCATGATCGCGCCGATGAACTCACTGGGGGCCAGGACCGTGGCGCGCACGACGGGCTCGTGCACCTTGTCGATCTTGCCCTCGGGGAACTCGCTCGGGTTGGTGACGGTGTGCTCGGTGCCGTCCTCCATCTCGACGCGGTAGACCACGTTGGGGGCGGTGGCGATGAGTTCGAGGCCGAACTCGCGCTCCAGCCGCTCCCGGATCACGTCGAGGTGGAGCAGTCCGAGGAAGCCGACACGGAAGCCGAAGCCGAGCGCCGCGGAGGTCTCCGGCTCGTACACCAGGGCGGCGTCGTTGAGCTGGAGCTTGTCCAGCGCCTCGCGCAGGTCCGGGTAGTCCGATCCGTCCAGCGGGTACAGACCCGAGAACACCATCGGCTTGGGGTCCTTGTAGCCGCCCAGCGCCTCGGTCGCGCCCTTGTTCAGGGAGGTGATGGTGTCACCGACCTTGGACTGCCGGACGTCCTTCACACCGGTGATGATGTAGCCGACCTCACCCACGCCGAGGCCGTCGGCCGGGGTCATCTCCGGGGAGGAGACCCCGATCTCCAGCAGCTCGTGGGTGGCGCCGGTGGACATCATCCTGATGCGCTCGCGCTTGTTGAGCTGGCCGTCGACGACACGGACGTACGTGACGACGCCGCGGTACGAGTCGTAGACCGAGTCGAAGATCATCGCGCGGGCCGGGGCGTCCGCCCGGCCGACCGGGGCCGGGACGTCCCTGACCACCCGGTCGAGCAGCGCGTCCACGCCGATGCCGGTCTTCGCGGAGACCTTGAGCACATCCTCCGGCTGGCAGCCGATGAGGTTGGCCAGCTCCTCGGAGAACTTCTCGGGCTGCGCGGCCGGCAGGTCGATCTTGTTGAGCACCGGGACGATGGTGAGGTCGTTCTCCATCGCCAGGTAGAGGTTGGCGAGCGTCTGGGCCTCGATGCCCTGCGCGGCGTCGACCAGCAGGACCGTGCCCTCGCAGGCGGCGAGCGAGCGGGAGACCTCGTAGGTGAAGTCCACGTGGCCCGGGGTGTCGATCATGTTGAGGACATGGGTGCGACCCTGGCCCTCGCCCGTGGTGGGCGCCCAGGGCAGACGCACGGCCTGGGACTTGATGGTGATGCCGCGCTCGCGCTCGATGTCCATACGGTCGAGGTACTGAGCGCGCATCTGCCGCTGGTCGACCACGCCGGTCAGCTGGAGCATCCGGTCGGCAAGGGTCGACTTGCCGTGGTCGATGTGCGCGATGATGCAGAAGTTGCGGATCAGCGCCGGGTCGGTACGGCTCGGCTCGGGCACGTTGGTAGGAGTCGCGGGCACGCAGGGTCCTGATTCTTGAGACGCCGAACGCCGTGTCTCGGGTCGATGTCGGTTCGGTCGGATCGATACGTAGCCTCCATCGTCCCATGGTTGCGGGGCGGAGACCGGTTTGGGCCGGTCGGAGCGGGGCTGGTACCGTTGACAGCTGTGCCTCGCGACTCTCTCAGGCCGTGGGGCGCACATCGAAGATCCAACGAACCTGAAAAGGCTCTTTCGTGGCGAACATCAAGTCCCAGATCAAGCGGAACAAGACGAACGAGAAGGCGCGCCTGCGCAACAAGGCCGTCAAGTCCTCGCTCAAGACCGCTATCCGCAAGGCCCGTGAGGCTACCGCCGCCGGTGACGTCGAGAAGGCCACCACGGCCGCTCGCGACGCCTCCCGCGCGCTCGACAAGGCCGTCTCGAAGGGTGTCATCCACAAGAACGCCGCCGCCAACAAGAAGTCGGCGCTGGCCTCCAAGGTTGCCTCCCTCCAGGGCTGAGCATTCTGATGTGATCGCCGGGACGGACCCAGCGGGCCCTCTCTCCCGCTCCTGACCGGCACCCCGCGCCGCACACCGAACCTGCGTTCGCCACGCGGGTGCGGCGCACCAAGCTTGAACCGAAGGCCCCGGCCTCCGCTCTCCCCAGAGCGAGAACCGGGGCCTTCGGCGTACGCGCACCTGCCGGGGCCTTCAGGGCACGTACTCCTACCAGGGGCTCCGGCCCTTCGGCATACGTGCACCTGCCGGGGCGTTCGGGGTACATGCTCCTGCCAGGGGCTTCGGCCCTTCGGCGTACGTGCACCTGCCGGACGGACGGCCCCGCCCCGGGGCTACCGGCCCGACCGCGCCGCCCGCGCCACCGCGACCACGGCCTTCTCCAAGGCGTACTCCGGGTCGTCGCCACCGCCCTTGACGCCCGCGTCCGCGTCCGCGACCGCCCGCAGGGCCAGGGCCACCCCGTCGGGCGTCCAGCCACGCATCTGCTGCCGCACCCGGTCGATCTTCCACGGCGGCATGCCCAGCTCACGGGCGAGGTCGGCGGGCCGCCCCCCACGGGCCGAGGACAGCTTGCCGATCGCCCGTACGCCCTGCGCCAGCGCACTCGTGATCAGCACCGGCGCCACTCCGGTCGACAGCGACCAGCGCAGCGCCTCCAGCGCCTCCGCCGCCCGCCCCTCCACCGCGCGGTCGGCGACCGTGAAGCTCGACGCCTCGGCACGGCCCGTGTAGTAACGGGCGACGACCGCCTCGTCGATGGTGCCTTCGACATCCGCGACGAGCTGCGAGGCTGCGCTCGCCAGCTCCCGCAGATCGCTGCCGATGGAATCGACCAGCGCCTGGCACGCCTCGGGCGTGGCCGAACGCCCCAGCGCCCGGAACTCCGACCGTACGAACGACAGCCGCTCGGCCGGCTTGGTCGTCTTCGGGCACGCGACCTCCCGCGCCCCTGCCTTGCGCGCCGCGTCCAGCAGGCCCTTGCCCTTGGCGCCGCCCGCGTGCAGCAGCACGAGGGTGATCTCCTCGACCGGATCTCCGAGATACGCCTTGACGTCCTTGACCGTGTCGGCGGAGAGGTCCTGCGCGTTGCGCACGATCACCACCTTGCGCTCGGCGAAGAGCGAAGGGCTCGTCAGCTCGGCAAGGGTGCCGGGCTGGAGCTGGTCGGAGGTGAGGTCGCGGACATCCGTGTCGGGGTCGGAGGCACGGGCCGCCGCCACCACCTGCTGCACGGCGCGGTCGAGGAGCAAATCCTCCTGACCCACGGCGAGCGTGAGGGGTGCGAGCGGATCGTCGGTGGAATTCCTTCTGGTGGCCATCGCCCTCCAGCATCCCACGCACCACTGACAGCCCGGACTCCGCGGACTCCCCGCACTCGCCGCACTCCCCTTGCTCGCCGGGCGGTCCGGCTCCCGTCGCCGGCGGGGCGGTCCACGCCGTACGGGAGAATGGGCCGGTGAGCGATGTGAGACATGTGCTGGTGCTGCCCGACCGCGATGCCGCGGAGGAGGTGGCCGGAGAGCTGACCGACCGGTTCGGGGTCGCCGAGGAGCCCCAGCTCGTACGCGACGCACTGGCCGGCGAGGACGACGCCGAGGACGCCCAGTGGCTGGTGGTCGTGGAGGACCCGTCGGCACGACTGGACGCCTCGGCACTCGACGCCTTCGCCGCGGAGTACGAGGGCTGGCTCGAAGCACCTTAGAACCTGTCCGGCGGATCGGAGCTGTCCGGCGGGTCAGAGCCTGTCCGGCGGATCAGCGCCGGGCACGAGGTCGCCCGGCTCCTGACGTCCCTCGGTGTCCGGCGGCGGGCTCAGCTCTTGGGGACGATCTGGATGTCCATGTCGATGGAGATGCTGGAGCCGACGGCCGCGATGCCACGGGCCAGCATGGTCTGCCAGGTCAGGGTGAAGTCCTCACGGTGCAGTTCCGTGGTGGCCCTGCAGGCGGCGCGGGTCTCGCCCTCCAGGCCGTTGCCCAGGCCGAGGTACTGGGTGTCCAGCGTGACCGTGCGGCTGACACCGTGCAGCGTGAGCGCACCGGTCACGCCCCAGCGGGTGCCGCCCCGGTGGACGAAGCGGTCGCTGTAGAACTCCATCGTCGGGTAGCGCCCGACGTCGAGGAAGTCGCTGGAGCGCAGGTGGTCGTCCCGCATCTGGACGTTCGTGTCGATCGACGCGGCGTCGATGATCACGTGCATGGCCGAGTCCTCCATGCGGTCGGCGATCCGCACCGCACCCGCGAAGGTGTTGAACCGACCGTGAATGCGCGCGAGGCCGATGTGCCGGGCCGTGAAGCCGATCTGCGAGTGCGTCGGCTCGACCTCCCACTCACCCGGAGCGGGCAACTGCGGAGGCGCGGACAGCTGAAGGGTCACATCGCCGAGGCTCGCGTGACCGCCCTCGACCACTGTGGCCGAGCCATGGAACGGGGTGAAGCCCTCGGCAGTGACGGCCAACCGGTACTCACCGGCCGGGACGGTGGCCAGCACATTGCCGAACGGGTCCGTCTCACCGCCGAAGACCTTGCGGCCCGCGCCGTCCGTGACCGCGAACTCGGCCAGCGGCACGACCTCGTTGACGGGGTCGAGCACGCGGCAACTGAGCAGTCCGGCGGTGCGCGGCACCTCAAGTCCGGCAAGGGCGTTGCCCTGCGCGGCCCCCGCCGCTCGCCTGCTATTCAGCCAACGACCGAACATCTTCCACCTTCCCCCGGGGACGATTCACCTTGGGGCCCGGCGGCTGGACGTCTCTGTCGGAGCAGCGGCCCACCGACGAGCATTCATTCGATCACCATTGTGGCGTTCGAGGCAAACAGAGTAGCTCGCAGGGGCTTGGGTGGAGGTGTTACCGAAGGTCCGAATTGATCACTCTGCCAACCAGACCCAAGGCTCTTCATTCCGCGCGCACTACCTTGTTCCGTACACGTCGTCTTGCTCCGTACCCGCCCCCTTGTTCCGTTTCCGTACGCGCCGCAGTTCTCGGAGGGCGCGGTCATGACCGGCCCACCGCTCGCAGCCCAGGCCCGGCACCCGTCACGGCGATCGCGCCGTCGGTGTCCGTACGCAGCACCACGGCGCCGCTCGCTCCGAGCGCGTCGACGGTACGGGCGGCCGGGTGACCGTACGGATTGTCCTTGCCCACGCTCACCAGGGCGAACCGCGGGTGCGCACTGCGCAGCAGAGCCGGGTCCTGATAGGCCGAGCCGTGATGGGCGACCTTGAGCACATCCACCCGCGGCAGCGCGGGATACCTGCGCAACAGCCCCTGCTGTGCCGGTGGTTCGAGGTCTCCCAGGAGCAACAGGGTCAACCCGCCGGCCCGGACGTACAGGGTGACGCTGGCATCGTTCGGCTCCAGCGGTACGGGCCCGGCGCCCCGGTCCGCCGGTATTCCACCGGGCCCCGTGGCGTTCGCCGGCCAGAGAACCCGCCAGTCGAGCGCCCCGATCCGGCGGCGTTCCCCGGGGGCGGCCCGAACCAGGGGGACGTGCGACCTGGCCGCTGTCCTCCGTACGAACGCGACCTGGTCCGGGGGTTCGTCCAGGCTCGTCGTCTCGATCGCGCCCACCGCCCTGCCCCGCAGCACACCGGGCAGGCCCCGCACGTGGTCGGCGTGGAAGTGTGTGAGGACCAGGAACGGCACCTCCGTGATGCCGAGGTCGTGAAGGCACCGGTCGACGAGAGAAGGATCGGGTCCGGCGTCGACGACCACCCCCGCACCGTCCCCCGCGGCCAGCACCAGGGCGTCCCCCTGCCCCACGTCGCACATTGCGAACGCCCAGTCCGGCGGCGGCCATCCGGTCAGCACGCGGGTGAGCGGCACCGGGCGCAACACCGCCAGGATCAACAGCAGCGCGGCGGCCGAACAGACCCAGGGATGGCGCACGATTCGACGGGCGAAGAGCACCACCAGAGCGGTCAGCGCGGTGAGCAGCACCGCCCCCTTCCCACCGTCGGGCCAGTCGATCCCCGCTCCCGGCAGGGCAGCCCCGGTGTGGGCCACCGTGGCGATCCAGCCGGCCGGCCACCCTGCGATCCGGGCGAGCAGCTCCGCCACCGGCATGGCGACCGGTGCCAGGGCGAGCGCGGCGAACCCGAGGATCGTGGCCGGTGCCACCGCGAACTCGGCCAGCAGATTGCACGGGATCGCCACCAGACTGACCCGGGAGGCGAGCAGCACGACGACCGGCGCGCACGCCGCCTGCGCGGCGGCCGCCGCGGCCAGCGCCTCGGCGAGCCGGGGCGGAACTCTGCGCCGTTGCAGCGCGTCGCTCCATTTCGGCGCGATGGTCAACAGAGCGCCGGTGGCCAGCACGGAGAGGACGAAACCGTAACTGCGCGCCATCCA
Organism: Streptomyces sp. NPDC058240; assembly: GCF_042882135.1. NCBI lineage: Bacteria > Bacillati > Actinomycetota > Actinomycetes > Kitasatosporales > Streptomycetaceae > Streptomyces > Streptomyces sp. NPDC058240. Next base: position 623,577 of record NZ_JBHVWT010000001.1, read on the forward strand.
CGGGTCGTAGAGCACCAGCAGCAGAACGGCGGCTGCCAGCGCGGGAATCAGCGATCTGCGCCGTCCCGTGCCGATGGCGAGCAGGGTGATCAGCCCGCAGGCCGCTGCCCGCAGAACGCTCGGCTCGGGTCGGCAGACGATGACGAAGGCCAGTGTGAGCCCGCCGCCGAGCAGCGCCGTGAGTCGCAGCGGAATCCCCAACCGGGGCGCCAGCCCGCGGCGTTCGGCGCGAAGCGCTGTACCAGGCGGTCCGATGAGGAGGACGAGCAGGATCGCCAGGTTGGCACCGGAGACCGCCATCAGATGGGTGAGATCGGCGGCCTTGAACGCCTCGTGCAGTTCGGGAGTGATCCGTGAGGTGTCGCCGACCACCAGGCCCGGCAGAAGGGCCCGCGCATCGGGTTCGAGCCGCGCGGTCGCCTGCCGCAGACCGCCCCGCAGCGCGCCTGCCGTGCGCTGGAGGAAGGAAGGAGGCCCGAGGATGTGAGGCGGACCCTTGCCCTCGGGTCGCAGTACGGCGGCATTGCGCTCCCCGTCGTGGAGTGGTGGCGCCAATCGGCCGCCGACACGCAGGTGCATGGAGGGCAGCAACTGCTGCCACTCCCCCATCGATCCGCCGGGCGAGACGATCAGCAGAACTGGCGTACTCAACCTGGTGACCGCGCCGTCGGGACCGGTCAGCCGGGTGATCTCGGCGTCCACGAGGAGGGACGCGGGCGTGCTGTGGTCGCCGCGCACCCGGGGCAGGGTCCGCCGGACGTCGGACGTCACCGTCACCTCCGCTTCGACCCTCGCGAACCGCTGGGCCAGCACGTGGACCGGCCCCTGCCGTACGTCCGCGCTGTGCAACCCGGCCGATGCGGCCCCGGCCGCCGCGCAGAGCAACGCCGCAGCGGTGGCGGTCGCCGTGGCCCGCGGCCGCCGCCGACCACGTACCGCAGCTCCGCTCTCCCCCTCGTCCACTCCCTCCGCCGCCGCTCCCCCGGTGCCGGGGGACGGCCTGTGTGGCGTGGTGTCGGCGGGTCCCCTGCGCAGCGCATGGGTTGCCGAGGCTCCCGACATGGCCAGGAGCACCATGGCCGCCCCCACACAGAGCACCACGCTCGTGGTGGTCCACCGCCCCGGCGCGCTCAGCGCCAGCGCCGCTCCGGCCCAGGCCGCCATGGCCGGCGGGACCAGACGAAGATCGACCGGACCCTCCTGCCGCGGCTCGGAGGCGCCGAGCCGACGGCCCGACGCCGCATGGACGTCCAGATGACTCATGGCCCCACCAGTGGTTGGAGGTCGGCAAACCGTCGGTCACCGATTCCGTTGACCTCACGCAGTTCATCGACGGACCGGAAGCCGCCGTGCTGTGCGCGGTAGTCGATGATGTGCTGGGCGAGAACCGGGCCGACCCCGGGCAGCGTGTCCAGTTGCTCGACGGTCGCGGTGTTGAGGCTCACCGGGCCGGCCGAAGAGCTCCCGCTGCCGCCCACCGCCGCTCCTCCCGTCCCGCCGACGACTGAGGGGCCGGATGGAGCGCCCACCACGATCTGCTCCCCGTCCATGAGCACCCGCGCCCGGTTGAGCCCGGTGAGGTCCGCTCCGGCCCGGACTCCGCCCGCCGCACGTAACGCATCGGCGACCCTTGCTCCGGACGACAGTTGATGGACACCGGGCCTTCGCACCTTTCCGCTCACGTCGACGACGATGTGCCCGCCCGGCCCTGTCATGGGCGGCGATCCCGCTGACGGCTCCGGCACTTCGGCGTCGTCCGGCGCCGGGGGCGATGTCAGGGGCGATGTCGGTGCGCTCGCGGCTTCGTTGACCGGATCGGGCGCGCGCACCGAGTGAGGGCGCGCGGACCAGAAATGCACCGCGGCAAAGGCTCCGGCCGCGACCAGGACAACCGCCAACGCGGCAAGGGTCTTTGGCTCCAGCCCGCATCTGAGCTGCAGCCACACCGGAATCCGCTCCCGCAACGCGAGAACCAGCCGCTCCCACCGCCGCTCTGACACACCACCGGAAACCGTGGCCGAGGCCCGCGCAGAAGCGGGAACGGCAGCTGCGGTCGCGGCCGCAGTCGGCCTCGGGCTCGGGCTCGGGACCGGAGTCGGGGCCGGGCCCGAAGCCGGGCTCGGAGTCGGAGTCGGGCCCGAAGCCGGGGCGATCCCCAGCACGGGCCGCGCGACCCGTCCGTCGTACGCGCCTGTCATGAGGGCGTCCGCCCGACGGCGCGAAGCCGTGGCCAAGGCGTTCGCACGCCCGTGCGACGACCATCGCCGACCGGGCCCGAGGCCCGGCCCCAAGCCCGGTCCGATGCCGACGCCGACGTCTGGTCCATTACCGGGGCCGCTGCGAACACGGCCGTCCGAGGCCGGGGCACGGCCGGGGCCACTGCCGCTTCCGCTGGTTGCACGATGTGATCGGGGAGCCATGCCTCACGACGGTAGGCACATCTGCCCGAATCCGCTGAACAGGCCCAATTCCGGTGGACAACCAACCAGTTGTGGATAACTCGGCCACCCCGAGGAGTGACGCACCAACGGCAGGGGGCAAGCAGGCCGACCGGCCGAGATCAGCGTGGCGAGACCACTGCGCCGAGCAGACCGGGCCCGGTGTGCGCACCGATCACCGCACCCACCTCGCTCACATGCAGATCGACCAGGCCCGGCACCCGTTCACGCAGCCGCTCGGCAAGCCGCTCGGCCCGCTCGGGTGCCGCCAGGTGGTGAACAGCGATGTCCACGCATCCGCTGCCCGCCCGTTCCGCGACGATCTCCTCCAGGCGCGCGATCGCCTTCGAGGCCGTCCGTACCTTCTCCAGCAGTTCGATACGGCCGCCTTCGAGCTGGAGCAGCGGCTTCACGGCGAGTGCCGATCCCAGCAGCGCCTGCGCGGCACCGATGCGACCGCCACGGCGCAGATAGTCCAGTGTGTCGACGTAGAAGTACGCGGAGGTGCCCGCGGCCCGCTTCTCCGCGGCGGCGACCGCCTCGTCCAGGCTTCCGCCCGCCTCCGCCGTCTCCGCCGCCGCCAGGGCGCAGAATCCGAGGGCCATGGCAACCATCCCGGTATCCACCACCCGAACCGGAACCGGCGCGTCCTTCGCCGCGAGCAGAGCGGCGTCGTACGTACCCGAGATCTCGGCCGAGAGGTGCAGCGAGACGACGCCGGTGGCACCGGCCTCGGCCGCCGCACGGTACGCGGCGGCGAACACCTCCGGACTCGGCCGGGACGTGGTCACGGGACGACGCTTCTGGAGCGCCACCGCAAGGGAACGGGCCGAGATCTCGGTGCCGTCCTCCAGAGCCTGATCACCGAGGACGACGGTCAGCGGCACCGCGGTGATGCCGTGCCGCTCCATCGTCTCGGGCGGCAGGTAGGCCGTGGAATCGGTGACGATCGCGACATGGCGGGACATGAGCGGGAGGTTACCTGGCGAGTCCGTGTCTCGGCAGTCCGACCCCGACCGAATGACCTCTTCCGATGTCTTCGGACCGCGTCCGGTCACCGGCGGTCGTCGAACGTCTCAGTTCGTCGTTTCGGGCCGGGCCGCCTTCTGCCACGGGTATCCGGTCTGCAGTCGCGGGTCCGGGGCCGTGATCGCCTGGGCCACGCCATCGGCCGGCCCGTTCCCCTGCTTCCGCCCCTGCCCCTGCTCGCTCGCATCGTCCTGCGGCCGGCTCTGTCCCCGGACCGGCTCGTCCGTCTCCACCGTCCAGTGCCGAAGCGCCCCCGCCTCCACATCGATCTGCGCGTTCAGCGCGTCCAGATCGTCGTCGATGAACTGCCGCGCCCTGTCACGGGCGGCCCACCGCAGCGAATCCGCGGAGTGCGTGATCCGCTCCGTACGCTGCTTCAGGCTCGGCAGCAGCGAAGCGACGGTCGCCCGGTCGGGCTCGCGCTCCAGCTTCTTCAGCTCGTCGTCCAGCTCCCGCCCGTGCACACTCAGCCGCTGGAACAGGCCCAGCGACTCCGAGAGGGAGGCATCCTCGGCGGCTCCCGCCCGCAACGCCTCCTGGGTGGCCCGCATGGATGTGCGCAGTGCCAGCCGCAGCTGTGCCAGCTCTCCTCCGACACCCGCCTGGCCGTAGCTCTTCGCGCGCAGCGCGGTTTCCTCGACGGTGCGGCGCGCCTGGGTGATCGTACGGTCCACACCGCGCTTCGCCGCGCCGATGGCTTTGACGCCCGCGTACACGCCCAGGGCCACGAACGCGAAAAAGAGCAACCCCAGAATCAGGATCACGGCTTCCATGAGCGCCCCTCGGATGTCGTTTCGGTTGCCGGTGCCGGCCCCTCCACCGTAAACGGAAAGGGCAGGCCGAGGGTTCCTTCGGAACCCCCAACCTGCCCGTAGGGGAATGCCCCCACACCGCCGCGCCGGCGCGATCGGCGCCTCACCCAGGGCGCCGCGCCGTCACGCCGGGACGATATTGACCAGCTTCGGCGCCCGCACGATGACCTTGCGGATGCCCGCACCGTCCAGCGCCGCCACCACGGCCGGGTCGGCCAGGGCCAGCGCCTCCAGTTCCTGGTCCGTGATCGACGGGGAGATCTCCAGTCGCGCCTTGACCTTGCCCTTGACCTGCACGACGCAGGTCACGGTCTCGTCCACGACGTACGCCGGATCGGCGACCGGGAAGTCCTGGTGCACGACCGACTCGGTGTGGCCCAGCCGGCGCCACAGCTCCTCGGCGATGTGCGGTGCCAGCGGCGCCACCAGCAGCACCAGCGACTCGGCGACGGACCGGGACAGCGGGCCGCCCGACTTGGTCAGGTGGTTGTTCAGCTCGGTGACCTTGGCGATCGCCGTGTTGAAGCGCATCCCGGCCATATCCTGGCCGACTCCGTCGATCGCCTTGTGCAGCGCACGCAGCGTGTCCTCGCCCGGCTCCGTGTCGACGACGGTGACCTCGCCGGTCTCCTCGTCGACGACATTGCGCCACAGCCGCTGCAGCAGCCGGTACTGGCCGACGACGGCGCGCGTGTCCCACGGCCGCGACACGTCCAGCGGGCCCATCGCCATCTCGTACAGGCGCAGCGTGTCCGCCCCGTACTCGGCGCAGATCTCGTCCGGCGTGACGGCGTTCTTCAGGGACTTGCCCATCTTCCCCAGGACGCGGCTGACCTTCTCGCCCTGGTGGTAGAACTTTCCGTCGCGCTCCTCGACCTCGGCCGCCGGGACCGCGATGCCGCGGCTGTCCCGGTAGACGAACGCCTGGATCATGCCCTGGTTGTACAGCTTGTGGAACGGCTCCGCGGACGAGATGTGCCCCAGGTCGTGCAGCACCTTGGACCAGAAGCGGGCGTACAGCAGGTGCAGCACGGCATGCTCGGCACCGCCGACGTACAGGTCGACACCGCCGGTCGGCTGTCCCTCGCGCGGGCCCATCCAGTACTGCTCGATCGCCGGGTCGACCAGCTTCTGGTCGTTGTTCGGGTCCAGATAGCGCAGCTCGTACCAGCAGGAGCCCGCCCAGTTGGGCATGGTGTTGGTCTCGCGGCGGTACTTCTTCGGACCGTTACCGTCGCCCAGGTCCAGGGTCACGTTGACCCAGTCGGCGTTCCGGGACAGCGGGGTCTCGGGCTGGGTGTCGGCGTCGTCGGGGTCGAAGGTGCGCGGCGAGTAGTCGTCGACCTCCGGCAGCTCCAGGGGCAGCATCGACTCGGGCAGCGGGTGGGCGATGCCGTCCTCGTCGTAGACGATCGGGAAGGGCTCGCCCCAGTAGCGCTGGCGGCTGAACAGCCAGTCACGCAGCCGGAAGTTGACGGTGCCCGCACCGACGCCGTGCGCCGTCAGCCATTCGGTGATCCTCGCCTTGGCGTCGACGACGCCCAGGCCGTCCAGCGAGATCTCGTCATTGGCGGAGTTGACCAGCTTCGCTTCGTACGAGCCGAAGGCATCGTCCCACGTCGAGGGGTCCGTGCCGCGGTCGTCCGACGGCTCGACGACACAGCGCATCGGCAGCTCGAAGGCGCGCGCGAAGGCGAAGTCGCGTGCATCGTGCGCCGGTACGGCCATGATCGCGCCGGTGCCGTAACCCATCAGGACGTAGTCGGCGATGAAGACGGGAACCTTCTCACCGCTGACCGGGTTGGTCGCGTACGCACCGGTGAAGACGCCGGTCTTGTCCTTGGCCTCTGCCTGCCGCTCCACGTCGGACTTGGCTGCGGCCAGCTTGCGGTAGGCGGTGACGGCCTCGGCCGGGGTCGCGTGTCCGCCGGTCCACACCGCATGGGTGCCTTCGGGCCAGGCGGCCGGAATGATCCGCTCGACCAGCTCGTGCTCGGGCGCCAGCACCATGTAGGTGGCGCCGAACAGGGTGTCCTGGCGGGTGGTGAAGACGGTGATGCTGCCGGCGCCGTCGACCGGGAAGTCGACGCGGGCGCCTTCGGAGCGCCCGATCCAGTTGCGCTGCTGCAGCTTGATGGCCTCGGGCCAGTCCAGCCCGTCCAGGTCGTTCAGCAGCCGGTCGGCGTAGGCGGTGATGCGCATGTTCCACTGGCGCAGCTTGGCCTTGAAGACGGGGAAGTTGCCACGCTCGGAGCGGCCGTCGGCCGTCACCTCTTCATTGGCCAGCACGGTGCCCAGGCCGGGCGACCAGTTGACGGGCGCGTCGGAGGCGTACGCCAGGCGGTACTCGCCCAGGATGTCCGCGCGCTCGGCGGCGCTCAGCGCGCTCCAGTCACGGCCGTCCGGGGTGGGGCGTGCACCGCTCTCGAACTGCGCGACCAGCTCGGTGATCGGGCGGGCCCGGTCGGCCTCGGTGTCGTACCAGGAGTTGAAGATCTGCAGGAAGATCCACTGGGTCCATTTGTAGTACTCCGACTCGATCGTGGCGAACGAGCGGCGCTTGTCGTGGCCCAGGCCCAGCCGGCGCAGCTGAGCGGTCATGTTCTCGATGTTGGCCTCGGTGGAGACCCGCGGGTGCGTGCCGGTCTGCACCGCGTACTGCTCGGCGGGCAGGCCGAAGGCGTCGAAGCCCAGGGTGTGCAGCACGTTGTGCCCGGTCATCCGCTGGTGGCGGGCGAAGACATCGGTGGCGATGTAGCCCAGCGGGTGACCGACGTGCAGGCCCGCACCCGAGGGGTACGGGAACATGTCCATGATGAACTTCTTCGGCCTGGCGGCCAGCTCCGGATCGCCCGCCAGGTCACCGGTCGGATTCGGCGCCTCGTACGTGCCCTCGGCGTCCCAGAAGTCCTGCCAGCGTGCCTCGATGTCGGCGGCCATCGCCGCCGTGTAGCGGTGCGGCGCAGCCGTCTCGGCTGCGGAATTCGTCTCGCTCATGATCCTCAAAGCTCCATCGATCGTCATCTGCCGGCGCCCATGTCTACGGACACGCGTCTACGGAAACGAAAAATCCCCTCGCACAGGAGGGGACGCCGCGCTGATTCCGACCAGGCATTCTCACCGGTCGGGACTGATCAGCGCGGCTCGCTAAGCAGAAGGCGTACGGCACGCATGGCGTCAGGGTACCGCACAGGCCCGGAATCGGGCCGGGCACGGCCGAACCATGGACAGGGGGACGGGAGCGACCGTACGGCGGAAATCCCGGCTCTCCGGCAGGCCGAGCGGCGGGGGCGCAGGGCACCGGGAGGCGTCGGCATACGCGTCACATACGAGAAGCGGGTCACTCTGTATGAGTGACCCGCTTCTCGTTCTTCACTGTGGAGCTAAGGAGAATTGAACTCCTGACCTCCTGCATGCCATGCAGGCGCTCTACCAACTGAGCTATAGCCCCGTGCTCTGTGCCGCCCGGTTTCCCTGGCGACATCGAGAACATTACCGGTGACCCCGCCGGTCCACCAAATCGATTCCCACCCGCGCCAATTTGACCGATTTTGCCGCATTTGGTTCACAATCGGCGACGGCGCTGAAGGGGTCAGGCCGTGGCGAAGGAGTAGAAGCGCTTGAGTGTGCAGTGCTCCTCCAGCAGCCGACCGTAGATCGGCTCCCCCTCCAGCTCCCGATAGGTCTCGATCGGGTCGCCCTTTATGATCAGCGCCCGCGCGCACTCCTCGCACCAGTACTGGTACTCCGGATTGATCGGATCCATGTCCCTGACGATGGGCGTACCGCTGCCGCACCAGTCGCATTTCCGCCTGTGTGCACCCATGGGTCAGCTCCGGCTTTGGCCGCGGGCGGTGCACACACGGAGAGCTCCACCGCTCCCGCCGGGCATCCGGGCGCCATCGGACGGACCGGAGGCACGGCGGCCGGCGCGGGCGCGGCTTCTGGGCGTTGCGGGAAATCCTGGAACGGGGAACTCGCGGACAAGGAGCAGGTCCGGGACCTCGTGGCGGCTCGCAGGCATCGCGCGCTCCCTCCCGTTCGGTCCGTCGCCCCCTCCGGCGCTCCGATTCTGCCATGACCCCGCAAGGGGGGCAGCCCGCCGAAGTTCCGGCCGCTCACCGACGCCGCACGAGACCCGCCGCCGCGCCTGCGGTCGCGGCCACGGAGAGCGCGAGGGCGCATACCCACAACGCATGCCCCGACCCCTGCGCCCCTTGCGTATCAAGGCGGTTGAGATAGAGCGTGCCGAACGCGGCGACCCCGGTCAGCTGACCGAGTTGGGTGACCGTCACCAATACGCCGCTCGCGTCGGCCGCGTCGTCAGGACGTACGTCCGCCAGCGCCCTCGTGAGGGTGGGACTGAAACCCAGCGCCAGACCGGCGCCCATCACCGCAAAGGCCGCATACAGTGCGGGCCCGCCGTCGCCGCCGCCACGCATCAACAGTCCGACCGCCACGGAGGCGACGGCCACGAGCACGAACCCGCCCGGTACCAGGGCCCTTTGGAGCCCTGCGGACCACCGTCGCCAGGTCAGTCCGGTCGCGCCGAATACCAGCGCGGTCGGTGCGAACATCAGCCCCGCACGCAACGGCGAGTAACCCAACCCTCCCTGGACGTGCAGCGTCATCGCGAAAAGGAAGCCCGCGTTGATCGCCATCACCAGAAGAATGCGCAGCGCCGCTCGGGCGATGCCGGGAACGCGCAGCACCCTGGGTGCGATCAGGGGCGCACCACCGCGCGCGGCCAGCCGTGACTCGTATCCGACAAAACCTGCGACGAACCCTGCGGAGGCCGCCAGGCAGACCCGGGACCAGACCGGCCAGCCCAGTTCCTGCCCGAGCACCAGGGGGACGGTGAGCAGTGTGACGGCGGCGGCGAGCAGCACCAGCCCCGGCAGATCGAACCCGCGGGCCCGCGCCTGGACCCTGCCGGGTGCGGTGCGCGGTTCGCGCGGCAGCACACGGATGCCGAGCACCAGCAGAACGAGCCCGATCGGCACGTTCACCAGGAAGACCGGCCGCCAGCCGGCGCCGAACAGGTCGGCGCTGACCAGCACTCCGCCGACCACCTGCCCGGCGGCCGCCCCGGTGGCGAGCACCGCGCTGTAGGCACCGAGCGCCCGCATCCGTGCCTCACCGGTGAAGTGGCGCTGGATGAGGCTGAGCACCTGCGGAATCATCACCGCCGCGGCTCCGCCCTGCACCAGCCGGAAGGCGATCAACTGCCCGGATCCCGCGGCGAGTCCGCAGGCCAGCGAGGCCGCGGTGAAGACCCCGAGCCCGGCCAGATGGGCCCGGCCGTGCCCGAACAGGTCACCGAGCCTGGCACCGGTGATGAGCAGCACCGCGTACGTGATGGTGTAGCCGGCCACGATGAGCTGCAACCCGGCGCCGGAAGCCCCGAGTTCGCTCTGGATCGTCGGGGCGGCGACATTGACGATGAAGATGTCGAGCAGTGCCATGAACTGAGCCGCGAGGACCAGGGCGAGCACTCTCCCGGAGCGGTTGTCAGTGGTGGGGTCTTTACTGGTTGCGGAACGTGGAGTTGCCTCGGAGGCCGTCGTCATGACATCGAGCCTGGCCCCGGCCGCATACGGGTAACGAGAGCCCGCTGATGCTGGTACCGACAGCACCTGGCAACTCCCTTGCGGGGCACCGATCATGGGGGTGTGACTACGGTGACGGCTCATCAGTCGACGCATCGGGCGGGCCGGCACCGGCGGCGTCCGGAGCTCGCGGCCTTTCTGCGCAATCGCCGGGCGCGAGTGACCCCCGCCGATGTGGGCATGGCACCCGGACTGCGCCGCCGCACCCCGGGCCTGCGCCGCGAGGAAGTCGCGCAGCTCTCCGGCGTCGGTGTCACCTGGTACACCTGGCTGGAACAGGGCCGTCCGATCAACGCGTCACCGCAGGTGCTGGACGCCGTGGCGCGCACGCTCCGGCTGGACGCGTCGGAGCGCGAACACCTCTACCACCTGGCGGAGGTGGCCTGCGCACCCGGCAGGCAGGACGACGCCGTCGAGGTGGGGCCGGAGATCCAGGGCATCATCGACGCGCTCGATCCGCACCCCGCCGTGGTCTACAACACGAGATACGACGTCCTGGCCACCAACCCCGCCTATCGCGACCTTTTCGCCGTCCCCGAAATCATGGGAACGGGGATACGCAACGTGCTGTGGACGCTGTTCACGATGTCCGAGGAGTCCTGTCCCGTCGTCCACCGGACGCAGGAACTGCCGATCATGGTGGCCACGCTGCGGGGCGCGTACGGGCGCCATACGGGCGAGCCCGCCTGGGAGTCGTTCGTCGAACAGCTCTCGGCCGCCAGCCCGTACTTCGCCGAGCTGTGGCGCAGTGGGAACGTCGCCCTGCCCGGACCGCGGGTGAAGACCTTCCGGCACTGGGCGTCGACCGGGGAGATACGGATGACCTCGGTGTCGCTGTCCGTCAATGGGCTGCCGGAGTGCCGGATCGTGGCGTACACCCCGGCCGACGAGGAGAGCAAGGAGCGGGTGGCCGCGTTGCGGCGGCGCCGGGAGGGGTGAACGCAAAGATCCCGCCCCCTGCCGGAGACGGGATCTTGATTGTGGAGCTAAGGAGAATTGAACTCCTGACCTCCTGCATGCCATGCAGGCGCTCTACCAACTGAGCTATAGCCCCGCTGTTCACTGTGTTTCTCTGCGTTTCCGCGCTGCGAACAAGAAGAACTTTAGCCCGTGACCTGCCAGAAGTGAAATCCGGCCGAGAGGCCCGAACGAAAGACCCTAGGTGTCGTCGCCGAGCACCGGCTCGGGCAGCGTGCCGGCGTTGTGCTCCAGCAGGCGCCAGCCTCGCGCGCCCTCTCCCAGCACCGACCAGCAGCAGTTGGAGAGCCCTCCGAGGCCTTCCCAGTGGTGCGCCTCCAGGCCCAGCAGTCGGCCGATGGTGGTGCGGATGGTGCCGCCGTGGCTGACCACGACGAGCGTGCCGTTCTCGGGCAGCTTGTCGGCGTGTCCGAGCACGACCGGGGCAGCCCGGTCGGCGACCTCGGTCTCCAGCTCACCGCCACCGCGGCGCACGGCCTCGCCGCGCTTCCACGCGGCGTACTGGTCGCCGTACTGCCCGACGATCTCCTCATGGGTGAGGCCTTGCCAGGCGCCCGCGTAGGTCTCGCGCAGTCCCGCGTCGTGCGCGACTTCGAGGCCGGTGATCGCGGCGAGCTCGGCGGCGGTGGCCGCCGCACGCTGCAGATCGGAGGCGACGATCGCGTCCGGCTTCAGCGAGGCCAGCAGCCGGGCGGCCCGCTGGGCCTGTCCGACTCCGGCCTCGGTGAGCGCGATGTCCGTGGAGCCCTGGAACCTGCGCTCCAGATTCCATGCCGTCTGGCCGTGGCGCCAGAGAACGATCCTGCGGCCCCTGCCGCTTCCGCTGCCGTTCAGCTCTGCTCACCTTCCGTGCTGCCGGTGAGCCGGGCGTGCTCCTCGGCCTTTCCGCGGGTCTTGACGGCGTCCTCGGGAAGCGGGATCTCGGGGCAGTCCTTCCAGAGGCGCTCCAGCGCGTAGAAGACACGCTCCTCGCTGTGCTGGACGTGGATGACGATGTCGACGTAGTCGAGGAGGATCCAGCGCGCGTCGCGGTCGCCCTCGCGGCGTACCGGCTTGGCGCCGAGCTCCTTCTGGAGCCGCTCCTCGATCTCGTCGACGATCGACTTGACCTGGCGGTCGTTGGGGGCCGAGGCCAGGAGGAAGGCGTCCGTGATCGACAGCACGTCGCTGACGTCGTACGCGATGATGTCGTGCGCGAGCCGGTCGGCGGCCGCCTGGGCGGCGGCGTTGATGAGCTCGATGGAGCGGTCCGTGGCGGTCACATGCAGGCTTTCGTCGGCGGTCAGATAGACCTCTAGGGTCTCACGGACCGCCGACAGCCCACGCAGTGAATGTTCGAAGATCGAATCGACATCATCCGGGCGGCCGGATGCGGGTCATTTGATCTTGTAGTTCTGGCCGAGCAGGACGGACACATCGGCGTTCGCGGCGGGCTTGCCCTGTTTCACCGCGTCCGTCGGCAGGCCCAGGGTCTTGGCGACCTGCGTCGCCTTCTCCTTGTCCGCCGCGGTCTTGTAGACGACCTCGGACAGTGCCACGGTTTCGGCCGTTCCACCGCCGACGAAGGAGTAGCCGCCGTTGACCAGCTTGATCTGAGCGGACTCCGTGCCGTCCTTGTTCCCGGTGGCGTTCTTGACGCCGACCCGCACCGCCGCGTCCGCGTCCGGAGCCTTGACCGTGCCGCCCAGGATGTCCTTGACGACGCTCTCGGTGGCCGCGTCGGTGAGTGATCCGTCGGCCTGCACCGGCAGCAGTGCCGTCTTGTAGTCGCCGACCTTGGCGTGCTGGGCGAGCTTCGCCAGGGAGGCGCCCAGGTCCTTCTCGGGAAGCGACGGGTCGAGGATCTGTGCCAGCGTCTGCACGGTGACCGTGGCGGTCTTCGGGTCGTCCGAGACCTTCCGCAACACGCCCCGCATGACCTCCCCGAACCGCATGAGCTGCTTCGTCTCGGCCTCGCCCGGCCCCCGGTAGGTGGCGTACGCGACGGCCATCCGGCCGCTCAGGGTCTGCGCCTCGCCCTTCTTCACCAGGGGGGAAGCGTCCTTCTTCGTATCGGGCACCTCGGTGTCGGTGTCGACCTCGATGTTGCCGACCAGATCGACGAGGGTCTCCAGGTACGGGGTGTCGAGCCGCCACGTGCCGCTGATATCGGTGCCGAGCAGCGTGCCGATGGAGTCGCGGGTGCCGGTGGCGCCGTCGTCCTCGACGGATTTGCCGAGGGTGGTCGTGGCGCCGTCGTCGTCGGCGACAGCGAGCGAGTTGGGAAGCAGGACCGTGGTGCCCTGTTTGGTCGTCACATTGTCGACGAGCAGCGCCGTGGAGGTGCCGCCCTTCTTCGTATTGTGCAGATGGACCACGATGACGTCCCGCTGCTGCGGGCCCGTCGTCGCCGTGTTGTCCTTGTCCGAGCCGGACAGGCCCGGAATCTTTCCGGCGGACCAGAGGTAGCCGACACCGCCGACCACGACCAGGGCCACCACGACTATGAGCGCGACCATGCGGTTGCGGCCGCGACGCCGTGCCTCCTCGCGCCGCTCACTGCGGCTCTCGGTGAACTTCAGCCAGTCGATGACGTCTTCGGAGTCCTCGTCGGGCTCCTCGATGAAGGAGAACTGCTCGGTGCGGTAGTCGCGGTCGGCGCGGCGCTGCCCGGGGACGGCCGCGTCCGGCTCCGCGCCGGCGCCGGACCCGGGCGCGGGCTCGGGCACGGGCACGGATTCCGGCGAGGCCGGTGCGGGTGCGGGCGGGGACGGCTGTGCGGCCGCCTGCTGCGGCATGTTCCACTGCTGGGTGGTGTCGACCGCGGTGGGCTGCCGGCCGGTGTCGTAGCCATAGCCCTCGTAGCCGCCGTACGCCTGCTGTTGCGGCTGCTGGGGCTGTTGGGTCTGCTGCGGCGCATACGGGTCGTACGCCTGCGGCTGGACCTGCTGCGGCTGCTGGGGCTGGGCGTACGGGTCGTAGCCGTACCCCTGGTCCGCCTGTTGCGGCTGCTGATGAGGCTGCTGGGTCTGCTGCGGCTGCTGGGGCGCATACGGGTCGTACGCCTGCGGCTGGACCTGCTGCGGCTGCTGGTACACCGGCTGCCCGTACTCGTCGTAGCCGATGATCTGCGGCTGCTGGTAGTACGGGTCGTACGGGTTCTGTCGGTCGTTCACCGGTGCCCCTCTGCGTCGCTCATTCGCCGCGGTACAGCTGGCGCTTGTCGATGTAGCGGACCACACCGTCCGGCACCAGGTACCAGACCGGATCCCCCTGCGCGACCCTCTCACGGCAGTCCGTGGACGAGATCGCGAGCGCGGGAACCTCCACGAGGGAGACCCCGCCCTCCGGCAGCCCGGCGTCCGTGAGCACATGCCCCGGCCGCGTCACACCGATGAAATGGGAGAGCGAGAACAGTTCGTCGGCGTCCCGCCAGGTGAGGATCTGGGAGAGCGCGTCGGCACCGGTGATGAAGAAGAGGTCCGCGTCGCCGTGGATCGCGCGCAGGTCCCGCAGAGTATCGATGGTGTACGTGGGTCCGCTGCGGTCGATGTCGCTCCGGCTGACCGAGAACTGGGGGTTGGACGCCGTCGCGATGACCGTCATCAGATATCGGTCCTCGGCCGGGGAGACGCGCTTGTGGCTCTTCTGCCACGGCTGCCCGGTCGGAACGAAGATCACCTCGTCGAGGTGGAACTGGGCGGCCACTTCGCTGGCCGCCACCAGGTGTCCATGATGAATCGGGTCAAACGTCCCGCCCATCACGCCGAGTCGGCGCTTTCCGCGGCCGGTAGGCACTTCCTGCTCTCCCATGCGTGCAGAGCCTACTGGCACAGCTGTACGCCTTCGCCTCAGCGGTCGCGGTTGAAGCGCGTGGTGATCCAGAGCAGGAGCAGCAGCGCGACGAACGCACCGCCCCCGGTGAGATACGGGCTGAGGCTTTCATGGTTGCCACCGTGCTCGCCGCCCTCGGAGGCGAGAGTGACCAGCTGGTGCGCGGTGCTCGTGAGGCTCATCTTCGGCAGGACCTATCGATCGGGAGTCGGAAGGAAGACGTCGCGCACATCGTATGCGGGAGCCCCGGGCACGCTCACGCCGACTCAGTCGTTGTTGTCGTCGTTGCGGTATCCGCGGAGCAGGAACCAGCCGAGCAGTACGGCTCCGACGAGCGAGGCGAGCAGCACGATGCGAAGCGTGTTGCCGGGCCCCTGCTCCCCGGACGCGGCAGCGAGCAGAGCAACGGTATGCGGCATGTCGGGCGTCTCCTCAGTTATCCACAGCCCCCCGCACACCGTAGCCCCAGCACCTACGCTGGGATTTGTCAGGGGGGCGAGCGACATCTCGTACGAACAGGGGGCCCATTCATGACCGAACGCAGCCACGAGAGCCACGAGAACGTGCCGAGCAGGCAGCGCAGGCGTTTCGCAGGGATCTCGTCCCGGGCCTACGAACACCCGGCGGACCGCTCGGCCCTGGTGGCCCTGCGCAAGCTGAGCGGTTTCGACACCGTGTTCAAGACACTGAGCGGCCTGCTGCCCGAGCGCAGTCTCCGACTGCTCTTCCTCTCCGACTCCGTCCGGGTGAGCGACGCGCAGTTCGCCCACCTCAACGACATGCTTCGGGACGCCTGTTACATCCTGGACCTGGAGAAGGTCCCTCCGATGTATGTCAACCAGGACCCGCAGCCCAACGCCATGTGCATCGGCCTCGACGAGCCGATCATCGTGGTGACGACGGGGCTGGTGGAGCTGCTCGACGAGGAGGAGATGCGGGCCGTCATCGGCCACGAGGTGGGACACGCGCTCTCCGGCCACGCGGTGTACCGCACGATCCTTCTGTTCCTCACCAGTATCGCGCTGAAGGTCGCCTGGATACCGCTCGGCAATGTCGCGATCATGGCGATCGTGACGGCGTTGCGCGAATGGTTCCGCAAGTCCGAGCTGTCGGCCGACCGGGCCGGGCTGCTCGTCGGCCAGGATCTGCAGGCGTCGATGCGCGGTCTGATGAAGATCGCGGGCGGCAATCATCTGCACGAGATGAACGTGGACGCCTTCCTCGCCCAGGCCGACGAGTACGAGAAGGGCGGCGATCTGCGCGACTCGGTGCTCAAGATCCTCAACCTGCTGCCGCGCTCGCACCCGTTCACCACGGTGCGCGCGGCCGAGCTGAAGAAGTGGTCCGAGACCCGCGACTACCAGCGGATCATGGACGGCCACTACCCGCGGCGCGACGAGGACAAGGACACCTCGGTGACCGACTCCTTCCGGGAGTCCGCGGCCCACTACGCGGACACGGTGCGCTCCAGCAAGGATCCGCTGATGAAGCTGGTCGGCGACATCGCCGGGGGCGCCGGGGACCTGGGCGGCAAGCTCCGCGACAAGTTCACCGGCCAGGGCGGGAGCTCGGCCGGCAAGGGCGGCGCTACGGACGGCTCCGCGGACTCTGCGAGGCCGGAGGAGCCGGGGAACCCTGATGGACCGGGGACCGGGTCGGGGCCTGCGGGGAGCTGACCGCCAGGGTTCCGCAGAGCGCCGCGGTGGGCCGGCCCGTGGCGTACGGGTCGGTGCCCGCGGGGCCGCGGGAGGCGGCGTGCTGTCCGGCGAGCAGCGGTCGCAGCGCACCGGTGGTGTCCGCCGGGCACGCCTCCGGTCCGGCCTGGACGTAGCTGGCGCGCAGCTCCGCCCGGTGCAGCCGCAGGTCCTCCCGGTCGAAGCGGAAGTGCAGCTCGCGCCGTACGGTGAAGAGCGAGGCGCCGCCCGCCTGTTGCGGTCCCGCGACGGCCGGGCGGAGCGTGTAGGTGAAGGTGTGGTCCGACACCACCTCCAGCGTGTCGGCCCCCTCCTCGGTGTAGCTCAGGGTGCCGCGGACCCGGATGTCCGGACCGGCCAGTGCCACCTTCGCCGGGTCGAACTGCACCAGCCACCCGGTCGCGGCATGCTGCCCGTCGTCCTGCGGCCGGTTCATGCTGCGCTCGAACTGGGCCGTCTGATCCGGATCGAGCAGCATTTCCACCGGGCGTACAGCAGCGCCGGTGAGAACGTCGGGGTCGAGCGAGGAGGCCACCAGATAGTCCTTGACCGTGTTCAGGGCGGTCTCCACCTGGCTGTCCGAGAAGTTGTCCGTCCGCCTGACCGCCGGCAGATTGATGCCTGCGGCACCTGTTCCGAAGTGTGCGGCGGGGCTCTTCGCGAGGAGGGCGGCGGCGGTTCCGCCCGGTACGGCGCCCTGCGGCGCCAGGGGTACGACGGTCGACCTCAGCGGCTCGGCCCGTCTGCCGTCGGGCGCCTCGTAGGGGTGGCGAAGGCCCATGTACACGGCCATTCCGAAGGCCAGGGCGATCAGCAGGACCAGGGCGATGGCGGCTCTGGATCCGGTGCGCAGGTGCCGGGCCGGCAGGCTGCGTACGGCAGGGGCGTGGTCCTCCATGCGCTCCTGGGCGGAGAATTCCTGCAGCCGGGCAGCGCGCACGAACGACTCGTCGAAGACGAGTGACCGGTACTCGTCCTCACCGCCGCCCGCCGGACTCTCGGGCGGACCTTCTGGTGGTTCTCCGCGGCCTGCCATGACTTCTCCCGACTCCACGTCACCGACCGGGGCCGAAACGCTTCGCTCTGCTTCGGCCGATCGGCTTCGGACAGGGCCTGCCCGTCATGAGTTCGTATGACGTCGCACGACTGCGCATGTACGGACGAGTGAGAAGCCCCCTCGAAGAGAGGGGTCACACCTTCAGGGTAGGTCGATTACGACCGGGGTAAACGCCCAGCCGCGAGAGAACCGGGGAGAACCGCGGGAGAACCGGCCAGGAGTCCCGCCAGAGCCCGTGGGCACGCCTTCAGGGCGTGCGTGGAATGCGAAGAGAGTGGGGCAAACAAGGGTATTCGCGGATACACGGGCGCATCGGGTACGCACTACGCACGGGCACGCGCCGGCACACGAGAGCCCGGCCCGCTGCCGGCGCGCGCCTCAGTCCGTACGGGGGAACGCGGACACCGTGGGGCGCAGATAGCCCGTGGAGGCCGATTGAGCGGGGCCGGGGCCGGGGGCGGAGCCGGGAGCGCTGTCCACGCCGGTCGTGGCGGGCGGCGGGGCGGGGTCCTGACGGCTGCCTGACGAGTTGCGGTAGACGGCGCTGAAGGCCAGTGCGACCATGCCGATGCCCATCAGCACGGCGAGCAGCCAGGCCACCGGCCGGTGCCAGCGCGCCGCACCCCGGTAGGGCCGCAGAGCGCCGCCGTGGCGCCCGTAGGGGTCGGTGCCGTACGCATCGTCATCGGGGTCCAGCGGATCGCCGTAGGCGCTCTGGCGGCCGTACGCGCCGGGGCCGTACCCCTCGTCGTAGAGGTCGTCGTCCATGGGGCCGCCGCCCGCCAGCGCCCGGGAGGCCTCGGCCTCGGCACGCGCCTGGGCGGCTGCCAGCAGCCGCTCGACGGCGGTCGGCTCATGGATCTCGGCGGCCCGTACGAAGTCCTCGTCGAACACCACGGAGGCGAAGTCCTCGTCCGCGCCCCCGCGGTCGTCGTCGGGCTCCCAGCCGTCCGGGAACGGCCTGCCCCCCACGTCGTCCGGCACGGCTCCAGACTAGCCCCGCCGGGTCGTTCTGGGCAGGGAGCCCGCAAACATTCACCGAACCCGGAAGGTCACCGCACGTGGCCGTCGCCCGTGACGATGTACTTCGTCGAGGTGAGCTCCGGCAGGCCCATCGGGCCCCTGGCGTGCAGCTTCTGCGTGGAGATGCCGATCTCGGCGCCGAAGCCGAACTGACCGCCGTCGGTGAAGCGGGTGGACGCGTTCACGGCCACCGTCGCGGAGTCCACCAGTTGGGTGAAGCGGCGGGCCGCGGCCTGGGAGGTGGTCACGATCGCCTCGGTGTGGCCGGAGGACCAGAGGCGGATGTGCGCGACGGCCGCGTCCAGCGACTCCACGACGGCCGCGGCGATGTCGTAGGAGAGGTACTCGGTCTCCCAGTCCTCCGGCGTCGCCTCCACCACGGTGGCCTTGGAGCCCTCGGCGTATTCGAGCACCCGCTCGTCGCCGTGCACGGTCACGCCCGCGTCGGCCAGCGCGTCCAGGGCGCGCGGCAGGAACTGCGCGGCGACGTCCTTGTGGACCAGGAGCGTCTCGGCGGCGTTGCAGACGCTCGGGCGCTGCGCCTTGGAGTTGATCAGGATGTCCACGGCCATGTCGAGGTCGGTCTGCGCGTCCACGTACACATGGCAGTTGCCGGTGCCGGTCTCGATCACCGGCACGGTGGACTCCTCGACCACGGTACGGATCAGTGAGGCGCCGCCGCGCGGGATGAGGACGTCGACGAGGCCGCGGGCCCGCATCAGTTCGCGTACCGAGTCACGGTTCTCGCCCGGGACCAGCTGCACCGCGTCGGCCGGGAGCCCGGAGCCGCCGACCGCGTCGCGCAGCACCCGTACGAGTGCGACGTTGGAGGAGTACGCCGAGGACGAGCCGCGCAGCAGGACGGCGTTGCCCGACTTCAGGCAGAGGGCCGCGGCATCGACCGTCACATTGGGCCGGGCCTCGTAGATGATCCCGACCACGCCGAGCGGCACCCGGACCTGTCGCAGGTCGATGCCGTTGGGCAGGGTCGAGCCGCGGACGACCTCGCCGACCGGGTCGGGCAGCGCAGCCACGTCCCGAACATCGGCGGCGATGGCGCGGATCCGTTCCGGGGTGAGGGTGAGCCGGTCGATGATCGACTCGCTGGTCCCGGCCTCGCGGGCGCGGGCGATGTCCTCGGCGTTGGCCGTGACGATCTCGCCCGTCCGCACCTCCAGCGCGTCCGCGATCGCCAGCAGCGCGTCGTCCTTCGCCGCGCGCGGCAGCGGCGCGATGTCGGCGGCGGCGGAGCGTGCCCGGTAGGCCGCCTGGGCGACCGGGGACATGTTGTCGTACGGCGAGAGCGTGGTCATGCCCGCAGGGTAGTGCGCACACTGCGGGCATCCGTCACTTATCCCGTGATGCGAGACAGCCGTGGTGCGCGACGGCCGTGCTGCGGGACGCCCGTGCTGCCGGGACGGCCGTGCTGCGGGACGGCCGCCCCGGCAGCGGGTGTCCCGTCAGTACGGATGCACTCCGACCGGAGCGGCCGGGGGCGGCCCGTACCCCTCGGCGACGCGCTGGTGGTACGTCTCGCGGTCGATGACCTCCAGGCCGACGATCTCCCAGGGCGGAAGCTTGGCCGTGGAGCGGTGTTCGCCCCACAGCCGCAGCGCGACGGCCGCCGCGTCGTGCAGGTCGCGGGCCTCTTCCCAGTAACGGATCTCCGCGTGGTCGTTGGCGTACCTGCTGGTCAGCAGGAAGGGATGGTCGTGCGCGAGCTGTTCGAGTCCGCGTCTGATCTCACTCAGCGGAGTGGCGGCTCCCGAGACGCTGAGCGTGATGTGCCACAGCTTCGACGGGGTGCGTTCCTCCTTCACCACCGTCTGCTCGGGCCGGGTGGTCCGGTCGTCCCCTCGCTCCGTGGTCCGGCTCCTGTCGAAGCCGGAACCTGCTCCGACGCTGGTCAGGGCCCGGCCACCCGTTCCTCGGGGCGGCGCCCCCGGGCGCGCTCGTCTCACCGGCGGCCTCCTGTGAATGCGTTTGCTGTGCTGTACTCCGCTGTTTCCCCGCTACAAAGTTGACCAGTCCGCGGCCGGGGATGGGGCGGTTTTCGTGAAGGTCTCTGCCCCAAGACTGGACTTTCAGCCGTTTCAGGGGTTTGTCAGGTGTGAAGTACGACCAGATCGTCCCTGTGTACGACCTCGCGCTCGTAGGCCGGACCGAGCTCCCGCGCCAGGTCGCGGGTGGAGCGGCCGAGCAGCTGCGGGATCTCCTTGGCATCGAAGTTGACGAGTCCGCGGGCCACGGGCCGGCCTTCGAGGTCGCGCAGCTCCACCGGGTCACCGGCGGTGAACTCGCCCTCGACCGAGGCGATTCCGGCGGGCAGCAGCGAGCTGTGGCGTTCGACGACCGCCTGCACGGCCCCGTCGTCGAGGGTCAGTGAACCCTGCGGGGTGGAGGCGTGCGCGAGCCAGAGCAGCCGGTCCGCCGAGCGGCGTCCGGTGCGGTGGAAGTACGTGCCGGTGTCGCGTCCGGCCAGGGCGTCGGCGGCCCGGCTCGCCGAGGTGAGGACGACGGGGACCCCGGCGGCCGTGGCGATCCGGGCGGCCTCGACCTTGGTGACCATGCCGCCGGTGCCGACGCCCGCCTTCCCGGCGCTGCCGATGGTGACGCCCGCGAGATCCTCGGGGCCGGCCACTTCGGCGACCCGCGAGGTGCCCGGGGTGCTGGGGTCGCCGTCGTAGAGGCCGTCCACGTCCGAGAGGAGGACCAGCAGGTCCGCGCGGACGAGATGGGCGACGAGCGCGGCGAGCCGGTCGTTGTCGCCGAACCGGATCTCGTCGGTGGCGACGGTGTCGTTCTCGTTGACGACGGGGAGCGCGCCCATGTCCAGGAGCTGGTCGAGGGTGCGGTAGGCGTTGCGGTAGTGGGCGCGGCGGCTGGTGTCGTTGCTGGTGAGCAGCACCTGGCCGACGCGTACGCCGTACCGTGCGAAGGAGGCGGTGTAGCGGGCGACGAGCAGTCCCTGGCCGACACTGGCGGCGGCCTGCTGTCTGGCCAGGTCCTTGGGCCGGCGCAGCAGTCCGAGCGGGGCGAGCCCGGCCGCGATGGCGCCGCTGGAGACGAGCACGATCTCGCGCTCCCCGCCGCTTCTCACCTTGGCCAGCACGTCGACGAGCGCGTCGACACGGTCCGCGTCGAGGCCGCCCGCCGCGGTGGTGAGGGATGAGGAACCGACCTTGACCACGATCCTGCGGGCCTCTGTGACGCCCTGCCTTGCCCCTGACACGTCCATCCCCAATGATTCGGCCTCGCCAGCCCCCGCAATCTACGCGAGCGGCGAGAACGGCGCCTGCGTGTTCCGCCCTCTGGACTGCGTCCGCCGCACCCGTGATCACGGCCGGGCGGGCCGTGGCACCCCGGAAGTGCTGCTCCGCGGTTCCACCGCACCGGCATTTTTTCGTCCGCGCGACCGCGCGCACATACCGAATGACTATCGGCTCCTCGGGCAGAATCGGCGCACTGTCGGCAGAATCACGCTGCGCCGGAGCAGGCAACCATCGGGGCGTCTCGATCATCTAACAGCCGATAGGGTGCACGGCGGGTGGCTTCCTATGCCCATTTTCAGCACCACAGGCCCGCATCCGCCGCCGGCCAGAGGGACTTCTAGCAGACATGGGACAGCAGCAATGCCAGTCAAAGTAAGTGTCGTCATTCCTGTATACAACCCGGGCAAGTACATCGACCCCTGCATCGACTCGCTGCTGCGACAGACCCTCCCCGCAGGGGAATTCGAAGTTCTCTTCGTCAACGATGGCTCGACGGACGACACTCGTGAGCGGCTCGAGAAGCTGGCCGGGGAGCACCCGCATTTCCGTGTCATCACCATCCCGAATTCCGGCTGGCCCGGAAAGCCCCGCAACATCGGTGTGGACGAGGCGAAGGGCGAGTACGTCCAGTTCGTCGACCAGGACGACTACCTCGCCTCCGGCGCCCTGCAGCGGCTGTACGACATGGGCCACCGCAACGGTTCGGACATCGTCATCGGCAAGGTGGCGAGCAACTTCCGCGGCGTCCCGCACGGTGTGTTCAAGAAGAACCGCGAGAAGTGCACCCTGCAGGACGCACCCCTGTACGACAGCCTCACGCCGCACAAGATGTTCCGTACGGAGTTCCTCCGCGAGAACGGCATCGCCTACCCCGAGGGCAAGCGCCGGCTCGAGGACCAGCTCTACATGATGCAGGCGTACTTCCCCGCCAAGGTCGTCTCGATCCTCGGCAACTACACCTGCTACTACTACTCCCGGCGGGACGACGGCCAGAACGCCGGATCCGCGAAGATCGTCCCGTCCGGCTACTACGGCAACCTCCGTGAGGTCCTCGACGTCGTCGTGGACAACACCGAGCCCGGCGAGTTCCGGGACATGCTGCTGCGCCGCTTCTACCGCGTCGAGATGCTCGGCCGGCTCAGCGAGCCCGCCGTCCTCAAGTACGACCCCGCGTACCTGGACGAGATGTGCGACGCCGTCCAGGGCCTGGCCGCGGACTTCATGGACGACGGGGTGCACGACGGGCTCGGCCCGGTGCTCCGGCTGCGGTCCACGCTGCTGCGCAACGACGACCGCCAGGGCCTCGTCCGGATCTCCCGCTTCGCCGCGTCGGTCAAGGCGACGGCCCGTCTGGACAAGTTCGCCTGGCGGCCGGACGGCAGGATCGACCTCACCATCAGCGGCCGCCTCGTCCACGGCGAGGACCAGACCCCGCTGACGCTGCTGCGCCGCGACGGGCGCTACTTCCTGCACCCCGACCTCACCGAGGGTCTGCTGCCGGACGGCGAGCTCCTGGACGTCACCGACGACATGTCCGGATTCTCCGCCGAGCTGTCGCTGCGCAACCGCGAGACCGCCGTGGAGTGGTCCTGCCCCGCGAGCTTCACCGCCCGGGTCGAGGAGCTCGGCGACGACGTCTGCGAGGTCGTCCTGCACGGCACCGGCCAGATCGGCTCGGAGGCGGTCAAGGGCCGCGGCCGGGTGTCGCGCGGCTTCTGGGACGTCTGGGTGCCGCTGCGCGGTCTCGGTCTGGTCCGCAAGGCCCGGCTCGGCGCCGACCGCGCCCCGGAGGTGGACGCCGCCTGCCTGCCCGCCTCGCTGGGTTCGCCGGCCCGTGCCGTCATCCCGTACTTCACCGACCCGCACGGCAACATCACCCTCGATGTGGCCCGCCGCGCCAAGCGGCTGGCCGAATACCTCGAAGGGCGTCCGGTCCGGCGCTCCCCCGGCGGGCGTACCGAACTGCGGCTTGATCTGTTCACCACGTCCGCCACCGCGTCCTCCGCGACCACGCTGGTCCTGAGCCCGGCGGACGGTTCGGACGGGCCGTCCCACCAGCTCCGCACCACCCTGCGCCCCACCGACGGCCGGGCCCACCTCACCGTGCCCGACCGCGCGCCGGGCGTCGCACCCGGCACCTGGAAGCTCGCGGTCCGGCTGGACGGCGACAAGAACCCCCCGTTCCACCTCTGCGACGTCACTGTCGGCAAGGGCGGCCGGATCACCGTCTCCCAGGGCCTGCCCGCGATCGACGCCGAGATCATGCGGGGGATCGTCGGCAGGCGCAGGAAGGCGAAGCTCCGCCGCGCACTGCGCACCGTCGGCGGCCCCATCGTGCGCAGGCTCCCCGCCAAGAGCCGCAAGCGGGCGCGTCGCCTCGCCGCCCGGTTCACCGGCTGACCCGCGCCCCGTACCTCCGTACGTTTCCCACCAGCACACACCGGCCGAGTGCATCGGCCACGAGCAACAGAACAAGGACGTGATCGCATGCGGCAGCTCTCCATCGCAGGGGCCTGGGTGCATGAGCCCAAGGTCTTCCCGGACAGCCGCGGCAGCTTCCACGAGTGGTTCAAGGCGTCGGAGCTCAGCGAGGCCGTCGGGCACACGCTGCGGCTGGCACAGGCCAACTTCTCCATTTCCAGCCGGGGAACGCTGCGCGGCGTGCACTTCGCCGACGTGCCGCCGAGCCAGGCGAAGTACGTCAAGTGCGTACGCGGCGCGGTGCTCGACGTCATCGTGGACATCCGGGTCGGCTCCCCCACGTACAAGCAGTGGGAAGCCGTCCGGCTCGACGACGTCGACCACCACTCCGTCTACCTCGCCGAGGGCCTCGGCCACGCCTTCATGGCGCTGACGGACGACGCCTCGGTCGCCTATCTGTGCTCCGAGGGCTACGCGCCCGGCCGCGAGCACGGCATCAACCCGCTCGACCCCGAGCTGGGCATCGAGTGGCCGCAGGGGATCACCCCGCTGCTGTCCGACAAGGATGCCGCGGCGCCCTCGCTGGCCGAGGCCGAGGAGCAGGGCCTGCTGCCCACGTACGAGGCGTGCCAGGAGTACTACACGCAGCTGCGGGCCCGAGGCTGAGCCACCGGTACGCCGAAGCCCCCGTGGTCCGTACGGATCACGGGGGCTTCGCGTCGTCCGGGTGGGGTCAGCCCGTCACTGCCTCGATGCGCGAGCGCAGCGGCGCGAACGCGGAGCGCGGGCGGCGCAGGTTGCGGGCGCGGGCCAGGGCCGGCCAGAAGTCGGCGCGGAGCAGCGTCTCGGGCCGGACGGCGTTCTTGCGGACCAGTACCTCTTCGGGCACATCCTGCGGATCGGGTACGACGAACTCCTCGATGATCTTGTCGTACGCGTTCTTCAGGACATCGCTCTCCGGGTTGGCGCCGAACACGGCGACCACGCCGGTCGGTTCCGTGTCCACCTCGACGACCACCAGGTCGGGGCGGTAGCGGCGCAGCACCTGCACCACCTTGTACACATCACCGGTCCAGAACTTGGTGTGCCGGTCGCGGGCCGCCTCGTCGACGTCGCGCGGCAGCATGTCGTCCAGCACGATCACGCTCGACCAGCGGGCGTGCTTCTCCACGTTCATGAAGTCGCGCAGGGCGTACTCGAAGAGGTGCATGCCGTCGATGAAGGCGAGCTCCAGCTTCGGATCCCCGCCGAGAACGTTGAGCGGATCGCGGCGGGCGAGGGCGCGGAACGGGTTGCGGCCGTTGCGCAGGTGCAGCAGAGGGTCCTTGCGGGCGAAGAAGTCGTCGCTCGTCGCCTTGACCAGATGGACGTCACAGCTGATGTCCGTCACGACCCGGAAGGCGGGGTCGACGGCGACGGAAGGGACCCGTGAGAGGGCCAGGCTTCTGCCGTCGTTGACCCCGATCTCCAGATAGTTCCGGGGACGGTAGACGCGGTGCAGATGACGCAGGAAGTCGTGGCGGTTCACGTGGAGCAGCCCTTCGCAGGAAACCAACTGGTCTGGTTCCCGGCGAAGTTACCTCATGACCGCACTGTGATGTAAGCGTTCTCCCCTATGTAAACCTTCGTCGTGAACATCTTTGAAATTCGACGAGATTTGACCGTCTGTACGATCAATTGATGATCATGGCCGCTCTGCTGCTAGAAGCGCCGGAAATGATTCCTCCAACGCCGCCCGCCAGTCCCGGACCGGTTCGATCCCGGCCGCGGCCCAGCGGTCGTGGCCCAGCACGCTGAACGCGGGCCGGGGAGCCGGCCGTACGAAGGCCTCGCTGGTCGTGGGACGGACACGCTCCGGGTCGGTGCCGAGGAGCCGGAAGATCTCCCGGGTGAAGCCGAACCAGGTCGTCTCGCCGCCGCTGGTGCCGTGGTAGACGCCGGCGGGCGCGGTGCCCGCGAGGGCGGCCTGCCCGAGCCGGACCAGCCGGTCGGCCAGATCGACGGTCCAGGTGGGCTGACCGCGCTGGTCGTCCACCACGTCGAGGGTGTCCTTGATGCCCTCCAGCTTGATCATCGTACGGACGAAGTTGCCGCCGCCCGCGCCGTACAACCAAGCGGTGCGGACCACGTAACCGGTCTCCGGCAGGGTGCTCAGCACGGCCTGCTCGCCGGCCAGCTTGGTGCGGCCGTAGGCGCTGCGCGGTCCGGTCGGGTCGTCCTCGGCGTACGGCTTCTCGCCGTCACCGGCGAAGACGTAGTCGGTGGAGACCTGGAGGAGCACGGCACCGTGTTCGCGGCAGGCCTCGGCGAGGACCGCGGGGCCCGTGCCGTTGACCCGCAGCGCGGCGTCCTCCTGGGACTCGGCGTCGTCGACCGCGGTCCAGGCGGCGCAGTTCACCACCACGGCGGGGCGGTGCTTCTCGAAGGCCGCCCGCACCGACGCGGGGTCGGCGATGTCCACGGCCGCCCGGTCCGCGGCGACCGCGGTGACGTCCTCACCGGCGAGCCGGGCCAGGACGTCCTGGCCCAGCATCCCGGCGGCTCCGGTGACCAGCCAGACGGCGCTCACAGCGCGGCCCGGTCCTTCAGCGGCTCCCACCAGGCGCGGTTGTCGCGGTACCACTGCACGGTCTCGGCGAGGCCGGTGCGGAAGTCCTTGCGGGCCTCGTAGCCGAGCTCCTCGCGGATCTTGGTGCAGTCGACCGAGTAGCGGCGGTCGTGGCCCTTGCGGTCCTCGACGTACGTGACGCTGGTGTCCCAGTCGGCGCCGCAGGCGTCCAGCAGCAGGCCGGTGAGCTCCTTGTTGGAGAGCTCGGTGCCGCCGCCGATGTTGTAGACCTCGCCGGCCCGGCCCTTGGTGCGGACCAGCTCGATGCCCTGGACGTGGTCGTCGATGTGCAGCCAGTCGCGGACGTTGGCGCCGTCGCCGTAGAGCGGGACCGTCTTGCCGTCCAGCAGGTTGGTGACGAAGAGCGGGATGACCTTCTCGGGGAAGTGGTGGTGCCCGTAGTTGTTGGAGCAGCGGGTCACCCGCACGTCGAGGCCGTGGGTGCGGTGGTACGAGAGCGCGATCAGGTCGCTGGACGCCTTGGCCGCGGAGTACGGCGAGTTGGGCGCGAGCGGGTCGGTCTCGGGCCAGGAGCCCTCGTCGATCGAGCCGTAGACCTCGTCGGTGGAGATGTGCACGAAGGTCTTGATGCCCGCCAGGTGCGCGGCGTGGATCAGGGTGTGGGTGCCCACGACATTGGTACGGACGAACTCGGCGCCGCCGTCGATGGAACGGTCCACGTGGGACTCGGCGGCGAAGTGCACCACCTGGTCGTGCTCGGCCATCAGCTTGGCGACCAGCTCCGGATCGCAGATGTCGCCCTGCACGAACCGGAAACCGGGGTGGTCGCGCACCTCGTCGAGGTTGGCCGGGTTGCCCGCGTAGGTGAGCTTGTCGAGCACGGTGACGGCGATGTCGCCGGGACCCTCGGGGCCGAGCACCGTACGGACGTAGTGCGAGCCGATGAAGCCGGCACCGCCGGTCACCAGGATGTTGGTGGTCATGAAGAGATCTGCACCTTGCTGTGGTCGCCGAGTACGAGTCGGTGGGCGGACGGGGATCGGGGCGCGGGGGTCACTTCGACGTCACGGCCGATGAGCGACGCCTCGACGCGGCGGACACCGGCGATGGAGGCGCCCCGCAGAACGATGGAGTACTCGATCTCGCTGTCCTCGATGCGGACGTCCTCCGAGACCGAGGTGAACGGGCCCACGTACGCGCCGCTGATCACCGAACGGGCGCCGATGATCACGGGCCCGACGATGCGGCTGCCGCTGACCTTGGCACCCGCCTCGATCCGCACCCGGCCGATGATCTCGCTGTCCTCGTCGACCTCGGCGTCCTCGTGGAACGGCTCGACGGCCTCCAGGACGGTCCGGTTGACCTCCAGCATGTCGGTGACGTTGCCGGTGTCCTTCCAGTAGCCGTGGATCGTGGTGGAGCGCACGTCGCGCTTCTGGTCGATCAGCCACTGGATGGCGTGCGTGATCTCCAGCTCGCCGCGCCAGGACGGCTCGATCGAGCGGACGGCCTCGTGGATGGCGGGGGTGAAGAGGTAGACGCCGACGAGCGCCAGATCGCTCTTGGGCTCCTTCGGCTTCTCCTCCAGCGCCGCCACCCGGCCGTCGGCGTCGAGCTCCGCGACACCGAAGGAGGTCGGGTTGGGCACCTGCGTCAGCAGGATCTGCGCGTCGGGCTTGTCCGCGCGGAACTCCTCCACCAGACCGGTGATCCCACCGACGATGAAGTTGTCCCCGAGGTACATGACGAAGTCGTCGTCCCCCAGGAAGTCGCGCGCGATCAGCACCGCGTGGGCGAGGCCGAGCGGCTCGTCCTGCGGGATGTACGTGACCTCGATGCCGAGCGCGGAACCGTCGCCGACCGCCTCGCGGATCTCGGGCGCGGTGTCGCCCACGATGATGCCGACCTCGGTGATGCCCGCTTCCGCGATGGCTTCCAGGCCGTAGAACAGCACGGGCTTGTTCGCCACCGGCACCAGTTGCTTGGCCGAGGTGTGTGTGATGGGACGCAGGCGGGTGCCGGCCCCTCCGGATAGTACGAGAGCCTTCACGTGACCAGTCCCCATGGTGATCTGTCGGTCCTGTCGCGGGCGCGACGTCCGAACGATTTTACTGAGCTTCTCTTCGTGATCTTCGGTGAATCCGTCGTGCGGGCGCACTCGGCGGCCGCCCGACGGTCGAGCGGCCGTCACTCCACGCTCAGCCGCTCCTTCCATCGCCTCAAGTCGCGGCGCATCCTGCGGGCCACCCGCCGGGACAGCGAGGCCCGGCGGGCGGCGGCCTTCGGCTGTTCGATGCGCTTGCCATCGTGCCAGTCCGGCACGGTGACCTCGTAGTTCGAGTCGGCCAGACCGGCCGACCCGTCGCGGAAGTGCGGGTACGCGAGGTAGAGCGTGTCACCGTTGCGCGAGCGGACCACGTCCGGGACCGTCTTCGCCCGGATGTACCGCACCATCTCGATGAGCAGATCCATCCTGCCCCGTGCCACACAGGCGAGACGCAGCCGCTCCGGCACCTTGATCAGCCGGGCCACGCCGTCGTGCCAGTACATGTCCATCAGCGGAGCCGCGAGTTCTATCTTGCGCCGCCGGACTTCCTCGGAATCCTTCAGCACGACGGGGCCGAACTGCTGGAGCATCCCGACTGTGAAGGGCCGGACCATCAGGAAATCCCGTTTCGGACCCGCGGGCTCGATCCGGTGAATGAGCGCCATCATGGCTCGCATCGAGTCGAAGCGCCATTCATAGGTGCCGCTCTTAGTGACGTGCTTCCCGTCGTCACGCCCCACCAGGTAATAGCAGACGTAATTGGAGATCACCGAGACCCCGGCACCGCGCAGATATGCCTCCATCGTGAAGAGGGCGTCCTCACCGGTTCTGAGATTCTCGTCGAACCTCAGGGAGAGACGCTCCAGGAGTTCACGCCGGAAGAGCTTCTGTGCGCTCAGGGTGTAAATGACCTTGGAGTTGTAGACGTCGACACGTTC
Organism: Streptomyces sp. NPDC058240; assembly: GCF_042882135.1. Lineage (NCBI taxonomy): Bacteria > Bacillati > Actinomycetota > Actinomycetes > Kitasatosporales > Streptomycetaceae > Streptomyces > Streptomyces sp. NPDC058240. Next base: position 653,277 of record NZ_JBHVWT010000001.1, read on the forward strand.
CTTGGTGGCCCGCCACATCGACTGCGGCGCCCCCCTGTTCACGCCGACCACCTTGCCGAGCACGACATCGGTGCCCGCCCGGTCGGCCATGGCCACCATCCGCTCCAGGGCCTCGTCACCGAAGTAGTCGTCCGCGTCCAGGAAGAACACATAGCGGCCGCGGGCCAGACCGATCCCCACATTACGCGGACCGCTGGGACCGCCGGAGTTCTTCTGTCTGACCACTCTGGTCGGAACCTTCGACCTCGCAGCGAATTCCTCCAGATACTCACCGGTGCCGTCGGTGGAACCGTCGTCGACTGCGACGATTTCGATCCGATCTGCACCGATGGTCTGCGCCTCCACCGATTCGAGACAGCGTATGAGGTAGGGCATCGCCTCATATGCACCGACAACCACGGTCACGTCAGGAATTTGCGTCTCGTTCACACAAACAGAAGACAGTCGGCCCGGTCCGTTGGTTGTCCAACGCCACACGACCAAATGGTGACACTCATCACAAAGGCCCGGCACAACCCTTTGGAGGGGTATGCCGGGCCTTGCCTGATCATGTAATGCCGATGGTCGACTTTCAGCCGCCCACGGGCTCGCCCAAGCTCGTCGCCACTCCGGCGTTCCGCGCGTCGGACTTGGCCGCGAGCTCCTTCACGGCCATGTCGAACTGCACGATCGAGGTGGGCTCGTCCGGGCCGAGGAGGTACTGCTTGAGCTCGCTCCTGGCATCCGCCAGGGTGTCCGCGGCCGGATCCGTCACCGCGGCGAGCAGGGCGTCCAGCTCGGCCGCCGAGTTGGACAGGATCACCGCGGCACGCACCGCGGTGTTCTGCCGGCGGAACTCTTCCTCGCCCAGTTCGGCCGAGTCCGTGACCGCGTACGGCTTGCCGCTCGCGATGAAGTCGGACACCACGCTGGAGATGTCCGAGACCATGGCGTCCGACTCGTTGAAGCAGTCGTACAGCCGCATCTGGGCGCCGGTGATGACCCGGTGCTCCCACCAGCCCTGCGCACGCCAGGACGCGGCGTTCCACTCGTCCTTGAGCTTCGCCGTCTCGGCCTCGCGCGCCGGGTCGGCCAGCGAATCCCGGGACAGCTCAGCCTCGTCCCGCGCGGTGCGCCCGCCGCCGGCCAGCTCGGCCAGCCGTGCCTCGATACGGGCCAGCTCGGCCCGCGCCTCGGCCTGCTCGCCCTGCAGCGCGGCCGACTGCTCCGCCCAGCGGGGGTCGGTGGCGCGCTGGGCGGCGGCCTGCTCGATCATCGCAGTGATGCGCAGGTGCACCGCCTTGGCCTTGGCGCTGCGGGTGCCGGTGAAGGGGTGCGGCTTGTACAGGAGCCGGACCGGCTGCTCGGCCTCCAGCAGCCGCCTGACGATGTTCTCGCCGGCCAGCAGCAGGGAGGTGTTGCCCGGGTTGTCGTCCCAGCCCTCCCAGGTGGGGGCGTACAGCACGGTCGGGATCGGGTTCTTCCCCGTGCCGGACCACGACTGGATGGCGGCCAGCTGCGGGCGGCCCACCTCCACGATGTCCTCGTCGCGCACGCCGACGTCGGCCAGCGCGTAACGGTCGCGGCCGGCCCGGCCCGCGGTCCACACCTCGTCGTAGACCTTGCTGTACGGGTTGACGCTGGCGATCTTGTCGCTGTCGCCGTGGCCGATGAAGACATGCTGCATCGTCGGCACCCGGAGCAGGTGGATGTTCTTGCCGACGTTGGCCGCGTAGAGCGCGACGCGTACCGACGAGAGGTCCAGGTTCATCAGGTGCACGCCGCCGGGCACGCAGAGCACCGGCACCGAGGTCGTGGCGAGCTGCGGCACTATGTTGCGCTCACGCAGCAGGATCATCGGCCGCCCGCCGAGCTGGGCCATCGTCTCCAGCCACATGTTGACCTGGTAGGCGGAGTCCTTGGAGCCGGAGAAGTACAGCATCACCGTCGGCCGGTACTCGGCGAGCCAGTCGCCCACCGCGTTGAGGACCTTGGTCTCCGGCGGTACGAGCCGGCTCGGCCGGACGTACGGCAACAGCGCCGCCAGGTAGCAGACCGCGAGCACGAGCGTGAGGCCGAGGCCGGCGTACGCGATGGCCTCCCTGCCGGTCTCGATCGCGACCAGCACGCCCACCATCGAGAGGACGTCCAGGTGCAGCATCTTCTCCGCGGGCCGGCTCATCAGGCGCTGCGGCGGGGCATCGGCGATCCGCACCGACGCCAGGTCGATGTTGCGGGTGACCACCGGAAGCTTGCGACGCAGCCGGATCAGGGTGACCATCGCGCTCTGCGGCGCCTGGAGTCCGTAGAACGCCAGCAGACAGGCGACCGTGACGTAGAAGAGCGTCTCCTCGCCGTATCCCATGCGGGACAGCAGCAGGATGAGCAGCAGTTGCCGGACCAGGAAGCGGATCGAAAGCCCCGCCCGGACGGCGGCGAGCCGGTTGATCAGATAGCTGCCGCAGTGGTGCAGATACCGGTCCGCGAGATAGGTGGCCGCGGTGGCCGCGGCGAAGAACCAGAGATTGGGGATTATTGCCGCGAGCATTATGCACGGGAACCCCAGAGCCACCAGGAGCGCGGCGGCCAGCTCCGAACCGCTGCCCACCCGAGCCAAGCGCATGGCTTTCGAAATCACGAAGTACCGCTCCCGAGGGTGCCGACTTTTTACCTTACGAGGGGAATGTGAAGACAGAGCTTCACGAATTCGGACCCCTGCAGTTCGCACATGGCGACTGCAGGGGTCCGAATAGTCGATTGTCAAGCAGTATTACACATCGGCCTGTCGGTCCAGGACAGCGGCGAGCGCCTGCTCGAAGCCGGACGCCTCGGAGGCGCCACGCGTCGGGTCCTGCTGGCGTACGTCGATGACATGGCCGGTCATCTCGGAGAGCAGGACGTCGAGCGAGGTCCTGGCGACCGCCTCGGAGGAGAGCAGCGTGCCCGCGGGCTCGTCGCCGAACGCCTTGGTGCGCATCGGGGTGGCGGTGCGCTCGGGGTTCACGCAGTTCACCCGCACGCCGTCGGCCGCCCACTCGTCCGAGAGCGCCTGGGTGAGGTTCACCATGGCGGCCTTGGTCGACGAGTAGAGGCTGTACTCCGCGCGGCCCCGGGTGTAGCTGCTGGAGGTGTAGAGCAGCAGCTGGCCCTTGGTCTCGGCGAGGTACTTGTACGAGGCGCGGGCGATCTGCACGGGTGCCAGGTAGTTGACGTTGAGCGCCTCCTGGATGGTCGCGCTGTCCGTCTCGGCCAGCTTGCCGATGCGGAGCACTCCCGCGGTGTTGATCACGTAGTCGACGCGGCCGGTGTCGGCGTACGCCTTGGAGAGCGCCTCGTCGACGTGCTCCGGGTTCTCCACGTGCGTACCGGTGGTGGAGCGGCCCAGGGCGTAGACGGTGGCGCCGTAGGACTCGGCGAGCGTCGCGATGTCCGCGCCGATGCCGTACGAGCCACCGAAGACGACGAGGGTCTTGCCGGTGAGCAGTTCGCGGTAGGCGGCGTCGTCGGTCGGCTGCGGGACGGCCGTGGAGGCCAGCTGGAAGAGCTTGTCCGCGATGAAGACGTCGACCGGCTGGGTGACCTTCATGTTGTACTCGTCGCCCGCCACGACGTAGATCGGTACGTCGGGGAGGTACTTCAGCACGACCGAGCAGTCGTCGGTCGCCTGGAAGTTCGGGTCGCTCGCGGCGACCTCGTACGCCCGGCGGATCGTGGAGAGCTTGAAGGCCTGCGGCGTCTGACCGCGGCGCAGCCGGGAGCGGTCGGGCACATCGGTGATGAACTCGCCGTCGCCGCCGTGGGTGCGGGTCACGATGATCGTGTCCGCGGACGGGATGGCGACGTCGACCGCCTGGTAGCGGTCCAGCGCGTCGACGCAGTCCTTGATGACGCGCTGCGAGAGCAGCGGGCGCACGGCGTCGTGGAAGAGGACGTTGCGGTCCTCGCCCTCGGCCAGGCCCTCGCCGAGGGCCGCGATGGCACGCTCGGTGGTCTCGTTGCGCGTGGAACCGCCCTCGATCACCTTGGTGACCTTGGTGAGCCCGGCCTTGGCGACGATCTTCTCCACGTCGGGCACGTAGCCCGGAGCCATCAGCACGATGACGTCGTCGATGGAGTCGGCCTGCTGGAAGATCGACAGCGTGTGCTCGATGACAGCCTTGCCTGCGATCTTCAGCAGCTGCTTGGGAATGGACAGACCCACGCGCTGGCCGGTACCGCCGGCGAGCACGACTGCTGTGGTTCGGGCTTTGGCTATGTGCTGAGCAGACACAGACGACCTACCTTGCGAGGGCTGGGAGATAGAGCGATGGTTGCACTCTCCGTTACCGTCTCGCAAGGTGGACGTCGGCCACCGCATGCCGTATCGAAACCTTTTGTTGCCTTGCGATCAGGGCGAATACCGGAATTGCCGCTTCCCTGCCAGGTGACCGACGCCACACGAGTGAGCGGCATGAATCACCCTTGAGCGGGTTCGGTTCCCCCGGACGAATGACGCGGAGAGCGTGCACGGCCGCCGGAAGAGGCTCCTCCGGCGGCCGTTGCCCGTCTAGAACGGGTTGAAATCGTCGAACTCGCGCTGCGCCTCGTCGCGTTCCGAATCGCGGTCGCGGCGGCGCTGCGCCGCCGGACGCGGTGCTTCGAGCCGGTGGTCCTCGCCACGACGGCCGAGCATCTCCGCGCCCGCCGCCAGGGTCGGCTCCCAGTCGAAGACGACCGCGTTGTCCTCGGCGCCGATGGCGACGCCGTCACCCGCACGGGCGCCGGCCTTCACCAGTGCGTCCTCGACACCGAGACGGTTGAGCCGGTCGGCCAGGTAACCGACGGCCTCGTCGTTGTTGAAGTCGGTCTGGCGCACCCAGCGCTCCGGCTTCTCGCCGCGCACCCGGTAGATGCCGTCCTCCTCCAGCGTGACGGTGAAGCCCGCGTCGTCGACGGCCTTCGGGCGGATGACGATCCGGGTCGCCACCTCCACCGGCTTGGCCGCACGCGCCTCGGCGATGATGCCCGCGAGCGCGAAGGAGAGCTCCTTCAGACCGGTACGGGCAACGGCGGACACCTCGAAGACGCGGTAGCCGCGCTTCTCCAGGTCCGGACGGATCATGTCGGCGAGGTCCTGGCCGTCCGGGATGTCGACCTTGTTGAGAACGACGATGCGGGGCCGGTCCTCCAGGCCCCCGTACTGCTTCAGCTCCTCCTCGATCACGTCGAGGTCGGAGACCGGGTCGCGGTCGGACTCCAGCGTCGCGGTGTCCAGCACGTGCACCAGTACCGAGCAGCGCTCCACGTGCCGCAGGAACTCCAGGCCGAGGCCGCGGCCCTGGCTGGCGCCCGGGATCAGACCCGGGACATCGGCGACGGTGTAGACGGTGCTGCCCGCGGTGACCACGCCGAGGTTCGGGACGAGGGTCGTGAAGGGGTAGTCGGCGATCTTCGGCTTGGCCGCCGACAGAACGGAGATCAGCGAGGACTTGCCGGCGCTCGGGTAGCCGACCAGCGCGACGTCGGCGACGGTCTTGAGCTCCAGGACGATGTCCCGGGCCTCGCCGGGCTCGCCGAGCAGCGCGAAGCCGGGGGCCTTGCGCCGGGCGGAGGCCAGCGCGGCGTTGCCGAGGCCGCCTCGGCCGCCCTGTCCGGCGACGAACGTGGTGCCCTGGCCGATCAGGTCGGCGAGCACATTGCCGTTCCCGTCGAGGACGACCGTGCCGTCGGGCACCGGCAGGACCAGGTCCTGGCCGTCCTTGCCGGAACGGTTGTCGCCCGCGCCGGGCTGGCCGTTGGTGGCCTTCCGGTGGGGGTGGTGGTGGTAGTCGAGGAGCGTGGTGATCGCCTGGTCGACGACCAGGGTCACATCGCCGCCGCGGCCGCCGTTGCCGCCGTCCGGACCGCCGAGCGGCTTGAACTTCTCACGGTGTACGGAGGCACAGCCGTGGCCCCCGTTACCCGCGGCGACATGCAGCTCGACGCGGTCCACGAAGGTGGTCATGGTTGAAACCTCCAGTTACATACATGCAGAAATATCTCACTCGTACTGTCCCGCCGGCTCTTGCCGTACCGCTGGGAGACAGCCGTCTCTCATGGGAGAAACACGCGAAAGGCGGACCCGCTTCCCGTACGGGAAGTGAGGTCCGCCTCCGCAGAAACCGCTCGACGAGCGCCGAAAATCAGCCGGCGATCGGAACGATGTTCACGACCTTGCGGCCACGGTGCGTGCCGAACTCGACCGCACCGGCGGCGAGAGCGAACAGCGTGTCGTCGCCGCCACGGCCGACGCCCGTGCCCGGGTGGAAGTGGGTGCCGCGCTGGCGGACCAGGATCTCACCGGCGTTGACGGCCTGACCGCCGAAGCGCTTCACGCCGAGCCGCTGAGCATTGGAATCGCGCCCGTTCCGGGTGGACGATGCGCCCTTCTTGTGTGCCATGTCTCCTCAGTCCCTTACTTCGCAGCCGCGGGGATACCGGTGACCTTGATCGCCGTGTACTGCTGACGGTGACCCTGGCGACGGCGGTAGCCGGTCTTGTTCTTGTAGCGAAGGATGTCGATCTTCGCGCCCTTGTGGTGGTCCACGACCTCGGCCTGGACCTTGATCCCGGCCAGCACCCACGGGTCGCTGGTCACGGCGTCGCCGTCGACCACGAGCAGGGTCGAGAGCTCGACCGTGTCGCCAACCTGGGCAGTGGAAATCTTGTCAACCTCAACGATGTCACCGACAGCAACCTTGTGCTGGCGGCCACCGCTGCGCACGATGGCGTACACGCGGATCTCACTCTCGCTCGGAACGAAGCCCCTGATGCCAGCCGCTCACACGGGCCGGGGCCCGAAGTGATCCGAATGGACGAGCGGCCTCTCACCTGTGAAGGGAGGGGGTTGCTCAGGGACAGGCGCATGGAAACACGCCGAAGGGCAAGGTTACGGGCCGCCGTCCGGAGGGTCAAACCGGGCCCTGTGTCCTTCCCCGTCGCTCCCCCATTCATTCCTGCCGACGTGGCCGACGGTTCCGCGGCGGGCCGGAACGGCCGGTGGGCCACACCCCTGTCGGAGTGTGGCCCACCGGGCCTTCGTGCTGCGCCGTACGGCCGCGGAGGAGGCCTCCGTGACCGGGGGGCCGCCCTGTCGCCTACGCCTCGGCGTCGGCCGTGACGGCGGGCTTCGACGACTGCTCCGCGGCGACCGTCTTCTTCGTCGCCGCCTTCTTGGCCGTCGTCTTCTTCGCGGCGGTCTTCTTGGCAGCCGTCTTCTTGGTGGCCGCCTTCTTCGCGGTGGCCTTCTTGGCGGTCTTGCGGGCCGCCTTCTTGACCGGGGCCTCCGCCTCGGCGGACTCGGCCGCCTCGGCGTCGGGCTTCGGCTCGGCCGAGCCGGTCACCACGACGACCTCCGCCCCGTCCGCACCGGCGGGCGAGCCCGCGGGGGCGGTGACCTTGCGGGTCACCCGGCGGCGCGCACGCGGCGGGGCGGCCTCGGGGGCCGGCTCCTCGGGTGCGGCCTCGGGCTGCGCGGCCTCTGCGACGGGCTCCGGCTGCTCGGCCGGCTCGGCGGCCTGCACCGGGGCGACCGGCTCGGCCGGGGCCGGCGAGCCCGCCGGGGCGGTCGCCTTCCGGGTCGCCCGACGGCGCGTACGGCCCTGGGGCGCCTCGGCCGCGGGGGCCTCCTCGACCACCGGGGCCGGTGCCTCGGCGGCCGGCTCCGGCTCCACGACCGGCTCGGGCTCCGCGACCACGACCGGCTCCGGCTCGACGGCCGGGGCGGCAGCGGCCTTCGGGGCGCCGGCCGGGGCCGTCGCCTTACGGGTCGCGCGGCGTCGGCCGCGACCGCGCGTGGCGGCCGCCTCGGCCTCGGCCGGGCTGCTGTACAGCTCCTCGTCCGGGACGAACTCCGGCTCGGGCAGCGCCACGGGGGCGGCCACCTCGGCAGCCAGCTCGGCCTCGGTCTCGACCTCTGCCACGGCCTCGGTCTCGGCCACGTGCTCGTGGTCCGCGCCGCCCCGGCCGCGCTTCTTGGAACGCTTGCCGCCGCCACCGACCGAGGTCGGCTGCTCCATGTGCACGATCACGCCGCGCCCGTTGCAGTGGACACACGTCTCGGAGAAGGACTCCAGCAGACCCTGGCCCACCCGCTTGCGGGTCATCTGGACCAGGCCCAGCGACGTGACCTCGGCGACCTGGTGCTTCGTACGGTCGCGTCCCAGGCACTCCAGCAGGCGCCGCAGCACCAGGTCCCGGTTGGACTCCAGCACCATGTCGATGAAGTCGACGACGACGATGCCACCGAGGTCGCGCAGCCGCAGCTGACGCACGATCTCCTCGGCCGCCTCCAGGTTGTTCTTGGTGACGGTCTCCTCGAGGTTGCCGCCCTGACCGGTGAACTTGCCGGTGTTGACGTCGACGACGACCATCGCCTCGGTCTTGTCGATCACCAGCGAGCCGCCGCTCGGCAGATAGACCTTCCGGTCCAGCGCCTTCATCAGCTGCTCGTCGATCCGGTACGTCGCGAAGATGTCGACCTCGGAGGTCCACCGCGACAGGCGGTCCGCCAGATCGGGCGCCACCTGCGAGACGTAGCCGTGGATGGTCTCCCACGCCTCGTCGCCGCTGACGATGACCTTGGAGAAGTCCTCGTTGAAGATGTCGCGGACGACCCGGACGGTCATGTCCGGCTCGCCGTAGAGCAGGGTCGGCGCGTTGGAGCTGCCGATGCTCTTCGACTTCTTCTGGATGTCCTCCCACTGCTGCTGCAGCCGCTCGACGTCGCGGCGCAGCTCGTCCTCGCTCGCGCCCTCCGCGGCGGTACGGACGATGACGCCCGCGTCCTCGGGGACGATCTTCTTGAGGATGGTCTTCAGCCGGGCCCGCTCGGTGTCGGGCAGCTTGCGGCTGATGCCGGTCATCGAGCCCTCGGGCACGTAGACCAGGTAGCGGCCGGGCAGCGAGACCTGGCTGGTCAGGCGGGCGCCCTTGTGGCCGATCGGGTCCTTGGTCACCTGGACGAGGACGGACTGGCCGGACTTGAGCGCGGTCTCGATACGGCGCGGCCCGTGGGCCATGCCGAGCGCCTCGAAGTTCACCTCACCGGCGTAGAGCACGGCGTTGCGGCCCTTGCCGATGTCGACGAAGGCGGCCTCCATGGACGGCAGTACGTTCTGCACCTTGCCCAGGTAGACGTTGCCGACGTAGCTGGTGGCCTGCTCCTTGTTGACGTAGTGCTCGACGAGCACGTTGTCCTCGAGAACGCCGATCTGGGTGCGCTCGCCGTTCTGGCGGACGACCATGACCCGCTCCACGGCCTCGCGGCGGGCCAGGAACTCGGCCTCGGTGATGATCGGGACGCGACGGCGGCCCTGCTCACGGCCCTCGCGGCGGCGCTGCTTCTTGGCCTCCATACGGGTCGAGCCCTTGATGGACTGGACCTCGTCGAAGCCGGTGCCGGGCTCGCGCTCGGCTTCCTTCCGGCGGGGCTCGCGGACCTTGACGACCGTACGCTCCGGGTCGTCCGTGCCGTTGTCGGCGTCGGCGGAGACATCCCCGCTGCGACGCCGACGGCGGCGCCGACGACGGCTGCTGCTCGATCCGGAGGCGGACGCCTCGTGCTCCTCGTCCTCCTCCTCGGACTCCTGAGCGCGCTCCTGCTCGTCCTCGGTGTGGTCGGCGGCCTCGTCGCCGTGCTCCGCGGCCTCGTCACCCTCGTTGGCCTCGCCACGACGGCGGCGACGGCCTCCGCGACGGCGACGGCGCGAGGGCCGGTCCCCGTACTCGTCCGTCTCGTCGCCCTCGTGCTCGGCGTCGCCCTCGTGCTCCGGCTCGTGCTCCTCCTCGGCCTGCTCCTCCACCGCGGGAGCGGCGGGGGCGGCGGGGGCGGCGGCCTGCTCGGGCTCGGCGGCCTCACCGCGACGCCGACGACGGCGGCGCGAACCGCCCTGCGGCGCGGCTTCGGCGGCCGGGGCCTCGACGACGGCCGTCGGCTCCTCGACCGTCTCGGCCTCTTCCTCGGCCTCGACCTCGACCTCGTCGTAACGCGACGCCGCGGCAGCCGCGGCCGCGGTCTCCGGGGTCTGGAACATCGGCTCGGCGAAGACCGGCGCCTGGAACACGGCCACGGCGGGACGCGCGGCGCGGCGGCTCTTGCGTACGGGCTCCTCGGCCTTGCCGGTGAACTCCGGCCGGCCTGCGGCGGCGGTGGCCCGGCGGCGCTGACGGCCGCGCGGTGCGGCGTCCTCGACCTCGGCGGGCTCGGCGGCGGGCTCCTCGACGGCGGCCTCTGACAGGCTCTCGCCGGCGTCCTCGGTGCCTTCGGCGGCCTTCGGCGCACCGGCGGCAGCGGTCGCCTTGCGGACCGCACGGCGACGGCCGCGCGGGGCCTCGACGACCTCGGCGGGCTCGGTGACCTCCTCCTCCGCGGCCACGACGGTTTCGGCGGTCGCGGCAGGCGCTTCGGCGGCCTGCGGCGCACCGGCCGGCGCGGATGCCCGGCGCCGGGTGCGACCGCGCGGCGCGGCGGGTTCGGGCTCGGCGGCCTCGGCGGCCGACTCGGGCTCGGCCACGGCCGGTGCCTCCTCGACGATCTCCACGGCTTCGGCGGCCTGCGGCGCACCCGCCGGAGCGGTCGCCTTGCGGACCGCACGACGACGCGGACGCGCGGGCGCCGCCTCCGCCGGGACCTCGGCCACGGGCTCGGCCTCCACGACAGGTTCAGCGGCCTCGGTCACCTCGGCGGCCTGCGGCGCACCCGCCGGAGCGGTTGCCTTGCGGACCGCACGACGACGCGGACGCGCGGGCGGCGCGGCCTCTGCCGACGCGGCGTCGGCGTTGCTGTCGGACACTGCGGCGTCAACGGCCGGTATGGCCGGCGCGGCCGCTTCCGCGGCTGCGCCCTGTGCCTCCGCGACCGGCGGACCGGCCGGGCGGGACGCAGCGCGGCGCCTGCGGCGCGGCGGCAGCTTGTCGCCGGGTGCGTTGTTCTCTTCGGCGTTCCCGGTCGTGCCGGGTTCGTTGGACTGGGGCATGCGGGCGGTTCTCCCGTCAGGCTCCCGGGCGCCGCGCCTGGTTCCGGTCCGGCACGGTCCGCGTGATGTACGCGGCTCCGCCGTCCGGGGCGCGGGCGCCGCACGGGAGCTCAATGTCTGGCTCGCCGGTTCCGTACGCGAGGTGCGTACGGCCTGGCGAAAGTCTTATGGGTCATCGCGCGGCCCGAACCGGATGGTTCCCGAGTCGAAGGCTGCGCTGCAACGACCGCCTTACGCGGAACCTGCACCTTCCGGCGCCGTCGCGACGGCGGTCCCGGCGGCCGTGGATGGAGCGGCCGGGGCTGCCTCGCGGTCGGGCGCGAGCGGGTCGGTCACCGTGCCGGACTCCTCGTCGAAGAGCCCCTGCGCCAGCCTGGTCACCGCTGCGGGGACCGGCGGCGCCAGGTCGGCCACAACGCGGAGACCGGACAGGACGTCGTCAGGTCGCACGGCAGGTGTCACGTGCCGAACAACCAGCCGCAGTATCGCACAGGGCCTGTCCTCGGGCCTATCAGCCTGTGGATCAAGGGCCCGCAGGTCGACCACGGCGGCGCGGGCGTCGAAGGTGCGCATGCCGTTCTTCGCGCGGCGCTGGACCTCGACGGTCTCCGCCTTGTTGAAGACGGCCACGGCCTCGGCCGCGTCCGCCACGGCGACACCGTCGAGACGCAGCTCCCAGACGGAGGCGGTCAGCCGGTCGGCGAGACCCGAGGTACGGGCCTCCACGGCATCGGTGATGTCGAGGCCGTCCGGCAGCGAGTCGTTGAGCAGATCCCGCAGGACGGCCGGATCGCGGGCCTCGGTGAGGGCCATCTCCAGGAATTCGGCCTCGCTGCCCGTGCCGGTCGGGGCGGCGTTGGCGTACGACACCTTCGGGTGCGGGGTGAAGCCGGCCGAGTACGCCATGGGCACCTCGGAGCGGCGCAGTGCCCGCTCGAAGGCACGCTGGAAGTCACGGTGACTGGTGAACCGGAGGCGGCCGCGCTTGGTGTAGCGCAGTCGGATGCGCTGCACTGCCGGTGCGGGCGGCGGGCCTTCGGGCTGTCGCTTGCCCAGTGGTTCTTCTCCTCGGTGCGGGGCGGACGCGGTGGCGCACCGCCCTCGAAATGCGGGTGGCCCGGGGTGTCCGGTCCGGCTCACCCCCGCTCGGCGTTCTTCTCTCCGAGCGAGGAGATCTCTGGTTCGGGCGCCACGCTGGGCACAGTCGTTGTACTACCCAGAGTACGCGTAACAGGCCTCCCCAGTTCCCGGGGCTCGGCCACCCCAGGCCCGCCGACCAGGGCCCGCCATGCGTCGCGGCGTGCCTGGCGTACGGTCTCGCGCGCCGAGCGCAGCGCCGACCGGGCCGCGCGTCCGGCCTCGGCGGCGGCGCGCCTGGCCGGGGCCCAGACCTGGTCGCGCACGAAATGCCCCACCGGTGTGCAGACCGTGCGGTAGACCCAGGTCACCGGCGCCCCGACCAGATGCCATGCCAGCCAGGCGATGGCCCGGCCGACGGCCCGCGAGATGTACCCCGCGACGCGCCAGGCGACGCCGAAGGCGGCGGCGATCTCCCGGCCGACCGGCGCCAGGACCCGCCGGTACAGCCAGCGGAGCGGTGCGACCAGCAGGGTCGTGACCAGCCACCCCACCGCCGTCCACAGACCGGTCACGACGGCCCCGAACCCGCGCGCCAGCAGGTCGAGCAGCCAGGTGATGCCATGGCCGAGCGGGGTGAGCGCTTCCCGGTACACCCAGCCCAGCGGCCGTACGACCAGGTGCTCGGCCAGCCAGGCGGCAGCGAGCGCGAGGGGCACCAGGACGTACCGCCACAGGCCGCTCACCGGCCAGACGAGGAGAGCGGTGAGAACCCAGCCGACGGCCGTACGGATCCCGCGCCCGGCAGGTGCGAGCAACGCCCGGTACAGCCACCGCAGCCCGTGCCCGAGCGGAGTGAGCACCGACTCGTACAGCCACACCACCGGCACCACCAGCCCGTACCGCACCCCCGGCACCAGCACATACCGCCAGAGCGCGACCCACGGCCACACGAACACCGCCGCGGCCAGCCACCGCAGCGCATGGCCGAGCGGGGTGAGCAGCGACTCGTACAGCCAGCCGGCGGGGATCACCACCAGCGTCGCGAACAGCCAGGACAGGGCCCGGCCCAGCGGGCGCAGCAGCGTCCGGTCGACGGCGCGCCCCGTCACCACCAGGGCGTCCCAGATCATCCGTACGGGCAGCACGACGACCAGCACGCTGATCCGTACCGGGATCCGGATCAGCGTGGTCAGACAGCCCTCGCCGGCTTCGTACCGCGCGGGGGCCTGGTGCTTGCCGTAGTCCATGCCGTACATGACGCGAGGGCCCGGTCCGGAGTTTCCCGGACCGGGCCTTCGTCACCTGGCCGTCACCTGGCGGGACGGTCGCGGGCGGCTACTTGACGACCGACAGCGGCAGCAGCTTCTTGCCGGTCGGGCCGATCTGGATGCTGGTGTCCATCTGCGGGCAGACGCCGCAGTCGAAGCACGGGGTCCAGCGGCAGTCCTCGACCTCGGTCTCGTCGAGCGAGTCCTGCCAGTCCTCCCAGAGCCAGTCCTTGTCGAGGCCGGAGTCCAGGTGGTCCCAGGGCAGGACCTCCTCGTAGGTCCGCTCGCGGGTGGTGTACCAGTCGACGTCCACGCCGTACTCGGGCAGCGTCTTCTCGGCGGCGGTCATCCAGCGGTCGTAGCTGAAGTGCTCGCGCCAGCCGTCGAAGCGGCCGCCGGATTCGTAGACCGCGCGGATGACGGAGCCGACGCGCCGGTCGCCGCGCGAGAGCAGGCCCTCGACGATGCCGGGCTTGCCGTCGTGGTAGCGGAAGCCGATGGAGCGGCCGTACTTCTTGTCGCCGCGGATCTTGTCGCGGAGCTTGGTCAGCCGGGCGTCGGTCTCCTCGGCACTCAGCTGCGGGGCCCACTGGAACGGGGTGTGCGGCTTGGGCACGAAGCCGCCGATGGAGACGGTGCAGCGGATGTCGTTCTGCCCGGAGACCTCGCGGCCCTTGGCGATCACGTTGACCGCCATGTCGCCGATCTGGAGGACGTCCTCGTCGGTCTCGGTGGGCAGGCCGCACATGAAGTACAGCTTCACCTGGCGCCAGCCGTTGCCGTACGCGGTGGCGACGGTACGGATGAGGTCCTCTTCCGAGACCATCTTGTTGATGACCTTGCGCATGCGCTCGGAGCCGCCCTCGGGGGCGAAGGTGAGACCGGAGCGGCGGCCGTTGCGGGTCAGCTCGTTGGCCAGGTCCACGTTGAACGCGTCGACGCGGGTGGACGGCAGCGAGAGGCCGATCTTGTCCTCGGTGTACCGGTCGGCGAGGCCCTTGGCGATCTCACCGATCTCGGTGTGGTCCGCGGAGGAGAGCGAGAGCAGGCCGACCTCCTCGAAGCCGGTCGCCTTGAGGCCCTTCTCGACCATCGCGCCGATGCCGGTGATGCTTCGCTCCCGCACGGGGCGCGTGATCATGCCGGCCTGGCAGAAACGGCAGCCGCGGGTGCAGCCGCGGAAGATCTCGACGGACATCCGCTCGTGGACGGTCTCGGCGAGCGGCACGAGGGGCTGCTTCGGGTACGGCCACTCGTCGAGGTCCATCACGGTGTGCTTGGACACCCGCCACGGCACGCCCGACTTGTTGGGCACGACGCGGCCGATGCGCCCGTCCGGGAGGTACTCGACGTCGTAGAAGCCCGGGACGTAGACGTTGCCGGTCCTGGCGAGGCGGAAGAGCACCTCCTCGCGGCCACCGGGGCGGCCCTCGGCCTTCCAGGCGCGGACGATCTCGGTGATCTCCAGGACGGCCTGCTCGCCGTCGCCGATGACCGCGCAGTCGATGAACCCGGCGATCGGCTCGGGGTTGAACGCGGCGTGGCCGCCGGCCAGCACGATCGGGTCGTCGACGGTGCGGTCCCGGGCCTCCAGCGGAATGCCCGCGAGATCCAGGGCGGTGAGCATGTTGGTGTAGCCGAGCTCGGTGGAGAAGCTCAGCCCGAAGACGTCGAACGCCTTGACCGGGCGGTGGCTGTCCACGGTGAACTGCGGGACCTTGTGCTCGCGCATCAGCTCTTCGAGGTCCGGCCACACGCTGTAGGTGCGCTCGGCGAGGACGCCCTGGCGCTCGTTGAGTACCTCGTAGAGGATCATGACGCCCTGGTTGGGGAGCCCGACCTCGTACGCGTCCGGGTACATCAGTGCCCAGCGGACGTCGCATTCGTCCCACGGCTTGACGGTGGAGTTCAGTTCACCGCCGACGTACTGGATGGGCTTCTGCACATGCGGGAGCAGAGCTTCGAGCTGTGGGAAGACCGAATCGACAGACATCGCGAACTTTCGAGAGCCGGCAAGGGTGACCATCAAGCGTACCCCGGCCCTCAGCCTCCCAGCGCCGCCCGGAGCTCCGCCCGCGACGCCCGCTCCCACACCTCCGGCAGCTCCCGTTCCCGGGCGGCGGCCGTCGCCTCCTCCCGTCCGTGGATCAGTCCCCAGGTGAAGGCCGACTCCCCCGCCGCGTGCGCCTGGACGGCCAGGGTGCGCAGGGCCTCGCGGGCCACCACGCTGTCCTGGTGGTCGCCGAGGAGGCTCTGTACGGCCTTCATCCGTTTGGCGAAGCGCTTGGCGGGCCTGCCGAGCGCGGGGCGGGCCGCCTCCGCCGCGTACCGGGCGCGTTTGGCGGCCTTGCGGGCCTCGTGCATGGCCAGGTCCCGGTCGTGGCCGGGCGGGAGCTCCAGGGCATGGCCGACGCGGGCCGCGAGGCGCCCGTACTCCTTCAGCACGGCGCGGGGCAGCGCCCGCCCCGGCGCACGGGACGCGGCGGGCAGCAGGGGCGGGGCGGCGAGCAGGGTGTCGAGGCTCTCCAGGAGTGCCAGATACCGCTTCCCGTCGAGCACGGCGACGGTGCGGCGGCGGGAGCCGTTCCGCCGGGCCACCGACCAGATCCGGAGCCGCCCGCGGACCGGGCCGAGGACCAGGGTGCGGGGCAGGCCGTCGAGGCGGGCGCGCAGCCGGGCGTCGAGCACCTCCTGGTCGCGGTCGATGCCCAGTTCGGCGGCCAGCCACTTCAGTTCGTCGCCGACCGGGTCGGTGACGCCGCGGTCGAGGATCTTCCGGTACGTCCGCAGTGCGCTGCGCAGCCTGCGGGTGGCGACCCGCATCTGGTGCACGGAGTCGGGGAGGTCGCGGCGTACGGCGGGGTCGAGGGCGACGATCGCCTCGCTCTGGTGCCGGATGTACGCGAGGACGTGGTCGCCCGCGGTGGGCCGCCGGGCCCTGCCGTCGGGGTCCTTCTTCCGCTTCGGCGCGGTCTCGGCGAGCGCCCTGGCCAGCTTGGACGGGGACGCGGACGGGCGGATCCCGGCCTTGCGCAGCCGGCGCTCCACGGCATTCAGGAAGTCGGGGTCGCCGTCGTCGGCGAGTTCGGCCTCGATCTCGGTCCAGGCGGCCGTGCCGTCGCCGCCCGTCAGCCGCTCGGCCCGCACCCGGTCGACGCTGACCTCGGCGAGCAGGGCGCCGTCGGAGTCGAGGAGGTGGTGGACGTCGCGGGCGGAGACCAGCCGGACGACGGGAACGAGTGCGCGGTCGCGGACCCGGGAGCGCAGCAGCCCCGCGAAGGAGCGCGGCAGGGTGTCGGAGAGCGGTTCCCGCAGCTCGTCCCGGATGCCGGAGGCCACCGGGAACTTGAGGTGCCAGCCGGCGTCGCTCCCGCCGGTGCGGCGGCGCAGGGTGAGGGAGTCCGCCGCGAGCCGGAGGTCCTCGGTGTCGTAGTAGATGGCGTCCAGTTCGCTGACGCCCCGGTGGGCGACGGCCGAGACCCCGGCCACCCGGCTCAGGTCCGGGAGCCGGGTTTCCGCGGTGGCTTCGTACTTCCGCTCGATCTCACGCTTCGAGTCCGCCATGAACCGAATCTAGACGTGTTGTACGCGAATGGGCAGTGCTCCCGCACCGGCTCAGGCGCTTATCGGCCGCTGCAGCCTGATCGACTGGAGCAGGCCGACGGCCACCCAGACGGCGAACATCGAGGACCCTCCGTACGACACGAACGGCAGCGGGAGCCCGGCGACCGGCATGATGCCGAGCGTCATCCCGATGTTCTCGAAGGCCTGGAAGGCGAACCAGGCGATGATTCCGGCGGCGACGATCGTGCCGTACAGCTCGGTCGTCTCGCGGGCGATCCGGCAGGCGCGCCACAGGACGACGCCGAGCAGGACGAGGATCAGCCCGGCGCCGAGGAAGCCGAGCTCCTCGCCCGCGACGGTGAAGACGAAGTCGGTCTGCTGCTCGGGGACGAACTGGCCGGTGGTCTGGGTGCCGTGGAAGAGGCCCGTCCCGGAGAGGCCGCCGGAGCCGATCGCGATGCGGGCCTGGTTGGTGTTGTAGCCGACGCCCGCCGGGTCGAGCGCGGGATTGGCGAAGGCGGCGAAGCGGGCGATCTGGTACTCGTCGAGCAGGCCGAGCTGCCAGATCGCGATGGCGCCGGTCACGCCCGCGCCGAGCAGACCGGCGATCCAGCGGTTCGACGCGCCGGAGGCGAGGAGCACGCCGAGCACGATGACGACCATGACCATCACGGAGCCGAGGTCCGGCATTCCCATGACGACGGCCATCGGGACGGCCGCCAGACCGAGGGCCTTGGCGACGGTCCGGTGGTCGGGATGGAGCTGGTCGCCCGCGTCGACGCGCTCGGCCAGCAGCATCGCCATGATCAGGATGATGGTGATCTTGGTGAACTCGGACGGCTGGAGCGAGAAGCCGCCGCCGATGATGATCCAGGCGTGGGCGCCGTTGACGGTGGCGCCGAGCGGGGTGAGCACCGCCAGCACCAGGAGCACCGAGAGGCCGTAGAGGACCGGGACGGCGCCGCGCAGGGTGCGGTGGCCGAGCCAGATCGTGCCGACCATCAGGGCGAAGCCGATGCCGGTGTTGAGGGCGTGCCGGAAGAGGAAGTAGTACGGGTCGCCGTGGGTGAGCGAGTCACGTCCCCGGGTCGCCGAGTAGACCAGCAGCGAGCCGATGAAGGAGAGCGCGAGCGCGGACCCGAGCAGCGGCCAGTCGAGTTTGCGTACGAGGGAGTCGCGGGCGGTGAGTTTGCCCCAGGCGGAGCGCTCCGGGGCGTACCGCTGGACGGAGAAGCCGGCCATCAGTCGCGCCTCCCCAGCGTCGCGGCGAGGGTCTGTTCCTCCGGGGTCTTCTGCGAGTCCGGGTCGTAGGGCTTGATCTCCGGGGCGTCGATCGAGCCGTCCTGCTGGATCTTCGGCAGGGACTTCTGCGGGGTGGGCAGCAGCGCCTTCTTCAGGTCCTGCTTGCCGGAGTCGTCGAGACCGTAGAGGGCGTCGTAGATGTTGCGCACGGCGGGCCCGGACGCACCGGAGCCCGTACCGCCCTGGGAGATCGTCATGACGATCGAGTAGTCCTTGGTGTACGTGGCGAACCAGGAGGTCGTCTGCTTGCCGTAGACCTCGGCCGTACCCGTCTTGGCGTGCATCGGGATCTTGTCCTGCGGCCAGCCGCCGAATCGCCAGGCGGCCGAACCACGGGTCGCGACTCCCGCGAGGGCTTGGTCTATCTCGTTGCGGGTCTTGCGCGTGAAGGGCAGCTTGCCGTGCGACTTGGGCTTGATCTCCTCGACGGTCTTGCCGTCGCCGCTGACGACCGCCTTGCCGACGGTGGGGTCGTAGAGCGTGCCGCCGTTGGAGATGGCTGCGTAGATGGTGGCCATCTGTATCGGCGTGACGAGGGTGTCGCCCTGGCCGATCGAGTAGTTGACGGAGTCACCGGCGCGCATCTTGTCGCCTTCGAGGCAGTTCTCGTACGCGATCTTCTCGACGTACGAGCCGTCCTTCTTGCCCTGCTTGCACCAGGCGTCCTTGTTCGCCTTGTAGAAGTCCTGCTTCCACTTGCGGTCGGGGACCCGGCCGCTGACCTCGTTGGGGAGGTCGATGCCGGTCTCCTTGCCGAGGCCGAACTGGTGGGCGGTCTTGTAGAACCAGTCCTTGGCATTCTTCTTGGGGTTCATGCCGCCGTCCTTCAACCACTCCTTGTGCGCGATGCCGTAGTACACGGTGTCGCAGGAGACTTCGAGGGCCCGGCCGATGGTGATGGAGCCGTAGCCCTGGGACTCGAAGTTCTTGAAGGTCTGCCCGCCGACGTTGTACGAGCTGGGGCAGGGGTAGTTGCCGTTGAAGGGGTAACCGGCGTTGACCGCGGCGGTCGAGGAGATGACCTTGAAGATCGAGCCGGGGGCGGCCTGGCCCTGGATGGCCCGGTTCAGCAGCGGGAAGTTGGAATTCTTGCCGGTGAGCTTGGCGTAGTCCTTGGCGGAGATGCCGCCGACCCAGGAGTTGGGGTCGTAGTTCGGCAGGGAGGCCATCGAGACGACGCGGCCGGTCTTGGCCTCCATGACGACGACGGCGCCGGAGTCGGCCTTGTAGTTCTCCCCGGTGTTCTTGTCGAACGACTGACGGGCCGTCTTCATGGCCTCGTTGAGCTCGTACTCGGCGACGGCCTGGACCCGGGCGTCGATGGAGGTGACGACGCTGGAGCCGGGCTCCGCCTTGTCGTTCTTCGCCTGGCCGATGACCCGGCCGAGGTTGTCGACCTCGTAGCGGGTGACGCCGGCCTTGCCGCGCAGCTCCTTGTCGTAGGTGCGCTCCAGGCCGGAGCGGCCGACCTGGTCGGAGCGGAGGTACGGCGAGTCGGTGTCCTGGGCCTTGGTGATCTCCTCGTCGGTGACCGGCGAGAGGTAGCCGAGGACCTGCGCGGTGTTGGCCTTGCCGGGCGCCCCGTACCGGCGTACGGCGGTGGGCTCGGCGGTGATTCCGGGGAAGTCCTCGGCGCGTTCACGGATCGTGAGGGCCTGCTGGGTGGTGGCCTCGTCGGTGACCGGGATCGGCTGGTACGGCGAGCCGTTCCAGCAGGGCTGCGGCGTCTTCGAGTCGCAGAGCCGTACCTTGTCGAGGACCTCCTTGGGCTTCATGCCGAGGACGCCCGCGAGCCGGGTCAGGACGCTCTTGCCGTCGTCCTTCATCTTCATCAGCTCGGTGCGGCTGGCGGAGACGACCAGCCGGGTCTCGTTGTCGGCGAGGGCCACGCCGCGCGCGTCGAGGATGGAGCCGCGGACGGCGGGCTGGACGACCTGCTGGACGTGGTTGTTCTTCGCCTCGTCGCTGTACTCCTGGCCGTTGCGGATCTGGAGGTACCAGAGGCGCCCGCCGAGGGTGAGCAGCAGGGAGAAGACGAGGACCTGGATGACGATGAGACGGATCTGGACCCGTGGGGTCCGGCCGGTCTCGGGGATGTTGGTCACGGGGCGCCCCCGGTGGTGGTCGGGCCGGAGGTACGCGAGGTGGCCTGGCTGCGGTGCGGCCTCACAGTCGCTTGACCCCCTTGATGCGTCCGGCGCGGGCCGCGCGGTTGCGGGCGGCCTTGGCGCGCAGTCCGCCGCGCTGGCTGCCGATCCGCAGTCCGGTGCCGGAGGCGAGCCAGCCCGCGGCCACGTCCCCGCCGCCGGAGGTGTCGGCGAGCGGATCGTTCACCGTGCGTCTGGCGACGGCCATGATCAGCGGTACGACGAAGGGCGCGAGGAGCAGGTCGTAGACGGCCGCGGTGAACAGCAGGCTACCGAGGCCGACGTGACGGGCCGCCGTGTCCCCGACGAGCGCGCCGACCAGTGCGTAGAGCAGGGTCGAGCCGATCGCCGCGGCGACGACCCCGAGCATCGGGACCATCGCCGACTTCAGCTGCCCGTTCTCGGGCTTCGCCAGCCCCGCGAGGTAGCCGATGACGCAGAGGACCAGCGCGTAGCGTCCGGCGGCGTGGTCGGCGGGCGGTGCCAGGTCGGCGAGGAGTCCCGCGCCGAAGCCGATGAGGGCGCCGCTGACATGCCCGTACACGAAGGCGAGGCCGAGGACGACCAGGAGCAGCAGGTCGGGCACCGCGCCGGGGAGCTGGAGGCGGGCGAGCACGGAGACCTGGACGACGAGGGCGACGACGACCAGGACGACGGAGAGCAGAATCCGGTTCAAACGCATGGGAATCAGCTCTACCTCTGCTCGTTGACCGCGGTGCCGGCGTCCGGTGCGGCGTTCGCAGTGCCGTTCGGGTCCGGGCTGTTGCTGGGGTCCGGGCTCTCGTGGATGTTCCCGACGACGTTTCCTTCGGTGTCGACGATGTCGCCGTTGGGCGAGATCGTGACGGTGACGGTGGGCGTGGGCTTCGGCTTGGCGGGCTTGGCCGGCTGCTTCGGCAGGACCATGTCACGGGGGTCCTCGCGCGGGGCCTGGACCACGACGCCGACGATGTCGAGCTTGGTGAAGCCGACGTACGGGCGGACGTAGACCGTACGGGTCAGGCCGCCGCCGGACGGGTCGACCCGGACGACCTCGCCGACCGGGACGCCGGGCACGAAGGGCTTGTCCTTGCTGGAGCCGAAGGTGACGAGCCGGTCACCCTTCTTCACCTTGGCCTTGCCGTTGAGGAACTGGACGGACAGCGGCCGGGAGCCCTGGCCGGTGGCGAAGCCGAGTTCGTCGGTCTTCTCCATCCGGGTGCCGACGGTGAAGTCGGGGTCGTTGGCGAGGAGCACCGTGGAGGCGTCCGGACCGACGGTGGTGACCCGGCCGACCAGGCCGTCGCCGTTGATGACGGTCATGTCGCGCTTGATTCCGTCGTTGGAACCCGCGTCGATGGTGACCGTCCAGGAGAAGCCCTGGGCCGCTCCTATGGCGATGACCTCGGCGCCCTTGATGCCGTATTGTCCTGCGGCCGACTTCTTCAGCATCCGGTCGAGCTCACGGACCCTGTTGCGGTTGCGGTCGTCGCTGCCGAGCTTCGTCTTGAGCGCGGCGTTCTGCTGTTCCAGCTCGGCGATCCGGTTGTGCCGTGTCCCGGAGTCGCGAACTGCCCCTATGGCGTTGCCCACCGGGTCGACGGCTGCCGCGACGCCGTTCTCCACCGGCCCGAAGGCCGCTGCGGCGGCCCGCCGGGCGCCGTCCACCGGCGACTCCTCACCACCGCGGATGTCCACCGTGATCAATGCGAACGCGATGGCGATCAGCAGCACCAGGAGCAGCCGGCTCTCTCGTGTGTCCCTCACGTGCGGCGGCCGTGCCTTCCTCGTCGGAATATTCGTGCCTGTATATCAACGATCGGCCGTACGGAGCGGCAGCGTCCGTACGGCAGACCGATGGGTTGTTCACCTGCGGGGCTGGGCGTCCAGTACCTGCTGGAGCGCCTCGAACTCCTCGACGCACTTGCCGGATCCGAGGGCCACCGAGTCCAGCGGGTCCTCCGCGATGTGGATCGGCATGCCGGTCTCGCGGCGCAGCCGCTCGTCCAGTCCGCGCAGCAGCGCGCCGCCGCCGGTGAGGACGATGCCGCGGTCCATGACGTCGCCGGAGAGCTCCGGCGGGCACTTGTCGAGCGTGGTCTTCACGGCGTCGACGATCGCGTTGACCGGCTCCTCGATGGCCTTGCGGACCTCGGCGGCCGAGACGACCACGGTCTTGGGCAGTCCGGAGACCAGGTCGCGGCCGCGGATCTCGGTGTGCTCGTCCTCGTCCATGTCGTACGCCGAACCGATCGTGATCTTGATCTGTTCGGCGGAGCGCTCGCCGAGGAGGAGCGAGTACTCCTTCTTGATGTGCTGGATGATCGCGTTGTCCAGTTCGTCGCCGGCGGTCCGGATCGACTGGGCAGTGACGATTCCGCCGAGCGAGATGACCGCGACCTCGGTGGTGCCGCCACCGATGTCGACGACCATGTTGCCGGTGGCCTCGTGGACCGGCAGCCCGGAGCCGATGGCCGCCGCCATGGGCTCCTCGATGATGTGCACCTGGCGCGCGCCGGCCTGCGTCGACGCCTCGATGACGGCGCGTCGCTCGACCCCGGTGATGCCGGAGGGCACGCAGACGACGACCCGCGGGCGGGCCAGGTAGCGGCGCTTGTGGATCTTCAGGATGAAGTAGCGGAGCATCCGCTCGGTGATCTCGAAGTCGGCGATCACGCCGTCCTTCAGGGGCCGTACGGCAACGATGTTGCCCGGTGTACGCCCGATCATCTTCTTGGCCTCGGAGCCGACCGCCAGGATGCCGCCGGTGTTGGTGTTGATGGCCACGACGGACGGCTCGTTCAGAACGATGCCGCGCCCCCTGACGTACACCAGCGTGTTGGCAGTCCCGAGGTCGATAGCCATGTCACGGCCGATGAACGACATTGAGTTCCCCTTGTTCCCCATGAGGATGCGTCGGGCCTTCCAAGAAAGCGATGTGGCTTGTTCTGGTCGGCGAGGTGAGCGCGGCGGGCGTGGAAGATTCCATCGTAGTGCCGTAATGGCGGACACCGCGCGAGGGTCCTTCGCCATTGTGGGCGGAACGGGTGGCCGTTCCACTCATGGTGACGTTACGTCGGAGGGATGCGTTCCCGCGATCCCGGACCCTATACCGAAGGGCGACCGAATTAATTCGGTCGCCCCAGGTCTGAGCGCTGTTCGGCTGATCGGCGATCAGGCGAGTCCGGGGAAGAAGAGCTTCAGTTCCCGCTCCGCGGACTCCTCGGAGTCCGAGGCGTGGATGAGGTTCTCCCGGGTGATGGTGCCGAAGTCGCCGCGGATGGAACCGGGCGCGGCGGCGATCGGGTCGGTGGGTCCGGCCAGCGTACGGATGCCCTCGATGACCCGCTCGCCCTCGGCGACCAACGCCACGATCGGACCGGACTGCATGAACTCGACGAGCGGCTCGTAGAACGGGCGGCCGACGTGCTCGGCGTAGTGCTGCTCCAGCGTGGCACGGTCGAGGGTGCGCAGCTCCAGTGCGGTGATCCGCCAGCCGGCCTTGCGCTCGATCCGCCCGACGATCTCGCCGACCAGTCCGCGCCGGACAGCGTCGGGCTTGAGGAGAACGAGGGTGCGCTGGGTCATGGTGTGCGGCTCCTTGCAGGCAAGCGGGTGCGGTGAACCGAGGCTACAGGGGTACGGAGCCGGGCCGGCGGCCGGGTTTGGCCACCGGGTACCGGGTCAGCCACCGGCCGGGGCCTCGGCCGCCGCCCAGCGGGCCTTCGCCTCGTCGATCTTGCGGCCGTAGTGCACCGAGGCCCACCACAGGCCGGCGAAGACCACGCCGAGGATGAACATCATCGGGACGACGAAGCCGCTCAGCACCAGGGCGATCTGCAGCGCCCAGCCGAGCTGTATCCCGCCGGGGCGGGTGATCATCCCGCAGAGCAGCACGGAGAGCAGCATGCCGATGCCGCAGACCGTCCAGACCGTGGCACCGGTCAGGTCGTCGGACTTCATCGCGACGAGTCCGGCGAAGCCGATCACGAAGAACTCGCCGATCAGCGTGGATGCACAGAGCGTACGCATGGGTCAGCGCCTTCCCAGAAGCAGCCGGGCCTCGCCGACCGTGATCACGGAACCGGTCACCAGGACACCGGCGCCCGCGTACTCGTCCTCCTCCTCGGCGAGGGTGATCGCCGCCTCCAGGGCGTCGTCCAGGCGGGGCTCCACCTGGACGCGGTCCTCGCCGAAGACCTCGACCGCGATGGCGGCCAGCTCGTCGACGTCCATCGCGCGGCCGCTGGAGTTCTGCGTGATGACGACCTCGGCGAAGATCGGCTCGAAGGCGTCGAGGAGTCCCTTGACGTCCTTGTCCGCGCTGGTGCCGACGACACCGATCAGCCGGGAGAAGCCGAAGGCCTCGGAGAGCCCGTCGGCGGTGGCGCGGGCGCCCGCCGGGTTGTGTGCCGCGTCCAGGACGACGGTGGGGCTGCTGCGGACCACTTCGAGGCGGCCCGGGGAGATCACCGAGGCGAAGGCCCGGCGGACCGTGTCGACGTCGAGCGAGCCGGGCTGCTCGGCGCCGATCCCGAAGAACGCCTCCACCGCGGAGAGCGCCACCGCGGCGTTGTGCGCCTGGTGGGCGCCGTACAGCGGGAGGAAGACCTCTGTGTACTCGGTGGCCGCACCACCGAGGCCGCGCAGCGTCAGCAGCTGGCCGCCGACAGCGATCTCGCGCGAGACGACGCCGAACTCCATGCCCTCGCGGGCGACCGTGGCGTCGACCTCGACGGCCTTCTTCAGCATGACCTGCGCGGCGTCCACCGGCTGCTGGGCCAGGATGACCGTGGCGCCCTGCTTGATGATCCCGGCCTTCTCGCCGGCGATCTCGGCGGGCGTGTTGCCGAGCCGGTCGGTGTGGTCCAGCGAGATGGGGGTGACGACGGCGACCGAGCCGTCGATGACGTTCGTCGCGTCCCAGCTGCCGCCCATGCCGACCTCGACGACCGCGACGTCGACCGGCGCGTCGGCGAAGGCCGCGTAGGCCATGCCCGTCAGCACCTCGAAGAAGGAGAGCCGGTACGGCTGCTGGGCGTCGACCATCTCCACGTACGGCTCGATGTCCTGGTACGCCTCGATGAACCGCTCGGGGGCGATCGGGGAGCCGTCCAGGCTGATCCGCTCGGTGATCGACTGGACGTGCGGCGAGGTGTAGCGGCCGGTACGCAGGTCGAAGGCGCCGAGCAGCGCCTCGATCATGCGGGCCGTGCTCGTCTTGCCGTTGGTCCCGGTGATGTGGATCGAGGGGTACGCGCGCTGCGGCTCGCCGAGCACGTCCATCAGCGCGGCGATGCGCGTGACGGAAGGCTCCAGCTTGGTCTCGCCCCAGCGTCCGGCGAGCTCCTGCTCCACGGCGCGCAGCGCCTTGTCCACCTCGGGGTCGGCGGGCCGGGCCGGGACCTCGTCGCCCTGCGGCGGTCCGGAGCGGGTGCGCAGCGTACGGCTCCCGGCCTCGATCACCGCCAGGTCGGGGTCGCGCTGGGTCTCTTCGTCGACGATCTCCGCGAAGGTGTCGTCGGAATCGGAGTTGTCGTGCCGGTCGGAAGGGCGGGGCTCACTCACAGGGCCAGTCTACGGATGGGCACGGACATCGCGCGCGGCACCCGGTGGCGGACACGGATGTCGGTGGTACGGGCGAAGCCCCCGTCCCCCTGGTCGGTCAGGGGGACGGGGGCTCCGTGCTCAGGTCATCAGCTCTGCGGCAGGTTCGCCAGCTGACCGGAGATCCGCTCGATGTCGGCCTCGGCCTTGGCGAGCCGGCCGCGGATCTTGTCGACCACGTTGTCCGGGGCCTTGCCGAGGAACGCCTCGTTGGAGAGCTTGCCGACCGCCTGGGCCTTCTCCTTCTCGGCGGCGCCCAGGTCCTTCGTCAGGCGCTTGCGCTCGGCCTCGACGTCGATGGTGCCGGACAGGTCGAGGGCGACCGTGGCGCCCGCGACCGGCAGCGAGGCGGTGGCGTGGAAGCCCTCCTCGGCGGGCTGCAGCCGCAGCAGCTGGCGGATGGCCGCCTCGTGCGGGGCGAGCGGCGTGCCGGTCAGGGTGAGCTCGGCCGGAACCTTCTGGCCGGGCTGCAGGCCCTGGTCGGAGCGGAACCGGCGGACCTCGGTGACGACCTGCTGGACGAGCGCGATCTCCTGCTCGGCCGCGTCGTCGCGGAATCCGGAGTCCTTCGGCCAGTCGGCGGTGACCAGGGTCTCCTTGCCGGTGAGCGTGGTCCACAGCGTCTCGGTGACGAACGGGACGATCGGGTGCAGCACACGCAGCATCACGTCCAGGACCTCGCCGAGGACCCGGCCTGAGACCTTGGCGCCCTCGCCGCCCGCGAAGAAGGTCGTCTTCGACAGCTCGACGTACCAGTCGAAGACCTCGTCCCACGCGAAGTGGTAGAGGGCGTCGGAGAGCTTCGCGAACTGGAAGTCGTCGTAGAACGCGTCGACTTCGGCGACCGTCTTGTTCAGCCGCGACAGGATCCACCGGTCGGTCGCCGACAGCTGCTCGACGGGCGGCAGCTCGCCCTCCACGGTCGCGCCGTTCATCAGCGCGAAGCGGGTGGCGTTCCAGATCTTGTTGGCGAAGTTACGGGAGGCCTTGACCCAGTCCTCTCCGATCGGCACGTCCGCGCCCGGGTTGGCACCCGTGGCGAGCGTGAACCTCACGGCGTCCGAGCCGTACGCGTCCATCCAGTCGATCGGGTCCACCGCGTTCGGGTTGGACTTCGACATCTTCTTGCCGAACTCGTCCCGGACCAGACCGGTAAGCGCGACGGTCTTGAAGGGGACCTCACCGTCCATCGCGTACAGACCGAACATCATCATCCGGACGACCCAGAAGAAGATGATGTCGTGCCCGGTGACCAGGACGTCGGTCGAGTAGAACTTCTCGAGGTCCGGGGTCTCCTCCGGCCAGCCGAGCGTCGAGAACGGCCAAAGACCGGACGAGAACCAGGTGTCGAGGACGTCCTCGTCCTGGACCCAGCCCTCGCCGGTGGGCGCCTCGTCGTCGGGGCCGACGCAGACCATTTCGCCGTTCGGCCCGTACCAGACGGGAATCCGGTGGCCCCACCACAACTGCCGTGAGATGCACCAGTCGTTGAGGTTGTCGACCCAGTCGAAGTACCGCTTCTCCATGTCCTTCGGGTGAAGTGCGACCCGGTCGTCGCGGACCGCGTCGCCCGCGGCCTTGGCGAGCGTCTCGACCTTGACCCACCACTGGAGGGAGAGGCGGGGCTCGACGGTCGTCTTACAGCGCGAGCAGTGCCCGACGGAGTGGACGTACGGGCGCTTCTCGGCGACGACGCGGCCCTGCTCGCGCATGGCGGCGACGATCGCGGAGCGCGCCTCGAAGCGGTCGAGTCCCTGGAAGGGGCCATGCACGGTGATGACACCGCGCTCGTCCATGATCGTCATGAGCTCGAGGTCGTGGCGCTGACCGATCGCGAAGTCGTTCGGGTCGTGAGCGGGCGTCACCTTGACGGCACCCGTTCCGAACTCGGGGTCGACGTGAGTGTCGGCGACGACCGGGATCGTCCGGTCGGTCAGTGGCAGCTTGATCCGCTTGCCGACGAGGTGCGCGTACCGCTCGTCGTCGGGGTGAACGGCAACAGCCGTGTCACCGAGCATGGTCTCGACCCGGGTGGTGGCCACGACGACGGTCTTGTCGCCCTCGCCGTACTTCAGCGAGACGAGCTCGCCGTCGTCGTCCTGGTAGTCGACCTCGATGTCGGAGATCGCGGTCAGACAGCGCGGGCACCAGTTGATGATGCGCTCGGCGCGGTAGATCAGCTCGTCGTCATAGAGCTTCTTGAAGATCGTCTGGACGGCCTTGGAGAGCCCCTCGTCCATGGTGAACCGCTCACGCGACCAGTCGAGCCCTGCACCGAGGCGCTTCAGCTGGCCCAGGATCCGGCCGCCGTACTCGTCCTTCCACTGCCAGACGCGCTCGGTGAACGCCTCGCGGCCGAGATCCTGCCGCGACTTGCCTTCCTCGGCGAGCTGCTGTTCGACCTTGTTCTGGGTGGCGATGCCCGCGTGGTCCATGCCCGGCAGCCACAGCGTCTCGAAGCCCTGCATGCGCTTACGCCGCGTGAGGGCATCCATGAGCGTGACCTGGAAGGCATGGCCCAGGTGGAGCGCACCGGTGACGTTCGGCGGCGGAATGACGATCGTGTACGGGGGCTTGTCGCTCTTCGCGTCGGCGGTGAAGTAACCCCGCTCTACCCAGCGCTCATACAGCTTCCCCTCTACCTCGGCCGGTGCGTACTGGGTCGGCAGTTCGGGGTTGCTGGCTGGCGTCTGCTGAGTGTTCTCGGTCACGGGGGACAGTTTAGGGCCGTCACAGTCATGCGCTGAAACCGGTTTGTTCAGTAACGGTGTGACGCCCGGTGCTCCATACGGGCGACCCTTCCGCCAGGATGTTCGGAACGCATAAGCATGACGAACAGGGGACACCGCAGATGAGCTACAACCAGCCGGGCCCGTACGGCGGCCAGCCGCCCCAGGGCCAGCCCGGACCCTACGGTGGCCCGCCCCAGGGCCAGCCCGGACCGTACGGGCAGCAGCCGCAGGGCCAGCCCGGACCGTACGGCCAGCAGCCGGGCCCGTACGGCGGCCAGCCCCCACAGGGCCAGCCCGGCTACGGCTACCCCCAGCAGGCCCCCCAAGGTGTCCCGCCCCAGCAGCAGCCCCAGCCGGGCTACGGCTACCCGCAGGCCCAGCAGCCCGGCCCGTACGGCCAGCAGCCCCCCACTCCCCCGTACGGCGGCCAGCCGGCCTACGGCGGCCAGCCCCCGTTCCCCCCGGCCGAGCCGAAGAAGAAGACCGGCCTGATCATCGGCGGCGTCGTCGTGGCGCTGGCGGTCATCGCGGGCGGGGTGTACTTCCTGACGTCGGGCGGGGGCAGCGGCTCCGTCGCGGACTCCACCAAGGGGTACAAGCTGACGCCTGCGGCCTCGGTCGACGAGTACAAGAAGAAGCCGACCGGCGAGATCTCGGGACCGGCGACCGGTGAGCGCAAGTCCAAGGCCGAGGCCATGGGAGTCAAGAACCCCCAGCAGGCGGGGGCCGACTACCAGGTCGGCACCGAGGACAATCCGCTCACCACCAAGGCGCTCAACTTGCAGGGTGCCTGGGGCGAGGTCGCCGACCCGGCCAAGGCCATCGAGGTTTCCTTCGCCAACGCCGAGGCGGCGATGAAGCAAGGCAAGTCGGGCATGACTGTCCAACTCGTCGGCAGCCCCGAGTCCGTCACGCCGTCCGGATTCGAAGGCGCGCTGATGAAGTGCCAGGAAATGAAGATAACCAACAAGGGCGGCGACGGCACCGCCGCAAAGGGCCCGAAGGAATTCACGGTCCCGGTCTGCGTCTGGGCCGACTACAGCACGGTCGGCGTGGTCAACGCCATCGACACATCGCTCGCCCTGGCCGGGAAGGGCATCTCCCTGGACGACATGGCCACCCTGGCCGCCAAGCTCTACAACACGTCCCGCACCAAGATCTGATCGCACCGCAACACGGAAGGGGCGCCCGCCAGTTCACCTGGCCGGGCGCCCCTTTTCCGTATGCCTACCGCTACGCGGACTTCTCGTGCCGCCCGCCGTCACCCTTGCCGATCGTCCGCGGCTCGCGCGGGACCAGCGTCGGGTTCACGTTGTTGCGGACGACGTCCGCCGTGATGACGACCCGGGCGACGTCCTTGCGGGACGGCACCTCGTACATCACGGACTGGAGGACCTCCTCCATGATGGCCCGCAGGCCACGCGCGCCGGTGCCGCGCAGGATCGCCTGGTCGGCGATGGCCTCCAGGGCCGGGCGGTCGAAGTCCAGCTCGACACCGTCGAGTTCGAAGAGCCGCTGGTACTGCTTCACCAGCGCGTTGCGCGGCTCGACGAGGATCTGCAGCAGCGCCTCACGGTCCAGGTTGTGGACCGAGGTGAGGACGGGCAGCCGGCCGATGAACTCCGGGATCATCCCGAACTTCACCAGGTCCTCCGGCATGACCTCCTGGAACTGGTCGCTCGCCTCGATCTCCCGCTTGGAACGGATCGTGGCGCCGAAGCCGATGCCCTTGGCACCCGCCCGGGACTCGATGATCCGCTCCAGACCGGAGAAGGCGCCGCCCACGATGAACAGCACGTTCGTCGTGTCGATCTGGATGAACTCCTGGTGCGGGTGCTTCCGGCCGCCCTGCGGCGGTACGGAGGCGGTGGTGCCCTCCAGGATCTTCAACAGGGCCTGCTGCACGCCCTCGCCGGAGACATCGCGGGTGATCGACGGGTTCTCGCTCTTGCGGGCGACCTTGTCGATCTCGTCGATGTAGATGATCCCGGTCTCGGCCTTCTTGACGTCGTAGTCCGCGGCCTGGATCAGCTTCAGCAGGATGTTCTCGACGTCCTCGCCGACATAGCCGGCCTCCGTCAGCGCCGTCGCGTCGGCGATGGCGAACGGGACATTGAGCATGCGGGCCAGCGTCTGAGCGAGCAGCGTCTTGCCCGAGCCCGTGGGCCCGAGCAGCAGGATGTTGGACTTGGCCAGCTCGATGGCGTCGTCCCGGCCCTGGGCGCCGCCGTTCTCACCCGCCTGGACCCGCTTGTAGTGGTTGTACACAGCGACCGAGAGGGCCTTCTTCGCGGGCTCCTGCCCGACGACGTACCCCTCGAGGAACTCGTAGATCTCGCGCGGCTTGGGGAGTTCCTCCCACCGCACCTCGGAGGTCTCGGCGAGCTCCTCCTCGATGATCTCGTTGCAGAGATCGATGCACTCGTCGCAGATGTACACACCGGGTCCCGCGATGAGCTTCTTCACCTGCTTCTGGCTCTTTCCGCAGAACGAGCACTTGAGCAGGTCGCCGCCATCACCGATGCGTGCCACGAGGTGCTTCCCCTTCGCCTGGGAGCAGCTTGGTTCAGCGGCTCCTGGTGCCTCTATCCGACGGTACCTTGCCTTGGCCCCCGTTCGGGCCCCCCTTGGCACGGTTCACACGGCCAAGACCGGGCGAACGTGGCGTGCCAAGGGGTGAAGGCCGACGTCAGACGGCCGTGGCCGCCTGCTTGCGGGTCGATACGATCTGGTCGACGAGACCGTAGGCGAGGGCGTCCTCGGCGGTCAGGATCTTGTCGCGCTCGATGTCGTCGCGGATCTTGTCGATCGGCGTGGTGGAGTGCTTGGCCAGCATCTCCTCCAGCTGGGTGCGCATCCGCAGGATCTCGTTGGCCGCGATCTCCAGGTCGGAGAGCTGCTCACGGCCGGTCTGCGAGGACGGCTGGTGGATCAGCACACGGGCGTTGGGCAGCGCCATCCGCTTGCCGGGCGTACCCGCGGCGAGCAGCACGGCCGCGGCGGAGGCCGCCTGGCCCATGCAGACCGTCTGGATGTCCGGCTTCACGAACTGCATCGTGTCGTAGATCGCGGTGAGCGCGGTGAACGAGCCGCCGGGGCTGTTGATGTAGATCGAGATGTCCCGGTCCGGGTCCATCGACTCCAGGCACAGCAGCTGCGCCATGACGTCGTTGGCGGAGGCGTCGTCGATCTGCACGCCGAGGAAGATCACGCGCTCCTCGAAGAGCTTCGCGTACGGGTCGTACTCACGCACGCCCTGCGAGGTGCGCTCCACGAAGCGCGGCACGATGTAGCGGTTGTCCACCTGCGGGCCGGTGTAGAGGCCGCTCGCGGAGGCGCCGGGGAAGTTGTTCATGTGGGTGTTCACCATCCTGGTGGCGTTCTGTGGCTGGGTGTCTCGGCGTACGAGAGGTGCGCGGGGCGGTGGAGCCGGATCCGGTGGGTACCGGATCAGGCGCCGGTGCCGCCGCCGCCCGGAACGCCCGATGCGATCGTGATGATCTCGTCGATGAGGCCGTACTCCTTGGCCTCCTCCGCGGTGTACCAGCGGTCGCGGTCGCCGTCGCGGATGATCGTCTCGACCGTCTGGCCGGAGTGGCGGGCGGTGATCTCCGCCATCCGCTGCTTGGTGCGCAGCAGGTACTGGGCCTGGATCTTGATGTCCGAGGCCGTACCGCCGATGCCGGCCGAACCCTGGTGCATGAGGATGTCGGTGTTCGGGAGCGCGAAGCGCTTGCCCGCGGTGCCGCCGGTGAGCAGGAACTGGCCCATCGAGGCCGCCATGCCCATACCGATGGTAACCACGTCGTTCGGGATGTACTGCATGGTGTCGTAGACCGCCATGCCCGCCGTCACCGAACCGCCGGGGCTGTTGATGTAGAGGTAGATGTCCTTGTCCGGGTCGGCGGCAAGGAGAAGCAGCTGCGCCGTGATCTTGTTGGCGATCTCATCGTCGACCTGCTGACCGAGGAAGATGATGCGCTCGCCGAGCAGTCGGCTGTAGACCTGGTCACCGAGGCCTCCACCGAGGGACGGCTCTCCGGCGGCGTAGGGCATCAGATTCGTCACGTATCCACCTGCTCGTCTCTGACGGCTCCGGCCGTCTCAGCGTCTTCGTACCGGGTGGGCGGGGACTCCCCTGCCCTTCCTATTCATGGACCCTAACGCGCAGGTAGGACAACGCCATCCCGCTTCCGCAACTGTTCGCTGGGAGCGCAAGCTCCGCAGTCCGCACAAGGGTTGTGGGGCACCGTACGCCATACGACGACGGGCTCCGGACGCACAAGCGTCCGGAGCCCGTCGTTCGGGTTCAGCGCGAGGCTCAGGCCTCGTTCTTCTCCTCGGCGGCCTCGGTGACGTCGGTGGCTGCCTCGGTGGTGCCCTCGGCGGCCTCGACGGCCTCGATGGCCTCCTCCTCGTCGTCCTCCAGCTCGACGAGCTCACCGTTGGTGTCGACGACCTTGGCGGCCTCGACGACCACGGCCAGCGCCTTGCCGCGGGCGACCTCGCCGACGAGCATCGGCACCTGGCCGCCCTCGACGACGGCCTGGGCGAACTGGTCGGGGCTCATGCCGGAGGAAGCAGCGCGCCGCATGAGGTGCTCGGTGAGCTCCTCCTGGTTGACGTTCAGCTTCTCCTTGTTGACGATCTCGTCCAGGATGAACTGGGTCTTGATGCCCTTGATCGCCTGCTCGGACGTCTCGGCGTCGAACTCCTCGGCCGTCTTGCCCTGGATCTCCAGGTACTTGTCGAGGGTCAGACCCATCTGACCGAGCTGGTGGTGCTCCAGGTTGTGCTTGCGGGTCTGGACCTCGTCCGCGAGCAGCTTCTCCGGGATCGGGACCTCGGCGAGCTTCAGCAGCTCGTCCAGGACGCGCTCCTGGGCCTGGGTGGCCTGGTCGTACTGCTTGGTGTTCTCGAGGCGCTTGCGGCTGTCCGCCTTGAGCTCGTCGAGGGTGTCGAACTCGCTCGCCATCTGGGCGAACTCGTCGTCCAGCTCGGGGAGCTCACGGGCGGCGACGGTGGCGACCTTGACGGTGACCTCCGCCTCCTTGCCCTCGGCGGAGCCGCCCTTCAGCTCGGAGGTGAAGGTGGTCTCGCCACCCGCCTCCAGGCCGGTGACGGCGGCGTCGATGCCGTCGAGGAGCTCTCCGGAACCGATGGTGTACGAGACACCCTCGGCCACGCCGTCCTCCAGGACCTCGCCGTCGACCTTGGCCTGCAGGTCGATCGTCACGACGTCGCCCTCGGCGGCGGCGCGCTCGACCGGGTTGGTGGAGGCGAAGCGCTCGCGGAGCTGCTCCACGGCCTTCTCGACGTCCTCGTCGCTGACCTCGAGGGCGTCGACGGTGACCTCGATGCCGGAGTAGTCCGGAATCTCGATCTCGGGGCGTACGTCAACCTCGGCGGTGAAGGCCAGCAGCTCGCCGTCCTTCAGCTCGGTGATGTCGACCTCGGGCTGACCGAGGACATTGAGCTCACCCTCGTTGACGGCCTCGGTGTAGAACTTCGGGAGGGCGTCGTTGACGGCCTCCTCCAGCACCGCACCGCGGCCGAAGCGCTGGTCGATGACCCGGGCAGGGATCTTGCCCTTGCGGAAGCCCTTCACCGTGACCTGCTGGTTGATCTTCTTGTACGCCGCGTCGAGGCTGTCCTTGAGCTCCTCGAAGGGCACCTCGACAGTGAGCCGAACCCGGGTCGGGTTCAGGGTCTCCACGGCGCTCTTCACGGTTCGGTCTCCTTGTGGCTGACTTCTTGGGGTTCTGCTCCGCCGCACGGAGGCGGCTTCGCGGACCGAGCCCGGTACATCAGACACACGGGCACGCATTTTGCATAGTAACGGCAAGGAGTCGGACTCCCACAATGCGATCTTGCCCGTGGTCTGCGATCTTGCGGGTGGTCCCTGTTCCTGCTTGCGATGGTCCCTGATCTTGCCGGTGGTCGGGGTGGCCGGATTCGAACCGACGACCTTCCGCTCCCAAAGCGGACGCGCTACCAAGCTGCGCCACACCCCGTCGGTGCGACACGTAGGGTACATGCAGTCAGGCGGTGCATCGGCCGCTTTGCGCTGGCGGCACCGAACGCGACACCGGGTCGCCGCAATCGGGTGTGCGGGCAGCGCCCGTGAACCGCTACGATGCTCCACGTGCCGCCGGTCCTCCAGACCTGTGGTGCGGCTTTGCGGGCGTAGCTCAATGGTAGAGCCCTAGTCTTCCAAACTAGCTACGCGGGTTCGATTCCCGTCGCCCGCTCCATGCTTGGGCCCGGTCCGGCGAATTCCTCGCCGGACCGGGCCTTTTGCGTTCTGTTCGCGTGGTGCCGGGTCGCCCGCGCCGGAGCACGGACGAACGGTTCGGCCGGTTCGGCCTGATCCGCCGGATCAGAAGGAGATCTGGTTGATGGTCTCCGCTATCGAGTTCATGAATCTGTTGATCGACGGCGCCATGCCGGTCGATGCCAGGAAGAAGCCGAAGAGCACCGCGACGATCGCCGGCCCGGCTTTGATGGAGCCGCCCCGGATCAGGACCACCAGGATGATCGCCAACATCAGCACCACAGACAGTGAAATGGCCACGACTGATCACACCCTTGGTCGGTCCGCCTTGCCGGCCCGGAGGGGTGCATCCGAGCACTCCTCCGTCACGTCCATCGTGCCACCAACTCCCCTGTGGTCGCTGCCAGGTGACGGATCGAACTGACAGGATCGCGCCATCCTTGCGCCCCGCGCGCGCCTGGGGCGCACAACCGCACGAGGGGTCGCACGGGGCCCGGTCAATGCCCCGCACACCTGTGAGCGAACTGTGAATCCATCAATCGCAATGACGTGCGAATGTGACGGTTTCCATATCCACACACTTCATTCACATGCAATTCCAAGGTTCAAGTGCGATGAAATTCACGCCCCCCAACAGCCTTCCGATATGCACCATTTAAGGTGGATGAATCGGTGCATAGCGGGCGGTTGCCGGTGGTTTCACTTTCGATTGGTCGGGAACACGCGATATCCCTGAGCGGTTTTACGAATTCCAATCGAGGCGTCTAAGGTGCATGAGATGTTCCACGCTCCGAACGTATTTCAGAGGGCCCCGCTCCCATCGGCGACCCGGGAGTCGGAGCCCAGACCCCGAGGGACGACCGCCACCGCGGCACCCCCCGCACCGGTGGCGAACAAGCCTCCGGCGACCGCACCGGCGAAGAGGCGTGACGCCTACTTCGACAACGCCAAATATCTGGCCATCGTGCTCGTCGCGGTGGCGCACTCGTGGGAACCGGTGATGGACGGCAGCCGGACCGCCCGTGCGCTGTACATGGTGGCGTACACCTTTCACATGCCGGCGTTCATCATCGTCTCCGGCTACTTCTCCCGCTCGTTCGACATGTCCGCCGCCAAGGTGAGGCGCCTGGTCACCGGCGTCGCCGTGCCCTATGTGGTGTTCGAGACGGCGTATTCGCTGTTCAAGCGGTACGCGGACGACCAGGCCGATCTGTCGGTCACCCTGCTCGACCCCTGGTACCTCACCTGGTTCCTGATCGCGCTGTTCATCTGGCGGATCACCACGCCGCTGTGGCAGGCGCTGCGCCATCCGCTGCCGGTCGCGCTCGTCATCGCAGTGCTCGCCTCCTTCTCCCCGGCGATCGGCGACGATCTCGATCTCCAGCGTGTTCTGCAGTTCCTGCCGTTCTTCGTGCTGGGGCTCCGGCTGCGGCCCGAGCACTTCCAGCTGGTGCGCCGGCGCGAGGTGCGGATGCTCGCGCTCCCGCTGTTCGCCGGGGCCCTGGTGTTCGCGTACTGGGCGGCGCCACGGATGCAGTTGGGCTGGTTCTACCGCAGCAACAGCGCGCAGGAGATGGGCGCCCCGTGGTGGTCCGGTGCCGTGATGACGCTGGCGATGTTCGGCTGCGCGCTGCTGCTCACCATCGGGTTCCTGTCCTGGGTGCCGCGCCGCCACATGTGGTTCACGGTGCTCGGCGCCGGGACGATCTCCGGCTATCTGCTGCACGGCTTCCTGATCAAGGGAGCCGGATACGCCGGGGTGTTCGACATCTACGACTGGCTCTCGGCGCCCGCCGGCCTGGTCCTCGTCTCCCTGGTCGCGGCCGTTGCCGTGACACTGATGTGCACGCCGCCGGTGCGGCGGGCGCTGCGCCCGGTGACCGAGCCCGACATGGACTGGGCGTTCCGGCGGGACTCGGCCAGGCTCTGAGAGCCTGGCGGGTGACCTCTGATCGGGCGGCCGAGTGGATCAGTCCTTCGCCGTGTTGGCTTGAACCGATTGCTCGGCGGGCGATTCGCCCGGGGTGAGACCCAGCAGTCCCCGTACCAGCGCATACTTCTCGGTCAGCCGGGTACGGGTCGCCGGTTCCAGCACGGCGAGGCGGGCCGGGTCCGCGTTGTGTGCCAGGTCGGACTCCTTGATCAGCAGCGCGCCCGGGGTGTCCAGGATGCGCCGGGTGTACGAACGGAGGTCCTCGCCGTCACGTTTGGTGACGGCGAGGACCATGTCCTTCACCTGCTGCGGCAGCGCGGCGTCGGCCAGCCACCGCGCCGACAGCGCGTCGTCCTCGACCGCGTCGTGCAGCCAGGCCGCGGCGATCTGTTCGTCGCTGCCGCCCCTGGTCCGTACCCCCTCGGCGACGGCGGCGAGGTGTTCGGTGTACGGGCGTCCCGCCTTGTCCCGCTGCTGGGCGTGGGCCTCACGGGCGATCGCCTCTACTTCGGCCAGGGTCAGGTGTGCGTGTGACGCGGTCATGACCCGACTCTACGGACGGGCGGCCGTTCCGCGCAGGGCCGCTCGGGCCGGGACCACCATGGCGAAGAGGCCGAGGCCGACGGTCGCGGCGACGAAACTCCCGTACAGGACCGGCGGGATGTACGGCGACTCGCCGGTCAGGCCCTTCATCATCGGGAAGAGCGTGGCCATCGCGATGCCGGTGCCGAGCGCGACGCCGGCCACCGTGACCAGCAGCGCCTCCCAGCGGATCATGCCCATGACCTGACTGCGGGTGGAGCCGACCAGGCGCAGCATGGTCAGTTCGCGGCGGCGGTCGAGGACGGTCATCACCAGGGTGTTGATGGCGGCGATCGCGGCGAATCCGCCGAGTACCGCGGCCATGACGGTGTTGGCCCAGGCGTTGAGCTCGCGGTCCTTGTCCTGTGCCGTGGCGTAGCCGGAGGAGTCGGTGACGGTGCCGAGCGCGGTGAGCTTCTGTGCGGCGGCGGGGGTGGCCCGTACCAGGATGTCGGTGGCGTACGGCGAGGTCATATGGGTCTTCAGGTCGGCTGCGGGGAACGTGACGAGGCTGGTGCCGAGGCCGCGTCCGTAGACCGCGACGACCTTCGGGTTCGCCTTGGTGCCGTCCGGCAGCCGCAGGGCGAGCCGGTCGCCCGTGCGCACGTCCGCCGTGTCGGCGAGCGTGGTGTCGACGGCGACGGTTCCGGGCCGCAGGCCGGTGAGGGAGCCGGTCCTGACGTCGAGGTCCTGGACCCTGGCGAGCTCCTTGCCGGAGCCGATGACGCCCTGCGCGGAGGCGCTCTGCAGCACCAGGCCTCCGCCGCCCTGCACCAGGACGGAGCCGCGGAGCAGTCCGACCGCGGTGGAGACACCGGGAGTGGCGGCGGCCCGTCCGGTCGCGTCGGAGCCGAGTCCCGCCGGGGCGGAGACGATGTGGTCGGCGGTGATCGCGTCGCGCTGCTGGTGGGCGGTCACCCGCTCCTGGCTGGTCTGCATGAAGACGAGCGTCGACGAGAAGGCCATGGCGAGCACGATCGGGGTGATCGCGGAGGCCAGCCGACGGGAGTTGGTACGGGAGTTGGCGGCGGCCAGCGAGCCCGACGCACCGGCGGCGCGCAGCGGGAAGCCGATGACGGCGGCGCAGATCCGGGCGATCACCGGGCCGAGCAGCCCGACCGCGACCATGAAGAGCATGACGACGCCCAGGGCCGCGTTCGCCGAATCGCCGCCGGACGTGGAGGCCGCGACTCCGGCGAGGACCACACCGCCGACGAGGGCGGCGATGCCGAGCGGGGTGCGGATCACGCCGAACGGGGCGCGCTCCACGGCCGTCTGGGCCAGGGCGAGTCCCGGCTTCAACTTGGCGGGGCGCCGCGCGGCGAGGTAGCCGGCGCCCAGCGCGGTGAGCATGGTGGTGGCCGCCGCGATGGCCAGTGGCAGCCAGGAGATGTGCAGGGTGACGCTTTCGAGGACCGCTCCCCGGTCCTGGAGCTGTCCGAACCACCACTCGGCCAGGGCGGTTCCGGGCAGGCAGCCGAGCGCTCCGGCGAGCGGGGCGACGAGCAGGGACTCCGTGGCGATGGTGCGGCGCAGCTGGCGCGGGGTGGCCCCGATGGCACGCAGCAGGGCGAACTCTCGGCTGCGCTGGCCCACGGAGAGGGCGACCGTGCCGGCGGCGGTGAAGACGGCGACCAGAGTGGCGACGCCGCCGAAGGAGAGGCCGAGTCCGAGAAGGAGTTCCTTGGTGCTCGCGAGGGCCGGGGTCTCGACGGCGCCCCGGTCGTCACCGGTGTGGACCTTGGCGGTGGCTGCGCGGCCGACGGCCGTGCGGACCTGGTCGGCGAGGGTGTCGGTGGCGGTGCCCCGGTCGGCGAGCACGGCGATGGCGTCGACCCGGCCGGGGTGGCCGGAGAGCTGTACGGCCTGCCGGTCGGCGAACCAGACGGTGGCGTCGGCGGCGGTGGTGCCCGACACCTGGAACTCCCTTACGCCCGCGGGCGTGTCGAGGGCGACGGTGTCGCCGACCCGGCTCTTGGTGCCGGCCGGGACGACGACCTCGCCGGCCCCGGGCGCGTCGCCGGTGACCAGCCGCGTACCGGTGAGGGCGGTGGAGCCCCAGCCGTGCGCGGTGAGGGGGGTGCCGTCCTGTCGTACCGAGTAGCCGACGTCCCCGATCGCGGTGGCGGCGCCGGGGGCCGAGGCGGCCTTCGCCACCAGGGATTCGGGCAGCCGCGCGGTGTCCGGGATCAGTACGTCGGTCTCCTCCGTGCTGTCGCCGCTGCCGGACTTCAGATGGATCTTCTGGTCGGCGGCGACCACCACGGGGGCCTTCGCGTAGCGGTCCGCGGGTACGGAGGCGCGCAGGCCGGACTCCGTCAGGATGCCGCAGGCGGAGACGACGGCCGCGGCCAGCAGGAGCGCGACGAAGGTCCCGATGAACGACGAGGGTTTGAAGCGGACGGCCGCGCGGGCGAGGCCGTTCGGGGCGTGCGGGATGGACATCAGGCTGCTGCTCCTGCGTGGGCGGGGGCGGTGCGCGCGGTCAGCGCGGTCATCCGGGCGGCGATCTGTGCGGCGCCGGCGCGCGGCAGGCTGTCCGCGATGGCGCCGTCGGCGAGGAAGAGCACCTGGTCGGCGTAGGCGGCGGCGGCCGGGTCGTGGGTGACCATGACGACGGTGGCGCCGAGGTTGTCCACCGCGTTGCGGAGCAGGGCGAGGATCTCGGCGGCGGTGGTGGTGTCGAGGGCGCCGGTCGGCTCGTCGGCGAAGATCACATCGGGCCGGGTGACCAGGGCGCGGGCGACGGCGACGCGCTGCTGCTGGCCGCCGGAGAGCTGGCCGGGGCGGCGGTCGCCCTTGTCGCCGAGGCCGACCCGGGTGAGCATCTCGGTGGCTTCGCGGCGGCTGCGGGCGGAGCCGGTGCGCTGTCCGGCCAGGCGCATGGGCAGGACGACGTTCTGCTCGACCGTCAGGGACGGCAGCAGGTTGAAGGCCTGGAAGACGAAGCCGAGGCGGGTGCGGCGCAGTTCGGTGAGCCGGTTCTCGCTCATGCCGGTGATCTCGGTACCGCCGAGGCGTACGGAGCCCTCGGTGGGACGGTCGAGTCCGGCCGCGCACTGGAGGAAGGTCGACTTCCCGGAGCCGGACGGTCCCATGACGGCGGTGAAGCTGGAGCGCGGGAGGGCGAGGTCGATGCCCCGCAGCGCGTGGACGGCGGAGCCGCCCCGGCCGTACTGCCTGCGGACGCCGCGCAGTTCGACGGCGAGGTCCGAGGGCCCGGACCCCTGGTGGATGTCCGTCGGGTACTGCCTGTCCTGCGCGCGCTGCCTGGTGCTTCGCAGCCCCATGATGTCCGCCTTCCGTCGCTCATCGGCCGCTTCTTCGACCACGCCTCGAACCTACGGATCGGGGGCGGGTCCGGACCATGGCGGCTGCTGGCGGATCGGGGGTGGGGAAAACCCCAGGTCCCAACGGGGGGATGGCGGACCGCGGCGGACGGAACACCGACGTCTTCCCGGCGGATTCGCGAGGGGTTCCGGAGGCATTCCCGACGTTTTCCCGAAGGGGACAGTTGCAACGTCAATCGTTCGGTAAACTAATTACTGACGCTTCCTTGACACTCTCTTGACCTAACGAAGGATCGGGCCCATCGGACACGCAGACACGCTCATCGCCATGGGCGGCGCCTTCCTCGCCGCCGCCGTTCTCGCCCGCGTCGGCAGCCGCATCGGACTGCCGACCATCCCCCTGTTCATCCTGGCCGGAATCCTGCTCGGCCCGCACACGCCCGGCATCGTGCTCGTCGCCGACCCGCACGAGCTGGAGATGCTCTCCGCACTCGGCCTGGTGCTGCTGCTCTTCTACCTCGGTCTCGAATTCCACCTCGACGACCTCAAGACCGGCGGCCGCAAGATGGCCATCGCGGGCGGCACCTATCTCGCCCTGAACGTCGGCGCCGGGCTCGGCTTCGGCTTCGCGCTCGGCTGGGGCACGTCGGAAGCACTCGTCCTCGCCGGTGTGCTCGGCATCTCGTCGTCGGCCATCGTCACCAAGGTCCTGGTCGACCTGGGCCGTATCGGCAATCCGGAGACCAAACCGATCCTCGGCATCATCGTGGTCGAGGACGTCTTCCTCGCCCTCTACCTGGCCGCGCTCCAGCCCATCCTGTCGGGCGCCGACAGCCTGTCCGCCGCGGCGGTCGACGGCGGCAAGGCCTTCGGCTTCCTGCTGCTGCTCGCGCTGGCCGCCCGCTTCGGCACCCGGGTCATCGGCAAGCTGATCAACACCCGTGACGACGAACTCCTCGTCATCTCCTTCCTCGGCGCCGCGGTCTTCGTGGCGGGCGTCTCGGAGTGGTTCGGGGTCGCGGACGCGATCGGCGCGTTCATGGTCGGCCTGATGCTCGGCAGCACGACCTCCGGCGAGCGCATCCTCAAGCTGGTCCACCCGCTGCGGGACGCCTTCGGCGCGATCTTCTTCTTCGCCTTCGGGCTCTCCATCGACCCGGGCGATCTGCCGACCGTGCTGTGGCCGGTGCTGGCCGCCGTCGCGGTGACCCTGGTCATGAACGTCTTCGCCGGGCTCGCCGCCGCGAAGGTGTACGCGTTCGGCCCGCAGGCCACGGCGAACATCTCCACCACGCTGGTGGCGCGCGGCGAGTTCGCCCTGATCCTCGCGACGATGGCGGCGGCCGCGGGGCTGGACGAGCGGCTCTCCCCGTTCATCGCGGGCTATGTGCTCCTCCTCGCGGTCCTCGCGCCGCTGGCGGCCGGGCGCTCGCACTGGCTGGCCCGCATCCTGCCGGGCGGGCGGGGCCGGGGTGAGGACAGTGACAGCGACGACGGCGCCGGGAAACTCGCGGTCCCGGCCTGAGAGGCTGTCGGGTGACCTCCAATCGGGCAGCCACGGTCTGGCACGCACGCTTCCCGCGGTGTTCCGGGTACGGGGACGGGCCTCGCCGTACCCGTACCCGGACATGCCGGTGTCCACGTTCCGGTGATGGACCGATCGCCGTTGACCCGCGCCCGGTTCGGGCCGTTTGCGTACGGTTCAGGATCTGCGCGACAACAGCAGCAGCGCCCGGTCGTCGTTGACGTCCTTGGCGCACGCCTCGATCAGATGCCAGGCCGCGCCCTCGAACCCGGTGGCGACATAGCGGTCGGCCTCACCGGTCAACCGGTCGATGCCCTCCGCGATATCGCGGTCCGATGCCTCGACCAGGCCGTCCGTGAACAGCATCAGCACGTCGCCGGGGGCCAGCGAGCCCTTCACGGCGTCGAACTGCGCCCCGTCGTACACCCCCAGCAGCGGCCCCTCGGCCGCCTTCTCCTCCCACTGACCGCTGCCCGAGTGGAGCTGGAGGGCGGGCGGGTGCCCGGCCGACAGGAGTTCGTAATCGCCCGATTCGAGGTCCAGGACCAGATGGATCGAGGTGGCGAACCCCTCGTCCCAGTCCTGGCGCAGCAGATAGCCGTTGGCCGCCGGCAGGAAGCCGTGCGGGGGCAGCGAGCCGAGCAGACCGCCGAAGGCCCCGGACAGCAGGAGGGCGCGGGAGCCCGCGTCCATGCCCTTGCCGGAGACATCGGTGAGCACGGCTTCCAGGGTCCGTCCGCCGTTGGTGCGGGCGGCGACGACGAAGTCCCCGGAGAAGGACTGCCCGCCCGCCGGGCGCAGCGCCATCTCGCGGTGCCAGCCCTGCGGCAGCCTGGGCAGGGCGCTCTGCACCCGGATGCGTTCGCGCAGGTCGAAGAGCATGGTGCCGCCGCGCCGCCACGGCACACCGACCCTGGCCCGGAACTGGGCGAGGACCAGCCCGAAGAAGCCGCAGGCCGCGACCACCAGGACGATTCCCGGTGTCACCCGGGCCGGACCGTCGTCGTACGGGCCCAGTCCGATCGACTCCACGATCAGGGCCGTGGCGGCGGTCGCGTACAGGCCCAGCAGACTGGCCGGGCGCAGCAGCAGGCCGCCCGCGACGATCGGCAGGACGAGTGCGGCCGGTGAACACCACATCGGATCGAACAGCGTGGCGCAGGTGATGGCGGGAATGGTCAGCAGCAGGCCGACCAGCGCGATCCAGTCCGAGCCGTCGCCGCGGAAGTAGTCGACACCGGACTTGCGCAGCGCGATGCGTGCCCGGTGCGCCGATTTCCGCAATCGGGCCGGGTACGTGTCTGCTCCTGCGCGACGGGCCATTGCCGGGACCCTATCTACCCGGCCGCCCGAGGTGCAGGGGGACCCCGTGACAATGCGTTCGAAATCGGGTCGCCCCGCCGCCCTGCCCCCTGGTAGGCATGGCCCATGACTACTGAGCTTCGTGTACTGCGTCCGTCCGAATGGAACCAATGGTTCGAGTGTCTGGAGCTGGCGTTCGGCGGGGACCCGGAGACTCCCGAGGAGCGCGAGCTGTTCGAGCAGCTGACCGAGCCCGAGCGGTCGCTCGGCATCTGGGACGGTGACGACGTGGTCGGCACGGCGGGGGCGTTCAGCTTCCGGGTCGCGGTGCCGGGCGGGGCGCTGGTGCCCGCCGCCGGGATCACGATGGTGAGCGTCGCCTCCACGCACCGCAGGCGCGGGCTGCTGACCTCGATGATGCGCCGGCAGCTGGACGACATCCGCGCGCTGGGCGAGCCGTTCGCCGTACTGACGGCCTCGGAACCGGTGATCTACGGCCGGTTCGGCTACGGCGCCGCCTCGCGGCAGATGTCCCTGACGATCGAGAAGGACCGGATCCGGCTGGACGTGCCGCCGGGCACGGACGAGGTGCGGCTGCGCCACGCGAAGCCGGACGAGGCGATGGCGGCGTGCGAGAGCGTGTACGAGCAGCTGGTCTCCGGCCGTCCCGGCGTCCCGGCCCACGCGCCCGGCTGGGAGCGCAAGCCCATGGTCGACCCGGTCGCCCACCGACAGGGCTCCTCGGCGCAGCAGTGCGTGCTGGCGGAGCGGGACGGGGAGATCGTCGGCAATGTGACGTACCACATCAAGCCGGAGTGGGAGCCGGCCGGCCCCAAGGGCACCGTCGTGGTCAACGACCTGGCCGCGCTGGACCCGGCGGCGTACGCGGCGCTGTGGCGCTTCGTCTTCGACATCGACCTGATGACGACGATCGTGGCCCGCAACCGCCCGGTCGACGACGCGGTGCTGCACCTGGTGTCGGACGTGCGGCGGTGCAACATCCGGGTCCGCGATTCGCTCCATGTGCGTCTGGTGGAGCTGGGGGCGGCGTTGGAGGCCCGGACGTACCGGGGCCCGCTGGACGTGGTGTTCGAGGTGGAGGACGCGTTCTGCCCCTGGAACGCGGGGCGTTGGCGGCTCACGGCCGACGAGAAGGGCGTCGCGTCGTGCCGGCGCACCGACGACCCGGCCGATCTCGCGCTCTCGGTACGGGAGTTGGGCTCCGCGTATCTGGGCGGCGAGTCGCTGAGCTCGCTGGGTCTGGCCGGGCGGGTACGGGAGCTGCGGGCGGGCGCGCTGGCGGAGACGTCGTCGGCGTTCTTGTCGGACACGGCCCCGTGGCTGCCCAGGGGGTTCTGAGGGCAGTCCCGTAACCCCTGGCGGGCGACTT
Organism: Streptomyces sp. NPDC058240; assembly: GCF_042882135.1. Taxonomy (NCBI): domain Bacteria; kingdom Bacillati; phylum Actinomycetota; class Actinomycetes; order Kitasatosporales; family Streptomycetaceae; genus Streptomyces; species Streptomyces sp. NPDC058240. The sequence goes on from NZ_JBHVWT010000001.1 coordinate 698,225, forward strand.
CAGGGCTTCTGGCAGCCCGGGCACCAGAAGAGATTGCGGGCGGCGAGGTCGGCGGTGCGGATCTCGCCGCCGCAGATGTGGCAGGACTGGCGGGCCCGGCGGTACACGTACACCTCGCCGCCGTGGTCGTCGACCCGCGGCGGGCGCCCCATCGCCTCCGGCAGGTGCTCGGGGCGGACCGTGTCGATCCGGTTGTTCCGCACGCCCTCGCGCATCAGCGCCACCAGGTCCGCCCAGATCGCGTCCCACTGCGCGCGGGTGAGGTCCCTGCCGAGGCGGTACGGGTCGATCCCGTGCCGGAACAGCACCTCCGCGCGGTAGACGTTGCCGACCCCCGCGATGACCTTCTGGTCCATCAGCAGGGCCGCGACGGTGATCCGGCTGCGCGAGATCCGCAGCCAGGCCCGCTCGCCGTCCTCGTCGGTCCGCAGCGGGTCCGGTCCGAGGCGGTCGTGTATCGCGCGCTTCTCCGGATCGGTGATCAGCGCGCAGGCCGTCGGACCGCGCAGATCCGCGTGGTGCTCCTCGTTCAGCAGGCGCAGCCGGACCGTGCTGGTGGGTGGCGGGGCCGGGACCGTACCGAATCCGAGCTTGCCGAACAGGCCCAGGTGGATATGGACCCAGCCGGTGCCCCCGAAGCCGAGGAAGAGGTGCTTGCCGTGGGCGTCGACGCCGGTGAGGGGCCGGCCGTCGAGCAGCGCGGCGCCGGCGGAGAACTTGCCCTGCGGGCTGCTCACCCGCACCGGCCGCCCGGCGAACCTGTCCCGGTGGTCCGCCGCGAGGCGGTGGATGGTGTGTCCCTCGGGCACGGCGGCGGCTCTCCTCGGTGACGTAGGGACGCGGCGACGGGGTGACGCGGAGAAATGGCTGTGCCGCCGGGAGCACCGGCGGCACAGGGGTGGGGCGGGTCAGCCCTGCTGCGGGTGGTGGGCCGGGATCGGGGGGAGCTCGCCGGTCGTCTCGTACGCCGTCAGCATCTCGATGCGACGGGTGTGACGCTCCTCGTTGGAGTACGGGGTGGCGAGGAAGATCTCGACGAACTTGGTGGACTCCTCCACCGAGTGCATCCGGCCGCCGATGGCGACCACGTTGGCGTTGTTGTGCTCGCGGCCCAGGGCGGCGGTCTGCTCGCTCCAGGCCAGTGCGGCGCGGACGCCCTTGACCTTGTTGGCGGCGATCTGCTCGCCGTTGCCGGAGCCGCCGATCACGATGCCGAGGCTGTCCGGGTCCGCGGCGGTCCGCTCGGCGGCACGCAGGCAGAACGGCGGGTAGTCGTCCTGGGCGTCGTAGATGTGGGGACCGCAGTCCACGGCCTCGTGGCCCTGGGCCGTGAGCCACTCGACGAGGTGGTTCTTGAGTTCATAGCCGGCATGGTCCGAGCCGAGGTACACGCGCATGTGCCGAGTGTGGCACGTGCGACGCCGGGTAGCCGCCATCGGGGTCGGAACGTTCCGACCGGTCCGCCGGGGGCCTGCGGCGGACCTCGTGTGATCGCGATGTGCGGGCCCTGTGTGAGCAAGGCCACCCGGGCAACGATCCGGGCAACGATTTGGTCAACGATTCGGAGGAAAGGGTTCCGCTTTTCTGGTTCGCCGGGCTTCAATGCATCACTCGCTGCCGCCCCCACTGCGGCGGCCGGGCACGCATCGCGTGATCCGAGAACGTAAGGATTCGATCCATGACGTCGCAGACGACTACGGCCGGGCCGGGCCACCACCCCCACGAGCCGGACCGGTCGAACGGGCCGGACGCCCCGGACTCCCCGGGCTCCTCGGGCTCCTCGGGCTCCTCGGACGGACTCCAGGCAGGACTCAAGAACCGGCATCTCTCGATGATCGCCATCGGAGGGGTGATCGGCGCGGGCCTCTTCGTGGGCTCCGGCGCCGGTATCGCCGCCGCGGGACCGGCCATCCTGCTGTCGTACGCCCTGGTCGGCCTGATGGTCGTCTTCGTGATGCGGATGCTCGGCGAGATGGCCGCGGCCCGCCCCAGCTCGGGCTCCTTCTCCGCCTACGCCGACCAGGCGCTGGGCCGCTGGGCCGGTTTCTCGATCGGCTGGCTGTACTGGTTCTTCTGGGTCGTGGTGCTCGCCGTCGAGGCCACGGCGGGTGCCAAGATCCTGGAGGGCTGGGTGCCGGGCGTCCCGCAGTGGGCGTGGGCGCTGATCGTGATGGTGGTGCTGACCGCGACGAACCTGGTCTCGGTCGGGTCGTACGGTGAGTTCGAGTTCTGGTTCGCCGGGATCAAGGTCGTGGCGATCGGCGCCTTCGTGGTCGTCGGACTGCTCGCCGTCTTCGGGGTGCTGCCCGGCTCGGACAACCCCGGTGCGGGCTTCGCGCACCTCACCGACACCGGCGGGTTCTTCCCCGAGGGGCCGGGCGCGATCCTCACCGGTGTGCTGATGGTCGTCTTCTCCTTCATGGGCAGCGAGATCGTCACCCTCGCCGCCGGTGAGTCCGAGAACCCGCAGCGCGCCGTCCAGAAGGCCACCAACAGCGTGATCTGGCGGATCGCAGTCTTCTACCTGGGCTCGATCTTCATCGTGCTCACCCTGCTGCCGTGGAACGACAAGTCGATCGTGAAGGACGGCAGCTATGTCGCCGCCCTCAACTCCATCGGCATCCCGCACGCCGGCCAGGTCATGAACGTCATCGTCCTCACCGCCGTGCTGTCCTGCCTGAACTCCGGTCTCTACACCGCCTCGCGGATGGCCTTCTCGCTCGGCGGGCGCGGGGACGCGCCGAAGGCGTTCGCCCGGACGAACAAGCGGGGCGTGCCGCAGGCCGCCATCCTGTCCTCGGTCGTCTTCGGCTTCGTCGCCGTGTTCTTCAACTACCAGTGGCCCGACACCGTCTTCCAGTTCCTGCTGAACTCCTCCGGTGCGGTCGCCCTGTTCGTCTGGCTGGTCATCTGCTTCACCCAGCTGCGGATGCGCGGCATCATCCTGCGCGAGTCGCCGGAGAAGCTGGTCGTACGGATGTGGCTCTTCCCGTATCTGACCTGGGCGACCATCGCGATGATCTCGTTCGTCCTGGTCTACATGCTGACCGACGACGACGGACGTCAGCAGGTACTGCTCTCGCTGCTGGTCGCGGCGCTGGTGGTGGCGATCTCGCTGGTCCGTGAGGCGAGGAACCGCAAGAACCGCACGGCCGTGGAAACGCCCGCCAATACCTGACGGATCTTGTCAGGTTTACCGGAAAGGCTCTCCCTCGCAACGCCACCGAGCGAGCGATCGGAGAGCCTTTCCATGACCACCACCGCCCCCGCCGGCTTCCAGACCGGTTTCGCGGTCCGGCCCGACCTCGTCGTCGAGGCCGCCCACGCCGACGACGTACGCACCGCCGTGGCCGGCGCCGCCGCGCGCGGACTCCCGGTCCGCGTCCACGCCACCGGTCACGGGCTGCCCGGGGCCGTCGAGGGCGGGGTCCTGATCAGCACCCGCCGGATGGACTCCGTAGAGATCGACCCGGTCCGCCGCACCGCGCGGATCGGCGCGGGCGCCACCTGGGGACAGGTGATCGAGGCCGCCGCACCGCACGGGCTCGCCCCGCTGAACGGTTCGTCCCCGTCGGTCGGCGCGGTCTCCTACACCCTCGGGGGCGGGCTGGGCGTGCTGGCCAGGGAGTTCGGCTACGCGGCCGACCATGTGTACGCGCTCGACGTGGTGACGGCCGACGGGGCGGTGCGCCATGTCTCCCCGGACAGCGAGCCCGATCTCTTCTGGGCGCTGCGCGGCGGCGGCCACCGGCTCGGCGTGGTGACCGGCATGGAGATCGGCCTGGTCCGGGCCGGGCGGCTGTACGGCGGCTCGGTCGCCTTCGACGGGGAGGCGGCCGGGACGAGCGCCACCGAGGTGGTCGGCCGCTATCTGGAGTGGGCCGGGGCCGTGCCCGACACGCTGACGTCCTCGCTGGCGGCGATCCGGTACCCCGACGTCCCGCAGCTGCCGGAGCCGCTGCGGGGGCGGTACGTGGTCTCGGTACGGGTCGCGTACACCGGCAGTGCGGCCGAGGGTGAGCGGCTGGTCGCGCCGCTGCGGGCGATCGGGCCCGCGCTCGCGGATTCGCTGCGGGAGATGCCGTACACCGACAGCCACACCATCCACAGCGACCCGCCGTTCCCGCATGCCTACTACGGCGACAGCGTGGTGCTCGGCGGGCTGGACGAGGACCGCGCCGGGCGCGTGCTGGAGCTGACCGGGCCGAAGGCCCCGATGATGACCGTGGTCCAGATCAACCACCTGGGCGGCGCGCTCGCCGCGCGGCCCGCCGTCGACAACGCGGTGCCGTACCGCGAGGCCGGGTTCCTGGTGCGGCTGCTCTCACCGCTCGACGGTACGGACGTGGCCTCGGTACGGGCCCTGTACGCGGAGGTGGCCGAGGTGCTCGCCCCGGTCGCCCTGGGCCGTTCGCTGAACTTCTCCTTCGGCGGCGGGGACCGGACCGAGGGCTTCCACGACACGCGGACACAGCAGAGGCTCGCCGGTCTGGTGTCGCGTCACGACCCGGCGAGCCTCTTCGGGGGGAGTTACGGCATCAGCCCCGGCGGCCGATGAGCTTCCAGGCCGCGGGCAGCGCGCCCATGGCCAGTGCCGCCTTCAGCGCGTCGCCGAGCAGGAACGGCACCAGGCCGGCCGCGATCGCGGCGCTCGCCGACATGCCGGTGGCCAGCGCCAGGTACGGGACGCCGACCGCGTAGATGATCGCGGAGCCCAGCACCATCGTGCCCGCGGTGCGCAGCACGGAGCGGTCGCCGCCGCGGCGGGCGAGGCCGCCGACCACGGAGGCGGCGAGCAGCATGCCGAGGACGTAGCCGAACGAGGGGAAGCCCATGCCGGAGGCGCCCTCGGAGAACCACGGCATGCCCGCCATGCCCACCAGCGCGTACACCGCGAGGGAGAGGAAGCCGCGGCGGGCGCCGAGCGCGGTGCCGACGAGGAGCGCGGCGAAGGTCTGGCCGGTGACCGGGACCGGGGAGCCGGGGACCGGCACGGCGATCTGGGCGGCGATGCCGGTGAGCGCGGCGCCGCCGAGGACCAGGGCCGTGTCGACGGCGTAACGGTGCCTGGCGGCGGGCAGCAGGTCGGCGAGGACCGCTCCGGTGCGGGCAGGGGCGGCGGCAGCAGTGCTCATCGGGACTCCGCGGGGTGAGGGCAGTAGGGGACAGACTGAGCCCGACGTTAGCCCACGGGTTAACGCCCGATCACCATCAGTGGCCCACAAAGCGATGCCCGAGGCATTGGTGGGGTTCACACAAAGGGCGGTACGCAATCACACGGGGGCGTGATGCTCGTCACTGAGGTGGGGGCGGAGTGGCTCGGCTCCAGCCGGAAGCGGCCACCGGGAGGGACTGTAGGTTCCCGCCAATTCCACCCGGGATCGACCGGCGGCCGACCGGGCGCCGAGCCGCCCGCGACCCGGCCATCGTCCCGCTGTGTCCGGGTGTGCACCTTGTGTGAGCATCGTGCCCGTATAGCGGACACTGGTTCCCCGTCGGCAGGGTGCGTGCCCAGACTGTCCGCGCACGTCCCCCCACGTCCCCACACGTCTCGCCTACCGAACAGAGCTTGTCCATGTCTCGGAATTCCGTGTCTCCCCCCACCGGGTCCCCGGTCGCCGTCTCCGACACCGGGGCCGATTCGGCTCTCACCCACGGGCTCAAGCAGCGCCACCTGTCGATGATCGCCCTCGGCGGTGTCATCGGCGCCGGACTCTTCGTCGGCTCGGGCGCGGGCATCGCCGCCGCGGGACCGTCGATCATCATCGCGTACGCCGTCTCCGGGCTGCTGGTGATGCTCGTGATGCGGATGCTCGGCGAGATGTCGGCCGCGAACCCGGCCTCCGGTTCCTTCTCCGTCCACGCGGAGCGGGCGATCGGGCCGTGGGCGGGGTTCACCGCGGGCTGGGCGTTCTGGGTGCTGCTCTGTGTCGCCGTCGGCCTGGAGGGCATCGGCGCCGCGAAGATCGTCACCGGCTGGCTGCCCGGTACCCCGGAGTGGGCCTGGGTCGCGCTGTTCATGGTGGTCTTCCTGGGCACCAACCTGGCCTCGGTGACGAAGTTCGGCGAGTTCGAGTTCTGGTTCGCCACCCTCAAGGTCGTGGCGATCACACTTTTCCTGGTCCTGGGCGTGCTCGCGATCCTGGGCGTGCTGCCCGGTACGGACGCCCCCGGCACCGCCAACCTCAGCGGTGAGGGCGGCTTCATGCCGAACGGCGCCGAGGGACTGGTGATCGGACTGCTCGCCTCCGTCTTCGCGTACGGCGGTCTGGAGACCGTCACCATCGCCGCAGCGGAGTCCGAGGACCCGGTGCGGGGCGTCGCCAAGGCCGTGCGGACGGCGATGTGGCGGATCGCGCTCTTCTACGTCGGCTCGATGGCGGTCGTCGTCACGCTCGTCCCGTGGGACGACCCGAAGGTCGTGAAGGTCGGTCCGTTCTACGCCGCCCTCGACCACCTCGGCATCAGCGGCGCGGCCGAGATCATGAACGTGGTCATCCTGGTCGCCCTGCTCTCCGCGATGAACGCCAACATCTACGGCGCCTCGCGGATGGCCTGCTCGCTGGTCGCCCGGGGCCAGGGCCCCAAGCGGCTCGGCAAGGTCTCCTCGGGTGTTCCGCGCACCGCGGTCCTGGTCTCGTCCGTGTTCGGCTTCCTGTGCGTGCTGCTCAGCTACTGGCGTCCCGACGACGTCTTCCCGTGGCTGCTCAACATGATCGGCGCGGTGATCCTGGTCGTCTGGATCTTCATCGCCGTCTCCCAGCTGATCCTGCGCGACCGGCTGGAGCGCGAGGCCCCGGAGAAGCTCGTCGTACGGATGTGGCTCTTCCCGGTCCTGACGGTGCTGGCGCTCCTGGCCATGGTCGGCATCTTCGTCCTGATGCTGCGCCAGCCGGGCACCCGTGACCAGCTGGTGGCGTCCGGCGCCCTGACCCTCGTGCTGAGCGTCATCGGTCTCGTACGGCAGCGGCGGGCGGCGGCCGTCAAGGGCTGACGCCCGGTACGTCCGGTACGCCCTGCGCGCCGAGGACGTCCGGTGCGCAGGGCACGTTGAGGGAGAGCAGTGCACCGCCCTCCGCCCCGATCCGCACCTCGCTCACCGCCGTGTTCCGCAGCTGCGGGAAGACCCGGCGGTAGGCGCCCAGCGGAATCGACAGCAGTTCGCACAGCACCAGCCGCAGCAGGGTGTTGTGCGCGACGACGAGCACCCGCTGCCCCGGGTGCCCGTCCGCGATCCGGCGCAGCGCCGCCGTCCCGCGGGCCGCCGCGGCCCGCGGGTCCTCGGCCCCGGGAAAGGGGTGGGCCACCGGGTCGGCGCGGTACTCCCGGGCCCGCTCCGGGTGCTCGGCCGCGAATTCCGCCAGGGTGCGCCCCTCCACCTCGCCGAAGTCGCATTCGCGCAGCTCGGGTTCGCGCCGGGGCGCGAGGCCGAGCGCCTCGCACGCGGGCTGCGCGGTCTCGATCGCGCGGCTGACCGTGGACGTCCAGATCGCGTCGACCCGGTTCCGGGCGGCCCACTCGCCCAGCTGCCGTGCCTGGCGGCGGCCCTCGTCGGTCAGGGCGATGTCGCTGACCCCGGCGTAGCGGTTCTCCGCGTGCCAGACGGTCTGACCGTGGCGGGCGAGCAGCAGAGTGGCCGGGCTCCTGGTCATGCCTTCTCCGTTCGGGTACGGGCGCTCATGGCTGCTCCGTTCGGGTTCCGGTGGTCGCGGGTGGTCACAGCTGCTCTGTTCGGGTGCGGGCGTGGGCAGCGACCGGGCCGGGGAGCCAGCCGCGTCGCTCCAGTTCGTCCACCAGCGTGAGGTACGGCTCGGTGTACCACGCCGTGCGCACCGGGTGCGGGCGCAGCACGTGCCGCAACCGCACCATCCGGCCCGCGGCCCGTTGCAGGGTGTCCGCCTCCCCCGCCCCATATGCGGCGAGGACGGCCATGCCGAGGGCGGGCTCGCTGTACTGCGGGATGTACACGGGCCGGCCCAGGATGTCGGCGCGCAGCCGGCTCCAGTAGCCGCTGCGGGCCGCGCCGCCGGTGAACGTGAGCCGGCCGTACTGCTGGGCGCCGAGCAGGTCGAGGTAGTCGAGGCAGAGCCGTTCGACCAGGCCCACCCCGGTCAGCAGGGCCGCCCAGTGCTCGGCGTCGGAGGCGGGCTCGCCGAGCAGGAACCCGGTGGCCTCCGGCGCCACGAAGGGGAACCGCTCCCCCGTCGCCACCAGCGGATACGCCACCACCCGCGCCGGTTCGTGAGCGCGGGCCAGCGCGTCCATGCGGATCGGGTCCACGGCCGGGAAGGCGGCCGTCAGCACCCCGCCGCCGACCCCCGAGGCGCCGCCCGGCAGCCAGCTCCCGTCCGGCGCGCGGTGGTTGTAGACGACTCCGGCCCGGTCCTCGACCGGTGACGAGGTGACCCCCTTGAGGACCAGCGTCGTGCCGAGCACCGAGTTCCAGGAGCCGACGGTGAGCGAACCGGAGGCGAGCTGCGCCGCGCACCCGTCCGTCATCCCGGCCACGAGGGGCGTGCCCGCCGGAATCCCGGTCTCCTCGGCCGCCGCCCGCCCCACTTCACCGATCCTCGTGCCCGGCCGCACCACGTCCGGGAACAGCCCGTCGGGCAGGCCCAGCTTGCCGAATCTCCGCCGCGGCCAGTCGTCCCGTTCCAGGTCGTAACCGGTCTTCAGGGCGTGGCTGGAGTCGGTGGGCAGCGGCGTTCCGGCGAGCCGCGCCAGGACCAGATCGGCCTGGTGCATGACCCGTACGGCACCGTCCGCCCCTCCCCCGTACTCCCGCAGCAGCCACATCACCTTGGGCAGGGCCCAGCTCGGCGGGGCCTTGGCCCTGGCCGCCTCCGCGGTGGCCCGCCCGTCGTCGTACATCACCCCGGGGGTCAGCGGCCGGCCCTCCCGGTCGGCGAGCAGCACGGTGCCGGAGGTGGCGCAGACGGCGAGCGCACGCGGGGCGGGGCAGTCGCGCAGCGCCTGACGGGCCGCCGCGCACACGGCCGTCCACCAGTCGAGGGGCCGCTGCTCATGCCGTACGCCGTCACGTCTGCCCGTGAGCGGGGCCGAGCCGCTGCCGAGGATCTCACCGCGGTCTCCTGCCACCACCGCCCGGACGCTCTGCGTGCCGAGATCGATGCCCATCCACATATCGGTCCCCTCTGTGAACTTCTCACTCTGCACCGAGAATTTCCGTTGCGCGAGGGATTGACGGCCAACTTCCGTTGTTCCAAGCTCTGTTAACCAGTCGATTCAACGTGTGAACGGGCCCCCCACCCATCTCCGGCCGGACCGTGGAGGTCACGGATGGACATGCACGCGCACGACCGGCGACGGTTCCTCGCCATCGGCGCGGCCACGGCCGCGTCCGCCACCCCGCTGCTGACCGCCTGCGGCGCGGGCTTCGGCGACGGCAGGGCCAGGAGCGACGGCTCCGCGGCCGACGACATCACCGGCTCCTTCGACTGGAAGCGGGCCAAGGGCAGGACCGTCAAGGCGCTGCTCAACAAGCATCCGTACACCGATGCGCTGATCGCCGATCTGAAGGCGTTCACCGAGAAGACCGGGATCGAGGTCGAGTACGACGTCTTCCCGGAGGACAACTACTTCGACAAGCTCACCGTCGACCTCTCCAGCGGACGCGCCTCCTACGACGTGTTCATGCTCGGCGCGTACATGGTGTGGCAGTACGGACCGCCGGGGTGGCTGGAGGACCTCGGCCCGTGGATGCGCAATTCCTCGGCCACCGGGGCCGAATGGGACCAGGAGGACTTCTTCCCCAACCTCCTCTCGGCCGACCAGTGGTCGCTGAAGGCGGGCGCGCCGCTCGGGCGGGGCGGGCAGTACGCGCTGCCGTGGGGCTGGGAGACCAATGTCGTCGCGTACAACACCGAGGTGTTCAAGAAGCTCGGCCTGAAGCCCGCCGAGACCTTCGACGAGCTGCGCGAGGTCGCCGGGGCGATCACCCGCCGGGCGCCGGGGGCGGGCTTCGACGGGATGTACGGGGTCGCGGTGCGCGGCTCGCGCAGCTGGGCGACGATCCATCCCGGCTTCATGACGATGTACGCCCGCAACGGCCTGAAGGACTTCACCGTCGAGGGCGGAAAGGTGAAGCCCGCGATGAACTCCCCGGAGGCGATCGCGTTCACCCGGGACTGGGCGGAGATGGTCCGGAAGGGCGGGCCGCCGTCCTGGACCTCGTACACCTGGTACCAGTGCTCCAGCGACCTCGGGGCGAAGAAGGCGGGGATGCTCTTCGACGCGGACACCGCCGCCTACTTCCAGGCGGTGAAGGGGGCCTCCCCCGCCTCCGGGAAGATCGCCTTCCACCCCGGGCCGAAGGGCCCCGGCGGCTCGCTCGCCACGAACATGTGGATCTGGTCGCTCGGCATGAACGCCAGGAGCCGCAACAAGTCCGCCGCCTGGCTGTTCCTCCAGTGGGCGACCGGCAAGGAGCATCTGCGCAAGGGTGCGATCGAGCACAACCACATCGACCCGGTACGGAAGTCGGTCGGCCAGGACGCCGCGTACAAGGACAAGATGCGGGCCATCCCCGGCTTCATCGAGACCTTCGAGACGGTCGTCGACGAGACGCGGATCCAGTTCACCCCGCAGGAGCAGTTCTTCGACGCGACGACCAGCTGGGCCGCCGCGCTCCAGGAGATCTACGGCGGGAAGAACGCCTCGTCGGTGCTGAACGGCCTGGCCGGCGATCTGGCGTCGAAGGTCGGCTGACCGGTGCCGGGACGCGCGGCTCCCGTGCCGGTGGCCGACCACGGGGCGGCCTCCGGTGCGGGGACCGGGAAGCGTGCGGTGCGGGCGGTGCCGGCCTGGCGTCGCTCGCTGCGGCCGTATCTGCTGATCGTGCCCGCGCTGCTGCTGACCGGCGGCATCCTCTACCCGTTCGGCCTCGGCCTCTACTACACGGTGTTCGACTTCGCCGCGAGCAAGCCACAGCCCGACCTGGTGGGCCTCGGGAACTACCGGCGGATCTTCACCCAGCCCGCGTTCTGGGACTCGGCGCGGGTGACGGTGGCGTACGCGGTCGGCGCGGCGGCCGTCGAGACGGTGCTCGGGGTGGCCGTGGCACTGCTGCTGCACCGGTCGAGCCTCGTCGGGCGGGTGCTGGAGAAGGTCCTTATCCTGCCGCTGATGATCGCGCCGGTGATCGCCGCGATCATGTGGAAGCTGATGCTCCAGCCCTCGGTCGGCGTCATCAACCACCTCCTGGAGCCGTTCGGCCTCGGCGGGGTGCAGTGGACGGACACCCCGACGGGCGCGCTGCTCTCGTCGATCGCCGTGGACGTGTGGGTCTACACACCGTTCGTCGCGATCCTCGCGCTGGCCGGTCTGCGCTCGCTGCCCGCCTCGCCGTTCGAGGCGGCGGCGGTCGACGGGGCGGGCTGGTGGTTCACCTTCCGGCGCCTGACCCTGCCGATGCTCTGGCCGTACGTCCTGGTCGCCGTGATCTTCCGGTTCATGGACTCGCTGAAGGTCTTCGACATCATCTACGCGCTGACCGAGGGCGGCCCCGGTGACTCGACGATGGTGCTCCAGATCCGCGCCTACCTGGAGGCGATCCGCTTCCAGCGCTACTCGTTCGGGATCAGCTACATGATCGTGCTGTGGGCCGTGGTCTACCTGGTCACGATGGTGCTGGTGCGCTATCTGGGCCGGATCCAGAACCGGGCCGCGGAGGTGCCGCGATGAAGCGCAGGCTGCTCTCCGCCGTCGCCGACCTGGCGCTGATCGCCTACTTCGTCTTCGCGCTGTTCCCGGTCGCCTGGATGGTGGTCCTGTCGCTGAAGCCGACGAACGAGCTGTTCAGCACGTACTTCTCGTTCACCCCGACCCTCGACTCGTACCGCACGGTGCTGGGCGCCGGGGACGACCAGGGCGTGCCGTTCCTCCGGTTCTTCGTGAACAGCCTCGTCGTGTCGCTGGGCGCCGTCGCGCTGTCGCTGGTGATCGGGCTGCCCGCCGCGTACGCCGCCGCGCGGTGGCGGTTCCGCGGCTCGGAGAACCTGATGTTCACCCTGCTCTCGTTCCGCTTCGCGCCCGAACTCACCGTGATCATCCCGCTGTTCGTGCTCTACCAGCAGCTCGGGCTCTTCGACACCTACGTCGGCATGGTGTGGGTGCTGCAACTGGTGACGCTCCCGCTGATCGTCTGGATCATGCGGTCGTACTTCTCCGATCTCTCCCCCGAGCTGGAACAGGCGGCGCTGCTGGACGGCTACACCCGCAAGCAGGCGTTCTTCAAGGTCGCGCTGCCGCTGGTGAAGCCGGGGATCGCGGCCGTCTCGCTGCTGGCGTTCATCTTCGCGTGGAACAACTTCGTCTTCCCACTGATCCTCACCTCGTCGGACGCGCAGACGGTGACGGTCGGCGCGCTGTCCTTCCTCGGCGGCGACCGGCCCAAGTACAACCTGACGGCCGCGGCGGCCCTGGTCTCGGTGATCCCGCCGCTGCTGCTGGCGCTCACCATCCAGCGGTATCTGGTGCGCGGACTGTCGTTCGGGGCGGTGAAGTCATGACCGGCCCGGCAGCCATCGCGCTGCGCGGTGTCAGTAAGCGGTACGGGAAGAACACCGCGCTCGACGGCCTGGACCTGGAGGTGGCGGAGGGCGAGTTCTTCTGTCTGCTCGGCCCGTCCGGCGCCGGGAAGACGACCACGCTCAAGACGATCGCGGGCCTGGAGCAGCCGCAGGCCGGGACGGTCGAGCTGGACGGGGCGGACATGGCGGGCGTGGAGCCCTACGACCGGGGCGTGGCCATGTGCTTCGAGTCGTACGCGCTCTACCCGCACCGCACCGCGTACGACAATCTCGCTTCCCCGCTCCGCTCGCCGCGCCACCGCCTCCCCGCGCACGAGGCGCGCGAGCGGATCGGGGAGATCGCCGAACTCCTGGGCATCGGCGCCCTGCTGGACCGCCAGGTGGGACGGCTCTCCAACGGCCAGCGGCAGCGGGTGGCGCTCGGCCGGGTGCTGGTGCGGCCGGCCAGGGCGTTCCTGCTCGACGAGCCGCTGTCGCACCTCGACGCGAAGCTGCGGCAGGCGATGCGCGCGGAGCTGCGGGCGATCGGCGCGGTCCGGCGCACCACCACGCTGTACGTCACCCACGACTCGGTGGAGGCGCTGGCGCTCGGTGACCGGATCGGGGTGATCAGGGACGGCCGCATGGTGCAGACCGGCACCCGCGAGGAGCTGTGGCACCGCCCGTACGACACCTTCGTGGCCCGGTCCTTCGGCCGGCCGCGGATCAATCTGCTGCCGGGGACGGTGACGCCCGAGGGGCACTTCCGGTCGCCCGACGGGGCCTACGAGCTGCCGCTGACGGTGCCCGCACCGCCCGGCACCACCATCCAACTGGGCGTACGGCCGCGGGACATCGGGCTCCGGGGACCGGCGGAGACCGCCGGCGGGGGCCCGGCCCTGGAGCTGACCGGCGCCGTCCATGTCACCGAGCTGCTGGGCCGGGCCACCGAAGTCACCGTCCGGATCGGCGGGCAGCAGCTGTCCCTCGTCGTCCCGCGCGCCGAGGCGGCCGGCCTGAGTCCCGACCATCCGGTCCGGCTCTCCGTACCGCCTGAGAGTCTGCTGCTGTTCGAGGCCGACCGGCCGGCACGTCCAGGACGAAGGATCAGCACGTGAGCAACGTTCCGCAGCGGGGTCCCGCCCCGCGCCAGGCATCCATAGCCGAGTACGTCCTCGCGCAGGGCGAGGTGAGCGCCGCCGAGCTGGCGGAGCGTTTCGACGTCAGCCTGATGACCATCCACCGCGATCTGGACGAGCTGGAACGGCAGGGCATCGTCCGCAAGTTCCGCGGCGGCGTCACCGCCCAGCCGTCCGGCGTCTTCGAGTCGAACGTCTCCTACCGGCTGAAGACGATGCGGGCCGAGAAGGCCGCCGTCGCCGAACGGGCCCTGAAGCTCATAGAGCCGGGCATGGCGGTGATGCTCGACGACTCGACGTCCACGCTGGAGATCGCGCGCAGGCTGCGCTCCATCACCCCGCTGACCGTCGTCACCAACTTCCTGGAGGCGATCAACCTGCTGTCGCAGGAGCGCGGCATCCATCTGATGGGCCTCGGCGGGGACTTCGACCCGCTGCACTCCTCGTTCCTCGGCGTCTCGTGCGTGGAGGCGGTGCAGTCGCTCCAGGTCGACATCTGCTTCACCTCCACCTCCGCCGCGTCCGGCGGCTTCGCCTACCACCAGGAGCAGCACATCATCTCCGTGAAGCGCGCGATGCTCGACTCGGCGAGCCGCAATGTGCTGCTGCTCGACCACTCGAAGCTGGGCCGGGTCGCCCTGCACCGCCTCGCCCCGCTGTCCCGCTTCGATCTGCTGCTGGTCGACGACGGGGCGTCCCCCCAGGCACTGCGCGAGCTCGACGAGCACAAGGTGCCCTACGAGGTCTGCTCCACCGGCCGGGACTCCGGAGCGGGGGACGGCGATGACGGGTGAGGGCGAGGCGGCGATGACGGATGACTGAACTGGCCCTGCGCGCACTGCGCAAGACCTACACCGGACGGGGCCGGGCCGCCGTCGAGGCCGTCCGGTCCATCGACGTCGAGCTGCGCTCCGGCGAGCTGCTGGGGCTGCTCGGCCCGTCCGGCTGCGGCAAGTCCACGACCCTGCGGATGATCGCCGGCCTGGAGACGGTCACCGGCGGCGACATCCTCATCGGCGGTTCGTCGGTGGTCCGGCTCCCGGCCCGGCAGCGCAATATCGGGGTGGCGTTCGAGAACTACGCGCTCTACCCGCCGCTGACGGTCGCGGAGAACCTCGGTTTCGGGCTCGCCGCCCGGGGTGGGTGCGGCCGGGCCGAGATCCACCGCCGGGTCACCGGGATGGCCGAACGCATCGGGATCACCGACCTCCTGGGCGCCCGCCCGGCCGGGCTCTCCAGCGGCCAGAAGCAGCGGGTCGCGCTGGCCCGCGCGCTGATCCGGGTCCCCGACGTCCTCCTTCTGGACGAACCGCTCTCCCATCTCGACGCCGCCCAGCGGGACACCACCCGGCGGGAGTTGAAACGCATCCAGCGCGACAGCGGCCACACCACCATCCTCGTCACGCACGACCAGGAGGAGGCGCTGTCGCTCGCCGACCGGATCGCGGTGATGCGGGACGGCGAGATCCAGCAGCTCGGCACGCCCGAGGAGATCTACGACGCCCCGGCGAATCTGTTCGTCGCCGACTTCGTCGGGGAGCCGGCGGTCAATCTGCTGCCGGGCGCGGCCGACGGATCGGGCGGGGTGCGCCTCTCGGACTCCGTGCGCGTCCCCGTACCGCACCGGATCGCGGCGGGACGCGCGGTGGTGCTCGGCATCCGCCCGGAGGACCTGCGCCTGGACGACACTGGTGCACGGGCCCGGGTCGCCGCCCATGAACCCCTGCTGGAATCCGGCATCGCCACGCTGTCGCTCGACGGGGTGGCGAAGCCGCTGGTCGTCGTGACCGGTCCGGAGGTACGGCTCGACCGGGACGACACCGTACGCATCACCGCCGATCCCCGGCACGTCCATGTCTTCGACGCCCAGACAGGAGACGCTCTGCGATGACCCGCCCCGAGACGGTCCGCCCCGCGACGAGGATTCTGCTCGCCGGTGACCACTTCGTCCGCAACTCCCTGCTCGCCGAGGCCCTGCACCACGTGCTCGACCCGCTCGGCACGGAGCCGCAGCTCGGTGAACTCACCCTGCCCTGGCCCCTGGAACCCTTCGGCAAGGTCGCCGAGGTCGACGAGGCGAGCGACGCCGAGGACGCGCTGATCGCCGCCCTGGACGGGGTCGAGGTGTGCGTGACGCAGATGGGCCCGTTCACGGAGCGGGTACTGGCCGCCGCGCCCGATCTGCGGCTGATCGTGGTCTGCCGGGGCGGCCCGGTCAATGTGAACGCGGCCGCGGCACGGGCCCGGGGCGTGCGGGTGTGCTTCGCGCCGGGGCGCAATGCGGCGGCGACCGCCGAGTTCACCGTCGGGCTGATCCTCTCCGCGCTGCGCCGCATCCCCGACGCGCACCATTCCCTCGCCGTCGACGGCCGCTGGGACGCCTCCCACTACACGTACGAGAACTGCGGCCTGGAGCTGGAGGACACCCCGGTCGGCCTGATCGGCTACGGCGCGGTGGGCAGCCGGGTGGCCCGGGTGCTCTCCGCGTTCGGCGCCGAGGTCGAGGTGTACGACCCGTATGTGCGCGGCGACGTCCACGGGATGCGGGCCGGTTCGCTGGAGGCGCTGCTGGCCCGCTCGCGCGTCCTCACCCTGCACGCCAGGCTCACCCCGGAGTCCCGGCATCTCATCGGCGCCCGCGAGCTGGCGCTGCTGCCGCGCGGTGCGGTGCTGGTGAACGCGGCCCGGGGCGGGCTGCTGGACACGGACGCGCTGTGCGACGCCCTGGACTCGGGGCAGTTGCGGGCCGCGGCGCTCGACACGTACGAGCAGGAGCCGCCCCCGCCCGGTTCGCGGCTCTTCCGTACCCCGCATCTGCTGATGACCCCGCACGTGGCGGGGGCCAGCCGGGCCGTCGCGCAGAAGGCGGCCCGGATCGCGGCGGCCGAGGTGGCGCGCTACGTACGGGGCGAGCCGCTCGCCCACGCGCTGTGAGGGGAGCTGTGACCATGACCGGAACCGAGCCTCGCTACATCGGCATCGATGTCGGCACGTCCGTGGTGAAGGCCGCGGCCTTCGACCCGCTCGGGCACACGCTGGCCGTCGAGTCCCGCCCGGTGGGGCTGGCGATCCACGACGGCTCCGTGGAGCAGGACATGGACGAGGTGTACGGGGCGGTCCGCGAGGTGCTGGCCGCGCTCGGCTCCGACGGGGTGGCGTTCGCCGGCCTCACCGGACAGGGCGACGGCGTCTGGCTGGTCGACGCGGCGGGCCGGCCGGTCCGCAAGGCGATCTCCTGGATGGACGGCCGGGCCCATGAACTGGTCGACGCCTGGCTGGCGTCCGGTGTCTTCGAGACCGTCTACCGGCGCACCGGAAGCGCGATGTTCCCGGGCTGTCCGGGCCCGGTGCTGGCCTGGCTCGACCGGCACGAACCCGCCTCGCTCGACGCCGCGACGACCGCCCTGTACTGCAAGGACATGGTGTTCCAGCGGCTGACGGGGGTCCGGGCCACGGATGTCTCCGACGCGTCGATGCCGTTCCTGGACCCGATGACCCGTGCGTACGCCTCCGATGTCGTGGCCGCGCTCGGCCTCGCCCACCGGTCCCCGCTCCTCGCCCCGGTGAGCGACCCGGTCGCCACCGCCGAACTCCCCTCCGGGTTACGGATTTCCAACGGACCGTACGACCTGCCGGCCTGCGCGCTCGGCGCGGGCGTCACCCGCCCCGGCGACGGGCTGCTGATCGTCGGCACCTGTCTGGCCGCGCTGGTGGCCACGGAACGGCTCGACCTGGACGGCGAACCGGCGGGGCTGCACATCTCCACCGACCGCCCCGGCCACTGGCTGCGCGCCATGCCCGCGATGGTCGGCACCGCGGCCCTGGACTGGGTCCTGACCACCACCGGCGTACGCCACACCGAGGTCGACGCGCTGCTCGCCGCCACCCCGCCCGGCGCGAACGGTGTCCGGGTGCTCCCCTACTTCGCCCCGTCCGGCGAACGCGCCCCGTTCGTCGAGCCGAGGCTGCGCGCCGAGCTGACCGGGGTGTCCCTGGAGACCACCCCGGCGGATCTGATCCGCGCCGTCTGCGAAGGCATCGGCTTCGCCGCCCGGCACTGCCTGGAGGCCGCGGGCCTCACCGGGACCCTCGCCCTGTGCGGCGGCGGCACCCGCTCCCCCGCCTGGATGCGGCTGTTCGCCGATGTGCTGGGCCGGCCGGTCCGGATCGTGGAGGGCGAGGTGGGTGCGCGCGGCGCGGTGCTCGCGGCGGCCCGGCGCTTCGGCGCGGAGCTGGACACGTCCGCGTGGACGGCCCCGACCTCGATCGTCGAACCGGACCCGGCGCGGGCCGCGTACTACGCGAAGGCGTACGAGGACCATCTGAACCGGCTCGCGGAGGCCCGTACGCGCGCCCGTGCGTGAGGGCGCGCCCGGTCCTACGTCGAAGGGCTGATCACCATCGACCCCTCCTGCTGTTAGCCTGCTCTTGCATAGAGGTTGCAATAACAACAGGACAGCAGCTGGAGGGTTCGACCACATGGCCACGTACACGCTTCCGGAACTCCCGTACGACTACGCGGCGCTCGAACCGGTCATCAATCCACAGATCATCGAGCTCCACCACGACAAGCACCACGCCGCCTATGTGAAGGGCGCGAACGACACCCTGGAGCAGCTGGCGGAGGCGCGCGACAAGGAGGCCTGGGGAGCGATCAACGGGCTCCAGAAGAGCCTCGCGTTCCACCTCTCCGGCCACATCCTGCACTCGATCTACTGGCACAACATGACCGGCGACGGCGGCGGCGAGCCGCTCGCGGCGGACGGTGTCGGTGACCTGGCGGACGCGATCACCGAGTCGTTCGGCTCCTTCGCCGGTTTCAAGTCCCAGCTGACGAAGGCCGCGGCCACCACGCAGGGCTCCGGCTGGGGGGTCCTGGCGTACGAGCCGGTCAGCGGCAAGCTGATCGTCGAGCAGGTCTACGACCACCAGGGCAATGTCGGCCAGGGCTCCGTCCCGGTCCTGGTCTTCGACGCCTGGGAGCACGCCTTCTACCTCCAGTACAAGAACCAGAAGGTCGACTTCATCGAGGCGATGTGGGCCGTCGTCAACTGGCAGGACGTGGCGAAGCGTTACGCGGCCGCCAAGGAGCGCGCCGACGTCCTGCTGCTCGCCCCCTGACCGGAAGGCGCCCGGACGTCCTGCCTCGTGATCGTCTTCTCAACCTTCACCGGGCAGGCGGATGAAGGGAGAACCCCCGCCTGGACGTGCAGGCGGGGGTTCTTCTGCGTATTCGAGGAGTCAGGCGGCTGCGGCGCGCCCCAGCAGCGTGCTCAGCACCTGCCCGGCATGCGTCCAGAGCACCGCCCCACCGGCCTCCGGCACCAGGTGCCGGACCGCGCCTGGGATGCGCATGGTCAGTCCGGCCCCCTGGTCGGGCGAGTGACCGGTGTCCTTCTCCCCGTACCAGAGGTCGACGGGTACGGCGATGTCCGCCAGCCCGATCCCCCAGCGCCCCATGGCCAGGACGGTGTCCCGGGCATAGCCGGCCGCTCCCTGCGCGAAGGCTTCGTCGAGCGCGCGCCGGTAGGCGGCCGCGAACGCGGGCTGTTGATAGACGGCGAGATCGCACTCCGGGCTGCCGGACATGACCATGTCCCACATCGCCTGCGAGCTGAACCCGGCGAAGACCTGCTCGGCGGCGGCCGGGTCAAGGACGGCGAGGTCGACGAGGCGCCGCAGTTCGCCCGGCAGCGATTCGGCGAAGCGCGGCTCGGCGATCTCGTCCCCGCCGGAGACCACCGCGAGCGCCCGGACCGCTCCGGCTGCTGCGCACGCCAGCGCGAACGGCGCCCCTTGCGAGTTGCCGACCATCAGGGGCCGTCCCAGGCCGCGCAGACCGGCGAACGCGCGGACATCGTCGACGAAGTCGTCGAAGGTGCGGCCGGGCCGGGGCGAGGAGGCGCCCAGGCCGGGGCGGTCGACGGAGATCAGCCGCACGCCGAGCGCGTCCAGCACCTCACCGCCGAACCCGAGGTGCCTGCTGGTGGCCGCCCCCGGCGAGAACAGCACCGGCACCCCGTAGCGACCGCCCGCCCGGGAGCTGCTCCGTACCGATACGAACCGGGTCGATCAGGCGTGAAGTCATACACCCGATCATGATCGGATCCGCTGCCCGCGTCGAAGGAATTTCCCCGGAGCCCGGACCGGACCGCCTCAGGGGGTGGCGGCGCCCGGCCAGGGGATGTCGGTCTCGACCGGCGCGGCATAGTCGATGCCGGGCACGGCGAATCCGTACAGGCGCTGCACTTCGGTGTGGAACCAGTCGAGGTCGGCGAGTTCGGTGATGTTCTCGGTGGTGGCGGCCTGCCACCGCTCGGTGACGGCCGTCTGGACGGTGGGGGCGAGTTCCCAGGTGTCCAGGCGCACCCGCCCTTCGTCGTCGAGGTCGAGCGGGCGGACACCGGTGAGCTGGTCCCACAGGTCGGTGAGCTGCCCGATCGGCGGGACCATGGCATCGCCGAGGACGCCGCGCAGCAGCCCGACGTACAGGGCGATGCCGGGGATCGCGGTCGAGGACTGGGTGACGGCAGCCGCGTTGACCGAGGTGACCGCGCGCCCCTCGACCAGCTTGCCGAGCCGTTCATCGAGGGTGCGGGCGGTCTGTTCGAGGTGGGACTTGGCCGCGCCGATGGTGCCCTGCCGGTAGATCGCGGCCGTCAGGGCGGAGCCGATGTAGGAGAGGGCGGCGGTGGTGAATCCCTCGGCGAGCAGTCCGCGGCCGGCGAGGTGGTCGATCCACCGTTCCCAGTCGGTTCCGCCCATGACGGCGACGGTCTGCTCGATGTCGTCGCCGTCGGCCGGCTGCGTCCCGACCTCCCGCACCTCGCCGGTGCCCCCGTCGTCGAAGACGAGGGTCTTGGTGCTGTACGCCTCACCGATGGGCTTGAGGACGGACGCGTAGGTGGTCCCGGTGTCGGGGTCGGTACGGCGTGGGGCGGCCACCGAGTAGATCAGGTAGTCCAGACGGCCGCCGAAGCGCTCCTCCAGCACCTGCGCGACCTGGTTCTTCATCTCGTCGGAGAACGCGTCTCCGTTGAGGAACACCATGTCGTGACCGTGCCGACGGGCGAGTTCGGCGGTCGCGGCCGTGCGGTACCAACCGGCCGTACCCGTGCGCCGTCCGGGGGCCTTCTCGAAGCAGACCCCGATCCCACGGATCCCGGCACGGGCGAGACCCGCGATCGTCGCGGCCAGCCCGTACCCGGCGGAGGAGCCGATGACCAGCGCCACGGGTGCCCGGTCGGGCACGCGGGAAGGGGCGGGGACGGCCTGCCACATGTCCTCCACCAGGCGCTCGCAGCCGGCCGGGTGGGAGTCGAGGAAGAGGAAACCGCGGTTCTTGGGGGCGATGACGCGTTCGCTCACGGGCTCGGGTCCTTCGGTTCGTCACGGACGAGGAAGCGGCGACCGCGAGGGCATGCACCGCACCCCGCAAGTCTGCGACCGTACGAACACGGGTGGTCACCTCGCCGGACACAGTAATGCTCACCAGTCCTTGGAGGCTTTCCACCATTTCGGCCGACCCGGAAACGCCGACACCCGGCCCGCTCGGGGCGCGCTTCGGACTGCCCGCGTCCCCGGTCGGGACATCGAGAGGGTACGGAGGAGGGCGCCGGGCAGGTGGGATGAGGGGCCTCTTGCCCGAACGTGACAGGTGGGGTCTCCCTGTCACGTTGCGCGGATGGGGGGCGTCCCCCGCCCGGCGGGCGCCCCGCTCGGCACCACTCACCGCAGGCTCCCCGGCCGATACCGGCGGATGTCAGCCGGTGACCAGCGCCATCATCAGCCCGTCGTACCCCTTGCTCCCGACGGTCTGCAGCGCGGTCGCGGTCAACGTCGGCTCGGCCGCGACGAGTTCGGTGAACCGGCGCACGCCCTGCACCTTCGGGTCCTCGCTGGCGCCGTCGACCACCTCTCCGTCGCGTACGACGTTGTCGGCGACGATCAGACTGCCGGGCCGGGTCAGCTTCAGGGACCAGGCCAGGTAGTCGGGGTTGCTCGGCTTGTCGGCGTCGATGAACACGACGTCGAACGGCCCGTACCCCTCCGCCGCGAGCTCCGGCAACGTGTCGAGGGCCCGGCCGACCCGGATCTCGACGACATCCGCGAGCCCCGCCCGCTCGATGTTCCCACGCGCCACCTCGGCGCACTCCGGATCGGCCTCCAGCGTCACGACCTTGCCGCCCTCGGGGAGCGCGCGGGCCAGCCAGATGGTGCTGTAGCCGCCCAGGGTGCCGATCTCCAGCACGGTGCGCGCGCCCTGGAGCCTGGCCAGCAGGTTCAGCAGCTTGCCCTGGTTGGCGGCAACCTGGATCGCCGGGAGTCCCGCCGCCTCACTGGCCTCCACGGCCGCTTCCAGGGCCGCGTCCGGGCCCACCAGCAGACCGTTGAAGTAGTCGTCGACCTCGGTCCATCGTGCCAGCGTCACGGCATGTTCCTCTCTCGATCCTCATGAGTTCCCAAAAGGAACTTACATCATGCGAGGCGAATGCGATGATGAGCGCCATGAGCGCCACGAGCCCGGCCCCCGCCGACCCCACCGTCCTGCACCCGATGCCGGGCCAGCCCCGGGTCGTTCTGCTGAAGCCCCTGGTGAAGTCCGAGCTGATCGAGGTCGGGGACTTCACGTACTACGACGACCCCGACGACGCGACCGCGTTCGAATCCCGCAACGTGCTGTACCACTACGGTCCGGAGAAGCTCGTCATCGGGAAGTTCTGCGCGCTCGGGACCGGGGTGCGGTTCATCATGAACGGAGCCAATCACCGGATGGACGGCCCGTCCACCTTCCCGTTCCCCTCCATGGGCGGCTCCTGGGCCGACCACTTCGACCTGCTGACCGGGCTGCCGGGCCGGGGCGACACGGTCGTGGGCAACGACGTCTGGTTCGGCTACAACTCCACGGTGATGCCGGGCGTACGGATCGGGCACGGCGCGATCATCGGCGCCGGCTCCGTCGTCACCTCCGACGTACCCGACTACGGCATCGTCGGCGGCAACCCGTCCCGGCTGATCCGCACCCGGTACGACGAGGAGACCGTCGCCCGGCTCCTCGCCGTCGCCTGGTGGGACTGGCCCACCGAGCACCTCACCCGCCACATCCGCACCATCATGTCCGGCAGCGTCGACGCCCTCGAAGCGGCCGCCCCGGAGGGGACACCATGACGATCACCGTCCGCGAGCTGGCCTACTACCCGGTCAAGGGCTGCGCCGGGACCACGGTCGACTCCGCGCAGGTCCTCGGCACCGGCCTCGAACACGACCGTACGTTCATGGTGGTGGACGCTGCGGACGGCGCCTTCCGCAGCCAGCGCACCCACCCTGCGATGGCCGCGATCAGCGTCGAAGTCCTGGACACGGGCGCGACGTTGGCCCTGACGACCGCCGGCGTCGAACCACTCCACCTCGACGTCGACCCGCACGGCCCGCGCCTCGACGTCAGCATGTTCGACCGCCCGCTCGGCGCGGCCATCGACCAGGGGGACGCGGTCGCGGAGTGGTTCTCCGACGCGCTCGGCGTGAAGTCCCGCCTGGTACGCGTGGCTCCCGGCTTCGACCGGGACGGCTGGGGCGACACCCCGGGCAAGGTCAACTTCGCCGACGCGCACGCGGTGCTGGTCGCCTCGACGGCCTCCCTCGACGACCTCAACGCCCGCATCACCGCCCGGGGCGACGCGAAGCCCGTCCCCATGAACCGCTTCCGCCCCAACATCGTCCTGACCGGCAACGACGAACCCCACTTCGAGGACCGGGTACGCCGGATGACCATCGGTTCCGTCGAACTCGCCCACTCGGTACGGGCGATGCGGTGCGCCGTCCCCATGGTCGACCAGGCCACCGGCCACCGCGCGGGCCCGGAACCGATCCGCACCCTGTCGACCTACCGGCGCGAGCCGGAGTACGGGAACAGGGTCAGCTTCGGCGCGAAGAACGCCGTGGTCTGCGAGGGCACGGTGAGCGTCGGGGACGTGGTCGAGGTCGCGGAGTGGCTCGGCGTGTGAAGGCCCCGGACTCCACCGCCCCCGCGGGACCTTAGGCTGCCGAGCATGGACATCGTGATCCCGCTCTTCGACCGCTTCGAACCGCTCGACGCGATCGGTCCGTACGAGATCCTCGCGTACGTGCCCGGCGCCACCGTCAAGTTCGTCACCGCCGAACCCGGCCTGGTGCAGGACGTGTTGGGTTCCCTGCCGGTGCACGTCCCGACCCGGTACTCCGACGTGGAACGCTGCGACGTCCTGCTGGTCCCGGGCGGGGGCAGCTTCCAGACCATGGTGAACGACCCCGCGTTCCTCGACTGGGTACGCCGGATCCACGCCGGCACCCGCTTCACCACCTCGGTCTGCACCGGTTCCCTGGTGCTCGGCGCGGCCGGCCTGCTGAACGGCCTGACCGCCACCACCCACTGGGACGCGTCCTCCGACCTGGAGTCGTACGGCGCCGTCTACACCCCCGAACGGGTCGTACGGCACGACCGGGTGATCACCTCGGCCGGAGTCTCCTCCGGCATCGACATGGCCGTCCGGCTGGCCGCCCTGCTCACCGACGACGTGACCGCCCAGGCGATCCAGCTCTACACCGAGTACGACCCACAACCCCCCTTCGACACCGGCTCGGTGGCCAAGGCTCCGGCCGAAGTCCTCGAACGGGCCCGCACCCTGGGCTGAGTTGTTTCGTTCGGATCGTCCGGCAGACCGGAGTCCGGGCGCCGCTCTTGTTCCCTTGTGGGTTACGGCGGATTCAGCCTCCTCGTGGTGAGGCGAGTGGGCGACCCGCCCAGCAGGCAGAGGGGCGAAGGCGACCAAACGGCGATTTTTGGTTTATCTCTGTAGCCAATCGGTATATCAGGCCGTTTGGGTGGCCCCTCCGAGCAGCAAGATTCCCCTCGCAAGGTTCGAGGTAAGGGGACAGGAACATGGCTGACTGGAAGAACGTCTCCGGTGGTCTCACTTCGATCTCGGTCGGGTCCAGGACTCATGTCTGGGGTGTGAACTCCCTGGGCCAGATGTACCGGTACACGGGCTACGACGCCAATCCGTGGGTGGGCATCCCCGGCAGGGCTGTCGACATCGGCGTGGCAGCCGACGGCACCGTATGGCACGTCAACTCAGCAGGCGGGATCTACCGGTACACCGGAGACCAGGGCTCCACGGACTGGGTCCCCGTCTCAGGCGGCCTGACCCGCATTTCGGTCGGGTCCAGGACCCACGTCTGGGGCGTGAACTCCCTGGGCCAGATGTACCGGTACACGGGCCACGACGCCAACCCCTGGGTCGGCATCCCCGGCAAGGCCGTCGACATCGGCGTGGCAGCCGACGGCACCGTATGGCACGTCAACTCAGCAGGCGGGATCTACCGGTACACCGGAGACCAGGGCTCCACGGACTG
>NZ_JBHVWT010000001.1:723384-815896 GCF_042882135.1 Streptomyces sp. NPDC058240
GGGTCCAGGACCCACGTCTGGGGCGTGAACTCCCTGGGCCAGATGTACCGGTACACGGGCCACGACGCCAACCCCTGGGTCGGCATCCCCGGCAACGCCGTCGACATCGGCGTGGCAGCCGACGGCACCGTATGGCACGTCAACTCAGCAGGCGGCATCTACCGGTACACCGGAGACCAGCCGAGCTGATCCCGGACACCGACGAATGTGGGCCCACGCGTGGTGCGCGTGGGCCCACCTTCGTCCCCGCCGGGGACCGTCGCCCGGCAATGCGGTCGGCGGTCACCAGCCGAGCGGTCCCTGGACGACCTGGGTCGGGAAAACGTGTATGCGTACGGGATCCCCGCCGTGCAGGATGGCGTCGGGAAGCGAGGTCTCGTGGACGAGTTGAGGCGATTCAGCCAGGCGGCGGTCGTATGGGCGGCAGGCGGAGCGGGGTCGGACGCGGCAACCGCGGAGGCGCGGGAGCTGGCCGGCGGTGTGCGTACGGTCGTGCTCGTCGAGGGAAGCAGTGACCAGGTCGCGATCGAAGCACTGGCCACGCGCCACGGCCGCGACCTTGGTGCGGAGGGCGTCGCGGTGGTACCGCTCGGCGGCGCGATGAGCATCGGGCGCTTCCTGGACGTGTGCGGCCCGCCGGGGCTCGGCCTCCCGCTGGCGGGGCTCTGCGACATCGGCGAGGAGGGGCACTT
Source organism: Streptomyces sp. NPDC058240 (assembly GCF_042882135.1). Classification (NCBI taxonomy): domain Bacteria; kingdom Bacillati; phylum Actinomycetota; class Actinomycetes; order Kitasatosporales; family Streptomycetaceae; genus Streptomyces; species Streptomyces sp. NPDC058240. The sequence goes on from NZ_JBHVWT010000001.1 coordinate 724,077, forward strand.
CCGGCGCCATCTGGAAAGGGTCGGGCTCGGCTCCGACCTCACCCGCGCCGGACTGGAGACCCTCGGGTTCCAGGTGTGCGTGGCCGACCTGGAGGACGAACTGATCCGCGCACTGGGGGCCGAGGGCGTACAGCAGGTGATCGAGGCCCAGGGCGAGATGCGCCCCTTCCGTACGTTCCAGGGCCAGCCGGCACAGCGGGAACGCCCCGTGGAACACCAGCTGCGACGGTTCATGGGCACGCACAGCGGCCGCAAGGCGCTGTACGCGCAGGCGCTGATCGCGCACCTGGACCTCAAGCACGTACCCCGACCGCTGGAGCGCCTGCTCACCCACGTTTAGCGCAGCCCGCCCCGGGTGCGTCAGCGCCCGAAGGCCCCGCCCTTCACCCCGTCGACGAACGCGGCCCACCCCTCGGGGGCGTAGAACTGGAGCCCGCCGTCCCGGTTCTTGCTGTCCCGGACAGCGCGGCCGCCGTCGGCGGTGTGGGCTACCTCGACGCAGTCCTGCTGCCCTCCCTGCGAGGCACTGGACTTCTTGAACTCGGTGACGATCTGCTGGTTCCTCATTACTGCTCTTTCTCGCTCTCAGGGATGCTTGCGATGTGCTCACGCAGGAAGGTGAGCGATTGCGCGGGCGTCAGCGCCGCCGATCTGAGGGCTTCGAAGATCTGCGCATGCGTGGCCATCTCTTCAAGGTCCTCGATGATGACGGTGCTCGTCGTGCTGTCGAAGGCGACTGCCTCCGGGGCGGGTTCAGGACCGAAGTTGAACATGACGAAATGTGACGCCATGTGCGCGGCCTCCCACTCCGTGGCAGGGAGCACCTGAACGCTGACATTCTGCCGTTGAGCCACGTTCAGGATGTGCAGGAGCTGGTCGCGATGCGCTTTCGCGGAAGGCATCGGGGCCGTGAGCGCGGGCTCCCAGATGACTGCCGCGAACCGGGCACCATGCTCCTCGATCACCTTCCTGCGCGTCTGACGAATGGCCACCATCTCGTCAATCGCCTCGGGCGTATGAACCTTCAGGCCGGCACCGAGCAGAACCCTCAGGTAGTCGTCCGTCTGCAGAAGTCCCGGCAGGAACAACGACTGCCAAGTACGGATATACGTCGCGTCGGATTCGAGCGTGATGAAGTCCGCGTACTCCGGCTTGGCCGCCCATTCATAGTTGAGCCACCATCCGCGCTTGTTGGACGCCCGAGCCAGCTGCTCCAACTGCTGGTACACGGAGATGTCTTCCACTCCGTACAGCTCAAGGAGCAGCCGAACATCGCCGGGACGCGCCGAGACCTGACCGGCCTCGATACGACTGATCTTGGCCTTCGATCCCACGATGTGTTCGGCAGCATGGTGCTGGTCGAGCTTCGCCGCCTCGCGATACCTCCTGAGCGCCGCGCCGAGCCGCCTGCTGCGCACAGTAGGGCGTCCACCTGCGGGCATGTCCCCTCCTCTTACTCCGTGTGACCAGTCTGCACGTCAACGGAGGCTACGCGCCAGGCGCTTGAGACCGTGAGCAATATGCAAATTCTCGATGCAGTTCGATTGCATAGATGGAGAGTCTCGCTCTAGCGTGGGATGCGTCACAAAAAGTGCCCCCTTGGGCGCACTCCGTGACCGCCGATCCGCCTGCCCACCCACGACCTTGGGGGACCCATGTCCGGGCGCACGCACATCAAGAGATTCCGGGCCCGCAGGGACTCCGTCCCCGCCGCTCGACGCCACGTCGAGAGCATCCTGGCCGAGTGGAGACTCAGCGGGCTCATCGACGAAACAACCCTGGTCGCAAGCGAGTTGAGCACCAACGTGGTCAACCACGCCAAAGGGACCGGCGACTACTTCGAGCTGGGCTTACGCCGTCGCAACAGCACGCTCGTACTGGAGGTTTCCGACTCGTACCAGTGGCGGATGCCCACGCTCCGCACCCCCACGCTCGACGACCTCTCCGGCCGCGGCCTGGTCATCGTGGACGCGGTCGCCGCGAAGTGGGGCGTACGGCCGCGCGACCCCGGCAAAACCGTCTGGGTCCATCTGACCATCGGTCAAACGGAGTTGACGTGAGGCGGCCCCTCCGGACCGCCTGGCGGTGCGAGGTCACCGCCGACGAACTGCTCGTACGGGCCGAGCACGCCGCCACTCCCACGGTTCGACGCGGAGCACCGCGACCGAACCTTCCGCCGGCTCGACCACGGGCAGTGGGAGGCCGTCATACGACTCAGGGCCGGAGGGCCGTACGCCTGCACCGCTCGCGCGGGCGGACGCGTCGTCGACTGGTCCGCGCGCCCCGTGCGGGTCCTGCCCGTAGCCACGGTCACCGCGGTTCCGCGTCGATGGATTCCGCGATGTGGGACATGACGGACCAGATGATCGCCTTCCGGCAGTTGCTCAGGCCCTTGTCCTCGATGTACAGGGTGTTGTCCGCGCCGACCCGGTAGTTCTCCCGGCGGCCGTCCGCCTTGAGTTTGAGGCCCTCCATGCGGCGTCGCAGGTGGGGAACGGTGATGGCGACCTGGTCGGCGTCCACGGTCAGGCGGGTGACCTCGTCCCACGGGATCTCGTCTGCGGCGCCCTTGACGTGCAGGTACGTACCGCCGAGCTCGAAGTGGTCGTACTGGACCTTGCCGCCCTCGGTGGCCAGTTCGCGCAGATCGTGCCGCACACGCGCCTCGGCGACGCGGTCGATGATGCCCGCGAACATCGGCGTCAGGTTCCCCGGGGAGCGCAGGAACGTGCGCAGGGGGCCCGCGCCGACGTCGGTCAGGAAGTAGTTGCCGGACAGTTCACGCGCGCCCTGGCCGGTCGCCGTCCACAGGCGCGCGACGATCTTGTCCGAGATCGGCCGGGAGGACGGGCCGACGTACGTGGCCTCACGGGAGAGGACGACGTCCTTGAAGTCCTCCCAGTGGTGCGCCCACCGCACCTTGCGCCAGCCCCGGTAGACGATTCCGCCTTCGTGCAGGATCAGCCAGGAGGCGAGGGAGTGGGTCAGCTCGTACACGCCCCAGACGCACAGCAGGAGGCAGATGACGTCGAATACGAGGTGGCCGGTGCCCGGTATGGAGTCGGGTATGCCGCCGAACAGCAGGAAGGCGGCGACCGGAACGACGGTCAGGCCGAGCTTGCCCATCGTCGGGCGTTCCCGGTAGCGCGCGAGGACACCCCCCAGCTCGGCCGGAGCGGCCGTTCGCCGCCGCTCGTCGCTCCCGTTGCCCTGATCCGCCATGGCCCCCATCCCTGTCCTCCTCCGTATCCCGTTGCTTCCGGGTCGAGTTCGACCTCCGTCGGCCGCCCTTCTCCGACGCCGTGCCGCAGCCTAACCCTGTCCCCGAGCGGGCCCGTGTCACATTCCGGAGGGCCATGCCGTCGTACTGCTGGGACGGACGCGCCATCCAGCGGGTGTCGCGTGCACCGGGTCCAATGCGACATGGAGAAGACCGATGAGCGACTTTCAGGCCATCGCGGATCGTGTGGAGATCGAAGCACTGCGCGGTGAGTTCACCGACGGGGCGATGATGCGCGACTACGACCGCATCGCTTCGCTGTTCACACCGGACGGTGTTCTGCGGATGCCCAACATTCCCGTTGAACTCGAAGGGCGGGAGGCGATCCGCGCCTGGGGCAGGCGGGTGCCGGATGTTGTGGAATTTCTTGTGCAGAACACACACCCGGGCGTGATCCGGCTCGACGGCGACACCGCGTCCGGCCGCGCCTACATATCGGAGGTGGGGCGTGGCCTCGACGGCCGGGGAGGGCTGAACTACGCGATCTACCACGACCGTTATCAGCGCACCGGCGACGGCTGGAAGTTCACGGAGCGCGTCTACGAGGTCCGCTACGAAGACGCCTCACCACTGGCCGGCTCACCGCCGCGCCCGGCCGAGGCTTCGGGATCAGCGGTCTCCCAACCCGATCGGCGCGAGCATCCCACCAGTACCGGCCCGCGTCACCCCCTGACCACCGAATCGAGCTGAAGCGGTCTCAGGGGCTAATGGGGGCCCTCTCGGGGGTGTTCCCTGATGAGTCACACAGCGGTTGTGCGACACCGTCATGGGCATGACTTCCAAGCCATGTCTTTCCGATACCGAGGCAACTACGACGAGGGGCCGGCGCAGGCGGGTACCGGTGGCGGCGCTTGCCTGCGCGGTTCTTGCCGCGGTGGCGCTGGGCACGACCCTCCCGGCGGCAGCGGCTCCTGCTGAGCGGCCCACGGTGGCGGTCGAGCGCGCCAGTGGCCAGTTGCCGGGTTTGGACCCGCAGGTCCTGCAACGGGCGCTCTCGAGTGCGCCTGACCGGGTCACAGGAGTGCTTGCGCGGGTGAGCGGCCCGGACGGTCACTGGGTCGGCACGTACGGGACTGCCGACGTCGCGACCGGGGCACCGGTTCCGGCCGACGGCAGGTTCCGCCTCGGCAGCGTCACCAAGACCTTCATCGCCACCGTGCTGCTGCAGCTCGCCTCCGAAGACCGCGTCGACCTCGATCAGCCCGTCCAGCGGTACCTGCCGAACGTACTGCCTGACAGCTACCCGCCGATCCCGGTTCGCACCCTGCTCAACTTCACCAGCAGCATTCCCGAACTGACACCGGACGACATCCCCACCACCCCGGACGGCATCGTCGAGCACCGCTTCGATGACCACCCGCTCGCGGAACTGATCGCCAAGGCCGTTCAGCATGAGCGACCGTTCGCCGTGCCCGGCTCCATGCAGGCGTACGGAGCTACCGGCTACTACGTCGCCGGGCTGCTCATCGAGAACCTCACGGGACACACCTACCAGCAGGAGATCACCAACCGGATCCTGCGGCCGCTGCACCTGCGCGACACCACCGCCCCGGAGACCGACCCCACGATCCCGGGCCCTCACTCCCACGGCTACATTGCCGTGCCCCAGCCGGACGGCGGGACGCAACTGGTCGACATCACCGAACAGAACCCGGGCGCCGGGGGCATGATCTCCACCACGGCTGACCTCGACCGCTTCCTGACCGCCCTCTTCCGAGGACGACTCCTGCCACCGACCGAGCAAGCGGAACTCTTCACCGTCCCCAATGTCTCCTACCTCGACGGCAACGCCCACGACCCGGGTCACGGCCGCGCCTACTACAGCGCCGGACTGATGCGCGCGACCCTGTCCAACGGAGTGACCGTATGGGGCAAGACCGGCAGCACCTTCGGCTACACCGACGGCATGTTCACGACCCGTGACCTGCGTCGCCGCCTGGTGTACTCCTTCAACCCCACCAACGGCGGAGGAAATGATCTCGCCCTGGTCAACCAGATCCTCTCCGCGGCCTTCGCCTCATGAGAGGAAGCACAGCTCATGACCAGTGAGTCGGCAGCCGGGGTGATCTGCGCTGACGGCTGGGCTAGCCGCCGCTCACCACGTCCCGGACCGCCGCGAGGAACTCCGCTGTCCGTGGATGCGTGGGGTGGGCGGGGCGGGCGAGGTAGACCGTGGCGGCAGGGGCGTCGGAGACCGGGACGAAGCGGACGCCTGGGTGGCCGTGGCTCTCCGCCGTGCCCGCCGCGCCCAGGCCGAACGCTCCGCCGGCGGCGATGAGGTTCAGCCACTCGTCCACGTTGCCCACCTCGACCGTCCGGGCCGGGCGCTGCCCCGAGGGCCACAGGTCCGGCGAGGCGGTGCCGGTGTCCGGCCACAGGGCCAGCGGGAGGTCCTGGTCGGCGGTGAGCTCGGCCAGCAGCACCCGGTCCCTGCCCGCGAGCGGGTGGTCGTCGGGCAGGGTCGCGACCCGGTCCTCCGTGTAGAGGGCCTCGGTGCGGATGCGCGGGTCTGCGGGAACTGTGCGAAGCACCGCCACGTCGGTGTCCCCGGTGGCGAGGCCCGCGGTGCTGTTGTCCTGCCGAACCACCTCGAGCGCGGTGTGTGGGTGCGTACGACGCCAGGACCGGAGCAGCGGAACGGTCTGCTGCCCGAGCACCGCGCAGGTGTAGCCGAGACGCAGAGGGCGGGAAACCGTCCGGGTGTCCGCGAGGGCCGCGTCCAGGTGGGCGAGGATCGCCCGCCCGTGGCCGAGCAAGGTCGTCCCGGCAGCAGTGAGGGCAAGGTGTCGGGTGGAACGATCGACGAGCCGGACACCGACGCGCGCTTCCAACTGGACGAGCGTACGGGAGAGCGCGGGCTGCGTCATGTGCAGCCGGGCCGCCGCGGCGGTGACGGTGCCCGCCTCGGCCACCGCGTTCAGAGCTCTGAGGTGGCGCAGTTCCACATCATTCATGCCTACGGAGCATAGTCCCTGACCAAACGGCATTTCCGGGCATGCGGGCGCGATCCGTAGCGTCGTGGATGCCCGGGGGGTTCCCGGGATTTCCCGACATGTGATGGACGGTGTGTTGTGAGGATTCTTTTGGTCGGCGCGGGCGGAACACTCGGCGGTGCGGTACGCCAGGCGCTCGCGGCCCGCGGGCACGAGGTGATCGGCGTGGGCCGTACGGGCGGAGACCTGGTGGCCGACGTCACCGACCCGAAGGCGGTGGCCCGGCTGTATACGGAAGCCGGCCCGCTGGACGCGGTCGCGGTCGCGGCGGGCGACGCCGTGTTCAAGCCGCTGCGTGAGCTGACCGCCGACGATTTCGCGGCGACGTTCCGCGGCAAGGCGCTGAGCCAAGTGGAGTTGGTCCGTCAGGGCGCCCGGCACGTGGCCACGACCGGCTCGTTCACTCTGATCAGCGGGGTCCTCACCGAGGAGCCCATCGTGGCGGGAGCGGCCGCGTCCGCGGCGAACGGTGCGGTCGAGGCGTTCGTACGGGCCGCCGCGATCGAACTCCCGCCCCAGCGGATCAACGCGGTCAGCCCGACGGTGGCCGAGGAGTCACTGCCCTCCTACGGGCCGTTCTTCTCCGGCATGGAGGCGGTCCCGGCGGCCCGTGTGGCGACGGCGTACGTCCGCTCGGTCGAGGGCGCGCAGACGGGCCAGATCTACGGGGTCCGCTAGCCGGTTCGCAGTTCAGAAGGCGTGTGGGACGCCAGCGGGGGCGCTAGCGGTGGTTTGTTAAGCCGGGGAGTAGAGGTCAAGCGGGTGGCCTGCGCCGACGGCGTTGATCAGGGCTCGGAGTTCCGGTGATGGGGTGCATTCGTCCAGGCTCGCCGGCATCGTTGGAGGCTGGTCCAGGGGCCGAGCCAGGCCCGGACGGCGCGTATTGCTTTGGGCCGGCCAGGTCGGGGCGCGGGCGGCGTCGGCGGGGGTGTAGCAGTCAGGTCTGGTCACCTGCCCCGTCGTGCCGGCCTGCCCGCTCACCCCCGCCGCCGGACGAAACCTGCCACCAGCACGGCCAGGACCACGCCGAACGCGACGACGACCGGCCAGACACTCCCGGTGAGCCAGTACGCACCGATGCTGCAGACCACGACGAGAACGCCCCACACCCAGCCCACAGCGGTGGACCGCTCGGCACTCTGGCTGGATGACCGCCTGACCGCAGTGGCAGCGTAGGGCTCCCGCAGCGCGACGCTCGGCCATCCGTCGCCAACACCTGACAGTAGCCAGACCGGATCCGTGTGCTGCCACCGCTGAAAATCCGAGATCAGGCTGTCCACTCGCCCGCCGGCCGCTGTGGCATGACCGGCGTCGAGGCGCTCCAAGTCGGCCAGGGTCTCCTCGAACAGCAGGCGGATGCCGCCTTCACCGCCATCGGCCAACGCCTCGGTCCGCAGCAGCACGTAGGGACCGAACCGGGCGTCGATGAGCGCGACGAACTCATCGTAGAGGGGCGAGAACTGCGCGCCGAGCCGACTGGTCAGTCCCTGCCGCCGGGCGTGCAGTCGCGACAGCGCCGTCCGCTGGTCGACCACCAGGTACGGGTAGGTGGCCTCGCCCCACTCGCTCAGCAACTCCGCGTGCTCATCGGTACCGGCGTCCTCGGTGTCGGCGATCCTCGCATCCACGAGGTCTCCGGGGCTGAACATCGCCCACCACAGCAGCGGCGGCCAGTTCTTGGCCTCCAGTTCCATCGTCCCGTCGAAGAAATCGACCCATTCACCTGCCGACCCGTCCGGCATACGGGGCTCCCGGGCGCTGTCCAGATAGAGGCGCAAACTCATTTCGGTTCCCCACCTTCACTTGCGGATGCGCCGGCCATGGGGCATCGGTGGCCGCTGCAGCACCATCGCTCACCACCACGGCTCCCTCCCCTGCCGCCGGCGAAGTCTTCCGCAGCTTGATCGTTCCGTCGCGTGAGGACTCACTTTCGCCGACTGCACCGCTCCGGTGCCAGCTGAAGCACTGGGGCGGGTTTCGGAAGTACTGGTCACAGCCATTCGTTGATGGCGGCGACCAGCACCGTGGCTTCGTGGCGGACGGCAAACTTGTCGTATCTCGTGGCCACCGCCCGGTGGCGCTTGAGGCGGGGGGGCGGCCGGACTTGATGCCCGGCGGCATCAACCGCTCCGGTACCGTCCACTGAGTGGCTGCCAGATCTCTCCGAGCCATCAAACGTGATCAGCGCACAACCTTGATCCACTTCTGAAACACACCCCGGCGGTTGACTGTTGACGGGGGGTCAGGGCCGTAGTAGGCCGGTAGCAGAGGAACAAACCACCGCCAGGTGTTCTGCCCGAGAAGGATCAACGGGTCGGCGGTCGCGTTGGTGGTGGCGGTGGCGGTGGCGGTGGCGGTGCGAATACCCCGGCGCCCATCTCCGCTTCACCCCGAGTGGGCTCAGGGCGCGCTTCCTGGCCCCTCCTCCGCCCGGTCGACCAGGAGATCGATGGCCGCCTTCGCCTCCGTCACGGTCGCACCGGTCGCCTTGCGCCAGGTTCTGATCGCCCGGATGCGGTCGCCCGCGCGCGCGTGGGCGACGGCGAGCCTCGCGTGGAGCGGGTGGCCCGGCAGTCGGGCGGGAATCGGGCGGCCGCGCGGCTCGCCGTGGCGGCCGCTGGGGTCGAGTTCGTCGAGCGAGGAGTGCAGCCCGTGGACCGGCACTCGTCCGGCCGGCTCCCCGTCGCGGACCGCCACGAGCTCCCAGCGGAACTCCGCGGGCCGGGATCCCTCGTGGTCCAGCCCGATTCCCAGCAGGCCGGGATCGTCGAGCAACTGGCATACGTTGTAGAGGACTTCGTGCTGCACCTCCCGTACCACGTCGGTCAGATCGTCCGGGTCCACACCGCACGCCAGCACCCGCTGGAGCGCGCTCGCCCCCGCGTCGGCGGGACCGTTGCCCTGCTGGTCGCTCCTGCGCTCGGGTTCGAGCCAGGACGGGTGACCATCGGTGTAACTGTCCTCATCGACGACCATGCTCCACAGTGTGGCGAGGAACGACTGGAGTGCCTGCGCCGACCGTTCGTCAGGGCGGGAATCTTCGCGCTCGATCATCCGCCAACCCTGCCAGACGGGACATCCGGGGAGTCGGCGGACAAGGACAAGGGCTACAAACGTGATTGACCGAACCACAACGCACATCGAGATCTACATCGGGCATGTGGAGCTGATGCTCCTCCAGCCTTGCTACCGCAACGGGATCCACATCCGGCGCGCCAGTCCTGGCGAGTTCGCCGTGTTGAAGGAGCGGCACGGGCTGGAGCCATCCGCCGCCGAGTACACCTGGATGCTGGACCCTGACGGAGGCAGCTTTGTCATCGGGAGCATCCCGAACTGGCGCGAGGCGGAGTACGCGCTGATGACCGACCGGGAGTCGCTGTACGACTGGTCCAAGCCCCGGCCGCCGGACTTCCCGGTGGAGACGGGCAACGTCGGCTGACTCGTCTTTCTGTACGAACGGACACAGCTGGGCGGCCATCCGGGACCCACCGTTGATTCAGATCCGCCGTGCGCAGCTCACCGGGCGGATACGCCATGAGAAACGACGTCTGAAGCCCGCGCAGCACGTCGCGTTCGCGGTCGGCGAGGGGGCTCGCTCCGTCGACGGGCGCCGCTGCCGCTGTGAAGGGGTGAGCGGCCGGCCCCCTCAACCTCCCTGCTGCGCCCCCACCAGCACGTCGCCCGCCTCCGTGCGGAAGTACAGGACCGAACGGCCTGATCGGCGGCGGTCCGCCAAGCCCGCGTCGAGGAGGATCTTGAGGTGGCGGCCGACCGAGCCGAGGGCCTGGTCGGTCAGGGCGACCAGTTGGGTGGTGCTCTTCGGGGCGGCGAGGAGGACGAGGACGGCCGCTCGCGCGGGACCGAGGAGGCGGGACAGGCTGTCCGGGACCCGGGCCCGGTCCGCGTCGGCCAGGGTGCCGGAGCAGGGGTAGACGACCGCGTAGCGCCGGGCTTCGTCGTCCCAGGAGACCCAGCCCGAGCGCTGGGTGACCGGGACGAACAGCAGCCGTACGCCGGACAGTTGCTTCGGCGGGTAGTCGTGCGCGTTGATCTGGAGCCGGCTGTCGCCCAGCCACCGCATCCCCGGGCGCAGACCGCTCAGGGCGGCCGCCCAGCCGCCCTGGCTCAGCTGTCCGGTCCGCGCGACGATGTCCGCCTCGATGATCCGGCGGCGGCGCGGCCAGTCCGGCAGCACGGTGTGCAGCCAGACCCAGTGCAGGACGTCGGCGGCCCGCCGGGCCAGGTCGTCGCGGTCCAGGAGCGCCGGGAGGGGGCCGCCGCCGAGCGACACCACCAGGTCCGCTCGGGCGCGCTCGGGGGTGGTCGCCCGGACGGGGGCCAGCTCCTCCTCGAAGGACGGGGCGCCCTCGCCCGTCGGCGTCGGGGTGATGAAGTCCGCGTTCCAGCTGCCGCCGAGCGCCGCCGGTACGAGGAGGGCCGCGACCGGGTCGGCGGCCTGCCGGGCTCGGTAGGCGGGCAGATGGGCGTCGAGCCAGGCCCGTTCGCCGGGGTGCTCGGGCCGGCCCCGCTCCAGGGAGTTCAGGGCGGAGAGGGTCTCGGCGAGCGGTGAGACGACGAACCGGCTCCCGGCCAGCGTGTCCGTGTTGATCTGCCACAGGCCCACGACGTCATGCCTCCACGTTTCGCCGACACGCGAAACTGTAACGGTCGCCCCGGACGGCCGCCGAGACTCCCCGCATGCGCACCTACCGGGAACTCTTCCGTACGCCGCAGTTCGGACCGCTCTTCGCGACAAGTGCCGTCCAGGTCGCCGCGTCGACGACGAGCGGGCTGGCCCTCGGCACCCTCGTCTACGCCGCGACCGACTCGCCGCTGCTCGCCGCCCTGTCCATGTTCGGCTCCTCGCTCGCCCAGGTGATCGGGGCGACCGTGCTGATGTCGGCGGCGGACCGGCTGCCGCCCCGGGCCGCGATGACCGGCATGGCACTCGCCTTCGGACTGGCCACCGCCGTCCTCGCCGTCCCCGGGCTGCCGCTGCCGGTGGTCTTCGCGATCATCCTGGCCGAAGGGGCGGTCGCGGCCGTGGGCGGCGGTGTGCGGTACGGACTGCTCAACGAGGTGCTGCCCAAGGACGGCTATCTGCTGGGGCGTTCCGTACTGAACATGTGCTCCGGCCTGATGCAGATCGGCGGGTTCGCCCTCGGCGGGCTCCTGGTGGCGACGCTGTCCGCGCGCGGCACGCTGCTGGTCGCCGCCGCCCTGTATCTGGCGGGTGCGGTCGTCGCCCGGTTCGGGCTGGCGCGTCGGCCGCCCCGTTCCGCCGGGCGGCCGTCGGCCGCCGAGACCTGGCGGATCAACGCCGTGCTGTGGTCCTCGGGCCCGCGCCGCCGGGTCTATCTCGCGCTCTGGGTGCCGAACGGGCTGATCGTCGGCTGCGAGTCGCTCTTCGTCCCGTACGCACCCGAGCACGCCGGGCTCCTCTTCGCCTTCGCCGCGCTGGGGATGCTCGTCGGGGACACCGTGGCGGGCCGGTTCGTCGCGCGACACCGGCGGGGGCGGCTGGCCACGCCGTTGCAACTGCTCCTGGCCGCCCCGTATCTGCTCTTCGTCGCGCGCCCGGCGCTCCCCCTGGCGTTCGCCCTGACGGTGCTGGCCTCGGTCGGGTTCTCCGCGAGTCTGCTGTTCCAGGAGCGGCTGATGGCCCTGACCCCGGACGAGTTCACCGGTCAGGCGCTCGGCCTGCACTCCTCCGGCATGCTCACCATGCAGGGCGTCGCGGCGGCGCTGGCCGGCACCGTCGCCCAGCGGACCTCCCCCGCGACGGCGATGACCGCGATGGCGGTGGCCTCGATCGCGGTCACCCTGGCTCTGACCGCGGCCGGGCGCCGGGCTGCGCGAGCGGTGGACAACGTGGAGCCCCATGGGACTTCGGAAGCGGTGGACGTCACGGGTTCTGCTGGTCGACGAGCGTGACCGGCTCCAGTGTCGCGGCCTCGGACCGCCGTGCCGGTCGTACCTTCATGTCCGTCGGACTCCCTTCCCTCAGCCCCCTCGGCAGCTCGCCGCACCCGAGACTGTCAGACCCCTCCGGCATGCTGCACCGCATGGACACCACGGACTTCTGGAATCTGATCGACGACGCCCGCGCACAGGTCACCGACCCAGAGGATGCGGAGGCCGTCGTCGAGCGGGCCTCCGCGCTGCTCGCCACCCGGCCCCGGGACGAGATCGTCGTCGCGCAGCAGCTGCTCTGGGACTTGATGGCCGCCTCCTACCGGGCTCCGCTCTGGGCTGCGGCGTACACGATCAACGGCGGCTGTTCCGACGACGGTTTCGACTACTTCCGGGGCTGGCTGATAGCGCAGGGGCGTGAGGTGTTCGAGCGGGTCGTCGCCGATCCGGACACGCTGGCCGAGCTGCCGGTGATCAGGGCCGCGGCGCCCGAGGGCCTGGAGATGGAGTGCGAGCGGACGCTCGGGATCGCCTGGGACGCGCATCGGACGGCGACGGATGAGGACATGCCCGACGACTCGTTCACGATCGACTACCCCGACCTGGACCCGGAGTGGGACTTCGACTTCGACGACGCGGAGCGGGTGGCGCTGCGGCTGCCGAAGCTGGACGCGCTGTACGCGTGAGGCGGGGGGTGCGGGGGCGGACAGCCGCCGGGCCCCGCACCGCCCCCGGCAGGTCAGTCGAAGATCGGGCCCTGGGTCCGGGTCCGCTTGATCTCGTAGAAGCCGGGGATCGACGCCACCAGCAGCGTGCCGTCCCACAGCTTTGCCGCCTCCTCGCCCTTCGGGGCGGGGGTGACGACCGGGCCGAAGAAGGCGATCTGCTCGCCGTCCGCGCCCGGGACGGCGATGACCGGGGTGCCGACGTCCTGGCCGACCTTGTCGATGCCCTCCTTGTGGGAGGCGCGCAGCTCGGCGTCGTACACGTCCGAGTCCGCGAAGTCCGCCAGCTCGGCCGGCAGGCCGACATCCTGGAGCGCCCCCACGACCGCCTCGCGGGTGGGGCCCTCGCCCTGGTTGTGGAAGCGGGTGCCGAGCGCGGTGTACAGCGGGCCGACGATCTCGTCGCCGTGCTTCTGCTGGGCGGCGATCACCACGCGGACCGGGCCCCAGCCCTTCTCCAGCAGCTCGCGGTACTCCTCGGGCAGCTCGTCGATCTTGTCCTCGTTGAGGACGGACAGGCTCATCACGTGCCAGCGGACCTCGACGTCGCGGACCTTCTCCACCTCCAGCATCCAGCGGGAGGTCATCCAGGCCCAGGGGCAGAGCGGGTCGAACCAGAAATCGACGGGGGTCCTGCCGGTCGCCGTGCTGTTGTCAGACATGTCTCTCCTCATAAGGGCCATCGCATCTGCCCGCCAGAACGCCCCGGGGCGCACCGGCCATTCCCGTATGCCGGGCCGAGTGGTGGCATGGGAGGATCAAATTATTCGAACGTGACACAAAGGAGTGTGCCCGTGCCCGGTGAGAACCTGTCCCGTGACGAGGCCCGTGTACGGGCCGAGCTGCTGACCGTCGACGGTTACGAGGTCGAACTCGATCTGCGTTCCGCCGTGGATGGGCCCGACGGTGACGGGGACGCCGCCGCCGGTCCGCGGACCTTCCGCTCGGTGACCACGATCCGGTTCCGCAACGCGCGGGCGGGGGCGTCGACCTTCGCGGACCTGGTGGCGCCGGCCGTGGACGCGGTGACGCTGAACGGGCGGTCGCTCGACCCCGCCGTCGTCTTCGACGGCGCACGGGTGGCGCTGGACGAGCTGCCGGAGGGCGAGAACGTCCTGGTGGTCGACGCGCAGTGCGCGTACAGCCGGACCGGCGAGGGCATGCACCGGTTCGTCGACCCCGAGGACGGCGAGGTCTACCTCTACACGCAGTACGAGCCCGCCGACGCGCGGCGCGTCTTCGCGAACTTCGAGCAGCCCGACCTGAAGGCCCCCTTCCGCTTCCAGGTGACGGCGCCGGAGGGCTGGACGGTCTGGAGCAACGGGGCGGAGGAGTCGCGGGACGGCGGGGCCTGGCGGTTCGCCGAGACGAAGCCGATCGCCACGTACATCACGGCGGTCGTCGCCGGTCCGTACCACTACGTGACGGACTCCTACAGCCGTACGTTCGAGGACGGTACGACGCTGGAGATCCCGCTCGGCGCGATGTGCCGCAAGGGGCTCGCCCGGCACTTCGACGCGGACGACGTCTTCCTGATCACCAAGCAGGGCCTGGACTTCTTCCACGACAACTTCGACTACCCGTATCCGTTCGGGAAGTACGACCAGGCGTTCGTGCCCGAGTACAACCTCGGCGCGATGGAGAACCCGGGCTGTGTCACGTTCCGCGAGGAGTACATCTTCCGCGGCAAGGTGACGCAGGCCGCGTACGAGAGCCGGGCCAACGTCATCCTGCACGAGATGGCACACATGTGGTTCGGCGACCTCGTCACCATGCAGTGGTGGGACGACCTGTGGCTGAAGGAGTCCTTCGCCGACTTCATGGGCGTCTTCGCGATGGTCGGGGCGACCCGTTTCGAGGACGGCTGGATCACCTTCGCCAACAACCGCAAGTCCTGGGCGTACCGCGCCGACCAGCTGCCGTCCACGCACCCGATCACGGCCGACATCCGTGACCTGGAGGACGCCAAGCTGAACTTCGACGGCATCACCTACGCCAAGGGCGCCTCGGTCCTGAAGCAGCTGGTGGCGTACGTGGGGCGGGAGGCGTTCCTGGAGGGCGCCCGGCGCTACTTCAAGAAGCACGCCTACGGCAATACGCAGCTGGGCGATCTGCTGTCCGTGCTGGCCGAGACGTCCGGGCGTGACATGGCCTCCTGGTCGCGGTCGTGGCTGCAGACCGCGGGCGTCAACTCGCTGACGCCGGTGGCGACGTACGACGCGGCGGACCGGATCACGGAACTGGCGGTCCTCCAGGAGGCGGCCGACTCCCACCCGGAGCTGCGGCCGCACCGGGTCGCGGTCGGGCTGTACCGGCGGACCGCCGACGGCGACCTGGTGCGGTACGCGCGGGCCGAGGTGGACGTGGCGGGGCCGCGCACGGTGGTCGGGGAGCTGGCGGGGGCCGAGCGGCCCGAGCTGATCCTGGTCAACGACGACGACCTCACGTACTGCAAGGTCCGCTTCGACGAGGTGTCGCTGGCCACGCTGCGGGCCCACCTGGGCGACATCACGGACCCGCTGGCGCGGGCGCTGTGCTGGTCGGCGCTGTGGAACCTGACCCGGGACGGGCTGATGCCGGCCCGCGACTTCGTCTCCCTGGTGCTGGCCTTCGCGGGCCGGGAGTCCGACATCGGCGTGCTGCAGATGCTGCATACCTGGACCCGGACCTCGCTGGTGCAGTACGCGGCGCCCGGGTGGCGCGAGGAGGGCGGCCGGGCGCTGTCCGAGGGTGCGCTGCGGGAGCTGCGGATCGCCGAGCCGGGCAGCGAGCACCAGCTGGCGTGGGCGCGGTTCTTCGCGTCGGTCGCCGACTCGGAGGCGGACTTCCAGCTGCTGTCCGGGCTGCTGGACGGCTCGGCCCGGATCGACGGGCTCGACGTCGACCAGGAGCTGCGGTGGGCGTTCCTGTCCCCGCTGGCCTCGCACGGGGTGGCCGACGAGTCGGTGATCGATGCCGAGCTGGCCCGCGACGACACGGCGTCCGGCAAGCGGCACCAGGTGCGGTGCCGGGCCTCGCGGCCCTCCGCCGCGGTGAAGGCGCAGGCCTGGGCGGGCGTCGTGGAGTCGGACGCGCTGTCCAACGCCTTGGTGGAGGCGACGATCTCGGGCTTCACGCAGTCGTCGCAGCGGGAGCTGCTCGCGCCGTACGCGGGCAAGTACTTCGACGCGATCGAGCGGGTGTGGGCCGAGCGGTCGATCCAGATCGGGGTGATCGTGGTCAGGGGCCTGTTCCCGGCGCTTCAGGACGACCCGTCGACGCTGGCCGCGACGGACGCGTGGCTGGCCGCCCACGAGGACGCGGCGCCGGCGCTGCGCAGGCTGGTGCTGGAGGCCCGGGACGATCTGGCGCGGGCGTTGCGGGCGCAGGCGTGCGACGCGGGCGCGGCGGAGGCCGGGGCCGGGATCTGACGTCCGGCGGACGGCGCCGGGGCCGGGCGGTCCCGGCGCCGTCCTCGACCGGAGTGACCGGAGTGACCGGCCGGAAGAGGCCGGGTCGGGCCTTTTCGGTCGTCGAACGTGCGTACTTTAGGACGGCGTTGTCCTGAATTGTCGACGAGCGTGTAACAGGGGTTAGCGCCGCCACGGTATGCGGGATACCCCGGAACATGACCCAGAACACCCCGCCCTCCCCCTGCCACCCCCGCATCGCCGACGATCTCCGCCAACGCGTGCTGTCCGCAGCGCAGTTGAGGGCGCAGGGGGTGTCCGCCGCGGAGGCCGCCGCGCACTGCCGGGCCGGTGGGCCGTGGCAGCAGCCGCTGCCCGGCGTGTACGTCCTGCACCCGGAGCCGCCCACCGGTGAGGAACGGCTGCGTTCCGCCCTGCTGTACGCCGGCCGGCCACCGGCCTCCGGCCGCCGGGGCGTACCGGCGCAGCCGGGGCGGGAGGCCGAGCCGGAGTCCGGTTACGGCGAGGCCATGCTCACCGGGCTCGCCGCGCTCGCCCTGCACGGGTTCGCCGCCGCGCCGCCGCCCGCGTCGGCGGCCGGGATCGACGTCCTGGTGCCGCGCACCCGGCGGCTGCGCTCGGTCGGGTACGTCCATCTGGTGCGCTCCTCCGGAACGCCCCGCGCCGAGCAGGTGCGCGATCTGCCCGTGGCCCCCGTGGAGCGGGCGCTCGCGGACGCGGTCGCCGGGCTCGGTGACCCCCTGGCCGTGCGCGGGCTGCTGATCGAGGCGGTGCGCGGAGGGCACTGCGAACCGGCCGCCGTCGTACGCGAGTTGAGCCGTGCGAAGCTGCTGGGCCGGCCGCAGGTGGTGCAGGCCGTCGACTCGTTCCTCGCCGAGGGGCGGGCGCTGGCGGAGGGCCGGCTGTACGACATGGTGCGGACGTACGGCCTGCCGGAGCCGCTGTGGAACGTGGACCTGCGGCTGCCCGGCGGCCCCCGTCTCGGCGGCGTGGACGCCTACTGGCCCGAGCAGGCGGTCGCCGTGGAGCTGGACATCAGGGCGCCGAGGCGCGGCGGGCCCGACGACGGGCGGTACCGGGAGGAGCGGGAGCACGGGACCGAGTGGTCCGGGCGCGCCGCGGAGCGGGAGCATCTGGAGCGGCTCGGCGTCACCGTCGTCCGCCTCGCGCCGAGGACGCTCCGCGACGCGAGCGAGCAGCAGGCGGTCGTGGTGCGTACGGCGCTGCTGGCGGCGGCCGACCGCGAACCGGCGGCGTATGTGATGATCCTGCCCCGCTGAGAACGGTGGGGCGAACCAGAGGCATCGCTTATCCACCGCTTCGTCCCTGATGGCGGATCAGCCACGGTGGCGGAAGCCCGCCATGTCCCCATCTCGCCCCCTTCAACTCTCCACAAACCCCTGTCATTTACGAAAGGGTGAGCGGTCATCCGGTACCGAATTCCGGACTCTCTCTTTCATATCCAGGGATGCTGATGACCTCCGAGTCCCCCAGTTCCATACCCGGGGCGAGACGCGCGGCCCGGGTCGCGGCTGCCGCCGGCCTGGTGGCCGCGCTGGCCGCCACCGGCGCCGCCCCCGTCTTCGCCGCCGACGCTCCTGCCCCGGCTCCGGTCAAGTCCGCCGCCGAGGGCGCCACGGCCGACAAGCTCGGTACGAACGACGAGCAGCTTCTGGCCAAGGCGAAGGCCAAGGGCCAGAAGAACATCACGATGATGGTCGCCACCGCTCCCGGTGCGACCGAGCAGGTCACCAAGCAGCTGGACGCCGTCAAGGGCTCCGTGCTGGGCCGTGCGTACGACAAGCTCGGCTACGTACGGGCCACCGTGCCCACCGCGTCCGCCGAGGCGACCATCAAGGCGGCCGCCAAGCTGCCGTCCGTCCACGGCATCGATCTCAAGCAGGAGATCAAGCTGGACGACCCGACGCCCACCGGCGACCGGGCGACCGGAGCCAAGGCCGCCACCAGGTCGACCGGTTCCTACCCGGCGCCCGGCAAGAAGACCCCGGCGAAGAACCCGTACAACCCGTCCTTCGAGACGGGCGCGGTCGACTTCGTCCAGCAGCACCCGAAGGCCGACGGCCGCGGGGTGACCATCGGTGTCCTCGACTCGGGTGTCGACCTCGGCCACCCGGCGCTGCAGAAGACCACCACCGGTGCCCGCAAGATCGTCGACTGGGTGACCGCGACCGACCCGGTCAGTGACGACGACGGCACCTGGCTGCGGATGACGGACGCCGTGTCCGGCCCGACGTTCACGTACGAGGGCGGTACGTACAAGGCGCCCAAGGGCTCGTACAAGATCAAGCTGTTCGCCGAGGCCGCCACCAAGGGCGGCGACATGGCGGGCGACCTGAACCGCGACGGCGACACCACCGATGTGTGGGCCGTGCTCTACGACCCGGTCACCGGCACCACCCGCGTCGACCTGAACAACAACGCGGACTTCTCCGACGACGCCGTCCTGAAGCCGTACAAGGAGAAGCACCAGGTCTCCTACTTCGGCAAGGACGACCCGCGGACCGATGTCGTCGAGCGGATCCCGTTCGTCGTCGAGACCCGCAAGGACGTCGTCTACAACGCCGCCGGAGACACCTCCGACTACGTCAGCATCGGCGTCATAGAGAGCGAGCACGGCACCCACGTCGCGGGCATCACCGCCGCGAACGGCCTGTTCGGCGGCAAGATGAACGGCGCCGCGCCGGGCGCGAAGATCGTCTCCTCGCGGGCCTGCACCTGGGACGGCGGCTGCACCAACATCGCGCTCACCGAGGGCATGATCGACCTCGTCGTGAACCGCGGTGTCGATGTCGTCAACATGTCGATCGGCGGACTGCCCCCGCTCAACGACGGCAACAATGCCCGTGCCGAGCTCTACAAGCGGCTCATCGACATCTACGGCGTCCAGCTGGTCATCTCGGCCGGCAACGAGGGTCCGGGCGTCAACACCATCGGTGACCCCGGCCTCGCCGACCACGTCATCTCCGTCGGCGCGTCGATCTCCAAGGAGACCTGGGCCGCCAACTACGGCTCGAACGTCACCAAGAAGTACGACATGCTGCCCTTCTCCTCGCGCGGTCCGCGTGAGGACGGCGGCTTCGCGCCGATCCTGACGGCCCCGGGTGCGGCCATCAACACCACCCAGACCTGGCTGCCCGGCGGCCCGGTCAAGGAGTCGGGCTACTCGCTCCCGGCCGGCTACTCCATGCTGCAGGGCACCTCGATGGCCTCGCCGCAGGCGGCGGGCGCGACCGCGCTGCTGCTGTCCGCCGCGAAGCAGAAGCACATCGAGCTGCCCCCGGCCGATCTGCGGACCGCGCTGACCAGCACCGCCACCCACATCAAGGGTGTGCCCGCGCACGCCCAGGGCTCCGGTCTGATCGACATCGTCGGCGCCTGGAAGCAGATCGAGAAGCAGGGCGCCCCGGCGCACGAGTACTCGGTGAAGGCCCCCGTCGACACCGCGATCGACTTCGCGCTGAAGACCCCCGGCTTCGGGACGGGTCTGTACGACCGCGAGGGCGGCCTGAAGGCCGGCCAGACGAAGTCGTACGACGTCACGATCACCCGCACCACGGGCCCGGACAAGGCCGTCAAGCACAAGCTGTCGTGGAAGAACAACGACGGCACCTTCAAGCTGACCGGTTCGAGCACGGTCTCGCTGCCGCTGGGCAAGCCGGTCACCGTCAAGGTGCAGGCGAAGCCGGGCAGCGCGGGCGTGCACAGCGCGATCCTGAAGGTGGACGACAGCAAGACCGTCGGTGTGGACCAGCAGATCCTCACCACGGTGGTCGTCTCCACGAAGCTCGTGAAGCCCGCCTACGCGTTCAAGGCGTCCGGCTCGGTGCAGCGCAACGGCACCACGTCGTACTTCGTGACCGTGCCGGAGGGCGCCAAGACCCTTGAGGTCGCCATGGGCGCGCTGCGCTCGGGCAGCCAGACCCGCTTCATCTCCATCCACCCGTACGGGGTGCAGATGGAGGACAGCGGTACGCCGTTCTGCTACCCGAACTACGAGAACCCGGCCAACACCTGCCGTCCGGACGTGCGCTCGTACAAGGACCCGCAGCCGGGCGTCTGGGAGATCGAGGTCGAGGCACGGCGTACGTCGCCGCTGCTGGACAACCCGTACAAGCTGGATGTCTCGCTGCTCGGTGCCACCTTCGACCCGGCGGTGCAGACCATCGCCGAGGCGAAGATCGGCACGCCGGCCGCGGTGAACTGGAAGGTCACCAACAACGCGGGTGACCTGGAGGGCGCGCTCAAGGGCGGCTCGCTGGGCTCGGCCAAGGTCGCGAAGCCGTCGATCAAGACGGGCGACCGGCAGGAGTACACGGTCACCATCGGTGAGGGCGTCGAGAAGCTGGACGTCGCCATCGGCGGCACGGCGGACGCCAACGCCGACCTGGACCTGTACGTCTACCGGGGCAGCGCCACGGTCGGCAAGTCCACCACGGCCGGCTCCGAGGAGGCGGTCAGCCTGGCGAAGCCCGCCGCCGGCACGTACACCGTCGTGATCGACGGCTACGACGTCCCGGCCGGGACCACCACGTACGACTACCGCGACGTGTACTACGCACCGTCGCTCGGCACGATCAAGGTCGACGAGTCGAAGGCCGTGAACCTGGCCAACGGCGCCTCCGCCCAGATCACCGCCGAGGTCGCGGTCGCCGGAGCGGCCCCCGAGGGCCGGCAGTTCTTCGGCGAGGTCCACCTGGTGAACGGCCGCGGCACCGCCGCGGGCACTGCCAGCGTCGTGATCGAGAAGGTCACGCCGTAACGGCCACCGTGTGATCCGTACAACATGTACAGCAGTGGGGCGGGCGCTCGGTGGAGCTCCCGCCCCACTGCCGTGTGCCCGGCCGGGCGGGCACCGTCCGTACCGCGGACAATGGATTGGACAAGAAAGCCGTGGACATACGCATCATGGAGCGGCAACCGTCTCAGTTCGTACGCTCGAAGGAGTCCCTGTGAAGGTCGGAATCGTCGGCGCCACCGGTCAGGTCGGCACAGTCATGCGCAGCATCCTGGCCGAGCGGAAGTTCCCTGCCGACGAACTGCGGCTCTTCGCCTCCGCGCGCTCCGCGGGCTCGACGATCGAATGGCAGGGCCGGGAGATCACCGTCGAGGACGCCTCGACGGCCGACTACACCGGACTGGACATCGTGCTGTTCTCGGCCGGTGGCGCGACGTCGAAGGCGCTCGCCGAGAAGGTCGCCTCGCAGGGTGCCGTCGTGATCGACAACTCCTCCGCCTGGCGCAAGGACCCCGAGGTCCCGCTCGTCGTCCCCGAGGTCAACGCGCACGCGATCACGAACCGGCCCAAGGGGATCATCGCCAACCCGAACTGCACCACGATGGCCGCCATGCCCGTGCTGCGCCCGCTGCACGACGAGGCCGGTCTGCAGGCGCTGACCGTCGCCACCTACCAGGCGGTGTCCGGTTCCGGTCTGGCCGGCGTCGCCGAGCTGCACGGCCAGGCGTCCAAGGTCGTCGCCGACGCCGACAAGCTCACCCACGACGGCGAGGCCGTCGAATTCCCCGAGCCGGGCGTCTACAAGCGTCCGATCGCCTTCAACGTGCTGCCGCTGGCCGGTTCGATCGTGGACGACGGCTCCTTCGAGACCGACGAGGAGCAGAAGCTCCGCAACGAGTCCCGCAAGATCCTGGAGATCCCGGAGCTGAAGGTGTCCGGCACCTGTGTCCGGGTGCCGGTCTTCGCCGGTCACTCGCTCCAGGTCAACGCCCGTTTCGCCCGTCCGATCAGCGTGGAGCGCGCGTACGAGCTGCTGAAGGACGCGCCGGGCGTCGAGATCTCCGAGATCCCCACCCCGCTCCAGGCGGCCGGCAAGGACGCCTCGTTCGTCGGCCGGATCCGGGTCGACGAGACCGTGGAGAACGGCCTCGCACTCTTCGTCTCCAACGACAACCTGCGCAAGGGCGCGGCACTGAACGCGGTGCAGATCGCGGAGCTGGTCGCGGCGGAGCTGAACGGCTGACGCCCGAGGCACGCAGCTGACGCTTGAGGCATGCGGGAAAGGGCGGCCACCGGTGTGCGGTGGCCGCCCTTTCGTATGCGCGCACCCACCGCGGACCGGGCCCCCCGCCGGAGCACGCGACGTGGAAGGATGACCGGAAACGTCACATACCAAGGAGATGACCGCGTGCCTGGCACCAATCTGACCCGCGAAGAGGCACAGGAGCGGGCGCGCCTGCTGACCGTGGACGCGTACGAGATCGATCTCGACCTCTCCGGAGCGCAGGAGGGCGGCACCTACCGGTCCGTGACCACCGTGCGCTTCGACTCCGCCGAAGCCGGTGCGGAGACCTTCATCGACCTGGTCGCCCCGGCCGTGCACGAGGTCGAGCTGAACGGCAAGGCGCTCGACGTCGCGGCCGTGTTCCGCGACTCGCGCATCACGCTCCCGCACCTGGTCGCGGGCTCCAACGAGCTGAAGGTCGTCGCCGACTGCTCGTACACCAACACGGGCGAGGGCCTGCACCGCTTCGTCGACCCGGTCGACCAGCAGGCGTACCTCTACACCCAGTTCGAGGTGCCGGACGCGCGCCGGGTCTTCGCGAGCTTCGAGCAGCCGGACCTGAAGGCGACGTTCCGGTTCACCGTGACGGCGCCGCAGGGCTGGACGGTCATCTCGAACTCGCCGACGCCCGAGCCGCGGGACAACGTCTGGTCCTTCGAGCCGACGCCGCGCATCTCGTCGTACATCACGGCCCTGATCGTCGGCCCGTACCACTCGGTGCACAGCAGCTACGAGAAGGACGGCCAGTCCGTCCCGCTCGGCATCTACTGCCGTCCGTCGCTGGCCGAGTTCCTCGACGCGGACGAGATCTTCGACGTCACGCGGCAGGGCTTCGACTGGTTCCAGGAGAAGTTCGACTACGACTACCCGTTCGCCAAGTACGACCAGCTCTTCGTCCCGGAGTTCAACGCCGGCGCGATGGAGAACGCGGGCGCGGTCACCATCCGCGACCAGTACGTGTTCCGTTCGAAGGTGACGGACGCGGCGTACGAGCGGCGTGCGGAGACCATCCTGCACGAGCTGGCGCACATGTGGTTCGGCGACCTCGTCACCATGGAGTGGTGGAACGACCTGTGGCTGAACGAGTCGTTCGCCACGTACACCTCGGTCGCCTGCCAGGCGTACGCGCAGGGCTCGAAGTGGCCGAACTCCTGGACCACGTTCGCCAACTCCGAGAAGACCTGGGCCTACCGCCAGGACCAGCTGCCGTCCACGCACCCGATCATGGCGGACATCCGTGATCTGGACGACGTGCTGGTCAACTTCGACGGGATCACCTACGCCAAGGGCGCCTCGGTCCTGAAGCAGCTGGTGGCGTACGTCGGCATGGACGAGTTCTTCAAGGGCGTCCAGGCGTACTTCAAGGCGCACGCGTTCGGCAACACCCGGCTGTCCGACCTGCTGGGCGCCCTGGAGGAGACCTCCGGCCGCGACCTGAAGACCTGGTCGAAGGCGTGGCTGGAGACGGCGGGCATCAACATCCTGCGCCCGGAGATCACCACGGACGAGAACGGTCACGTCACCTCGTTCACCGTGCTCCAGGAGGCCCCGGCCCTCCCCGCCGGTGCGAAGGGCGAGCCGACGCTGCGCCCGCACCGCATCGCCATCGGCTGCTACGACCTCGACGGCTCCGGCAAGCTGGTCCGTACGGACCGCATCGAGCTGGACGTCGACGGTGCGCGCACGACCGTGCCGTTCCCGGCCGGTACCGCCCGCCCCGCCGTGATCCTGCTCAACGACGACGACCTCTCGTACGCGAAGGTCCGGCTCGACGAGGAGTCGCTGCGCGTCGTCACCGAGCACCTCGGCGACTTCACGGAGTCCCTCCCCCGCGCCCTGTGCTGGGCCTCCGCCTGGGACATGACCCGCGACGGCGAGCTGGCGACCCGCGACTACCTCGCCCTGGTGCTCTCCGGCATCGGCAAGGAGTCGGACATCGGCGTCGTCCAGTCGCTGCACCGCCAGGTGAAGCTGGCGCTGGACCTGTACGCGGCGCCGGAGTGGCGCGAGGCCGGGCTGACGCAGTGGACCGAGGCCACCCTCGCGCACCTGCGCGCGGCGGAGCCGGGCAGCGACCACCAGCTGGCCTGGGCCCGCGCCTTCGCGGCGACGGCCCGCACCCCGCAGCAGACGGACCTGCTGCAGTCGCTGCTCGACGGCAAGGAGACGGTCGAGGGCCTGGCCGTCGACACGGAGCTGCGCTGGGCGTTCGTCGAGCGGCTCGCCGCGACCGGTCTCCTCGAAGAGGACGAGATCGCCGCCGAGTACGAGCGCGACAGGACGGCGGCGGGCGAGCGCCACGCGGCGACCGCCCGCGCGGCACGCCCCACCGAGGAGGCGAAGGCGGAGGCGTGGGCCTCGGTCATCGAGTCCGACAAGCTGCCGAACTCCCTCCAGGAGGCGGTCATCGCCGGCTTCGTCCAGACCGACCAGCGCGAACTGCTGGCTCCGTACTCGGAGAAGTTCTTCGCCACGGTCAAGGACGTCTGGGAGTCGCGCAGCCACGAGATGGCACAGCAGGTCGCCATCGGCCTCTACCCGACCCTCCAGGTCTCGCAGGCCACGCTGGACGCCACGGACGCCTGGCTCTCCTCGACGGACCCGAGCGCGGCACTGCGCCGGCTGATGTCGGAGTCCCGCTCGGGCGTCGAGCGCGCCCTGAAGGCCCAGGCCGCGGACGCGGCGGCGGCCACGGCGTGACGCGCTGACCGGTGAGACAGTGAGGGGCGCCTCCCGCGACGGGGGGCGCCCCTTCGTTCGTGCTCCGGACGGCCTGGTGCTGGAAACCGTCGGGCGGGCGCGGTCGCGCAGCCGTCCGACGGGCGGGAGCAGGGAGCACAGAGCCAGGGGCGTTACGCGCCGGACTCCTCGTAGCGGCGGGCCAGTTCGGCCGCGCCGGACTCCGTCAGGCTGCCGTGCAGGCGCATGCGGGCGACGCCGCCGTCCGGGAAGGCGTCGAGGCGGACGTGGGTGACGATCGCCTGGGCGCGGAGCGGGAAGCGGTGCGGGGTGTCGGGCTGGAGCCTGGTGCGGGGGATGATCTCGAACCACTCGCCGGTCTCGCCGTTGCGGCCCTGGAGTGCGATCCAGCCGGCCGCGTTGCCCTTGAGGTAGGCGGTGTCGATCTCGACCGCGCGGACCGCACCCTGGGCGGGGAGGCGGAAGCGGACCCAGTCGTTCGTGTCGCGGACCCGGCGGCGGCGGTTCTCCCAGCCGTCGTCCATCTTGCGGGAGGTGCCGGGCAGGATGATCTGGGTCGGCGAGGAGTAGAAACGGTCCGAGGCGTCCTCGTAACTGCCGCCGTTCAGCACCGAGATCAGGTCGAACGTGCCGAGCGTGGCGAGCCAGGACGGGTCGGGGAGGACCTCGCCGTGGACGCGGAGGCGGGCGATGCCGCCGTCGGGATGCTGACACAGGCGTACGTGGGTGCAGCGGCGGCCGCCGGTGATCTCGAAGCCGTTGGCGGCGTGGCCGCGTACGGGGGTCGGCGGGACGATCTCCTCCCACTTCACGTCGTCGGCGAGGAGTTGGGCGGGGCTGGGCGAGCCCTCGACCGCGGTGGCCTGGATCGAGACGCGCTGCGGGTAGTTGCCGCGGAAGTGGGCCGTGTCGACGACGATGCCGCGGATGATGCCGGGGGCGCCGAGCCGGATCAGGGCCCAGTCGTGCTCGTCGGGGGCCGGGAACGGGTGGTCCGCGTCCGCGCCGCGTCGGCGGCGGGTCTCCCAGCCGTCCATGATCTTGCCCTTGTGGCCGAAGTGCTCGGGGTCGAAGGCCGCGCGCTCCCGGACCAGGAGGTTCTCGCGCTGGGCGAAGAACTCGTCGTTGGCGGCGATCACGCCCGCGCCGAGGCGGCGGTCGGCGAGGTCGACGAGTTCGGTGAAGGGCAGGTCGGTGCCGCGGTAGTCGGCGTACGGGTCACCACCGCCGTACGGGGCCGCGTCGTTGGCGTGGGGGTCGTCGTGGTGGTTCTCATTCTGGTCGAAGGTCATGCACCTACTGTCACGACCCATGGCCCATCAGGTCCATCGAAAGTTTTTGCATCGTCTATTCAGTTGAAGTGAATGATTCGGCGGTCGCGGTGAGCGCCGCGAGCACCCTGGCCACCGCGGGGCCCCGCTCGGCGCCCTGCCGCACCGCCGCCACCACATGACGGCGCGGCTGGTCGGCGTCGAGCGCGCGCATCACCACGCCGCCCCGGCTGTGCCGTTCCGCCGACGCCATGCGCGGGATCAGTGCCACCCCCAGACCCGCCTCGACCATGGCCAGGATCGCCGTCCAGCCGGAGGCGCTGTGCGCCTGCTCGGGCACGAATCCGGCGGCCTCGCACGCCGCCGTGGTGATCTGCGACCAGGGGCCCGAACCGCCGAAGATCCACGGGTCGCCGGAGAGGTCCGCCAGGCGGAGGGCGGGCGCGGCGGCGAGGCGGTGGGCCGCGGGCAGGGCCACGTCCAGCGGGTCGGCGAGCAGGGGCAGCACCGCGAACCGGGGGTCGCGGGCCGTCGGGGCGTGCGCGGCGAGGGACAGGGCGAGGTCGACGTCACCGGCGACCAGGAGTTCGTACGCCTGCGCGGCCTCCGCCTCCCGCACCCGCACATCGGGCCCCGGGCGCTCCTCGGCGCGCAGCCGCTGGATCGCCGGTACGACGAGGGCAGGCACGGCCGTGGAGAACGCGGCGATCCGCACCTCGCCGGCCTCGCCGCGCAGATAGCCGGTCAGTTCGGCTTCGGCGCGCTCCAGTTGGGCGAAGACGGCCTCGGCGTGGCGCAGCACGAGATGCGCGGCGTCGGTGAGCCGGACGCGCCGGCCCTGGGCCTCCAGGAGCGGCACACCGAGCTGCCTGGAGAGGCTGGACAGTTGCTGCGAGACCGCGGAGGGCGTCATCAGCAGGGCCTGCGCGGTCGCGGTGACCGTGCCCCGATCGCGCAGGGTGCGGAGGATGCGGAGCTTCTTGACGTCCCACTCGATCATGGCCGCAACCTACCCGGCGCCGAGGGCGGGGTGCCCGGCCGCGGACATGCGTGTGCGCCGCGCGGTACTCACGGAGTACCTGCGGCGCACCCGGGACGAGCGTGTGGGTACTAGGCCTGCTTCTTGGACTTGTCCAGGACCATGACCAGGCCCGCGATGACCAGGAACAGGACGATGGGTGCCACGACGTAGAGGCCGATGGTCTCCATCGCGCTCAGGCCGGGCCCCGGGTCGTCACCGTCGTCGCGGGTGAGCGCGAGCGCGGGGGACGACATGAGCAGCATCATCAGCGTCGTTCCGGCCGCGACGGCGCCGGCGCGCATAGCGTTCTTCTTGTCCACGGTGCAAACGTAGCGAACGCCCGCGAGGGGCGCGCGCCCGGGGGTGCCGTACGGGGTCGGGGACGGATCACGGGTGGCGGTGCGGGCGGGCTTCCGGGTGGCCTTCCGGGCGGTCCCCGCTCGGGCGGAAGACCTCCATCAGTCGGTGCAGGCGGGGTGCGGCGGCCAGCTCCTCCAGGGTGACCGGGTGGCCCTCCGCGTCGGCGACGGGCAGGCGCCAGTTGGGGTACTGGTCCCAGGTGCCGGGGAGGTTCTGCGGGCGGCGGTCGCCGAGCGCGTCGGGCAGCCAGACGCCGGTCAGGCGGGCGGGGGTGCGCAGCAGGAAGCGGTGCACGGCGCGGACGGCGCCCTCCTCGTCGCCCTCGCCCTCGGGGAGCAGCCCGAGCCTGGCGAGATACCCCAGCCATTCGGCGGTGTCGGCCGCGTCCGCCGTCAGCTCCTGGTCCAGGGGGTGGGTGAGCAGGCCCAGGCGGTGGCGGAGCGTCACATGGTCGCCGGTCAGCCGGGCCGCGGTGGACGGCAGATCGTGCGTGGTGACGGTGGCGAGGCAGCCCTCGCGCCACTCCTCGGGGGCCAGTGGGCGGCCGGTGCCGGCCCAGTCCCGTTCGAACCAGAGGACGGAGGTGCCGAGCACGCCTCGCCGGGCCAGCGCCTCGCGGACCCCCGGCTCGACGGTGCCCAGGTCCTCCCCCATGACGACCGCGCCGGCCCGGTGCGCCTCCAGGACGAGGACGGCGAGCATCGCCTCGGCGTCGTGGGCGACATAGGTGCCCTCGGTGGGCGGGCGCCCCTCGGGCACCCACCAGAGCCGGAACAGGCCCATGACGTGGTCGATGCGCAGGGCGCCCGCGTGGGCGAGGAGCCCGCGCAGCAGTCCGCGGTACGGGGCGTAGCCGGAGGCGGCGAGGACGTCCGGGCGCCACGGGGGCAGGCCCCAGTCCTGGCCCCGGGCGTTGAAGGCGTCCGGGGGCGCCCCGACGGACATGCCGTGCGCGAAGGCGTCCTGCTGGGCCCAGGCGTCGGCGCCGCCGGGGTGCACACCGACGGCGAGGTCGTGGACGATGCCGACGGCCATGCCCGCGTCGAGGGCGGCGCGTTGGGCATCGGCGAGCTGACCGTCGGTCAGCCAGGCGAGCCGGCAGTGGAAGTCGACCCGGTCCAGCAGTTCGCCGCGGGCGCGGGCGGTCTCCTTGGACCGGGGGTCGCGCAGCCCGGCGGGCCAGCTGTGCCAGTCGGAGCCGTGCACCTCGGCGAGGGCGCACCACAGGGCGTGGTCCTCCAGGGCCTGCCCCTGCTCGGCCAGGAAGTCGCAGTACGCGGCGCGACGGCCCGGGGTGAGGGGCACCCGATGCACGAGTTCGAGAGCCTGGCGCTTGAGGTCCCAGACGGCGTCACGGTCGATCAGGGCGCCCTTGTTGAGGACGGTGTCGCTGAGCGTCGCGGCGTCCTGGCGCAGGTCGTCGAGGGTGCCCCGGTCGGTCACGTGCCCGTACTCGGGGATGGACTCCAGGTGCAGATGCACGGGGTCGGGAAAGCGCCGCGACGAGGGGCGGTACGGAGAGGGGTCGGTGGGGCGGCCGGGCACGGCGGCGTGGAGCGGGTTGACCTGGACGAATCCGGCGCCGAGTGCCCGCCCGGACCAGGCGGCGAGGTCGGCGAGATCCCCGAGGTCGCCCATGCCCCAGGAGCGGGCGGAGAGCAGGGAGTAGAGCTGGACGAGGAAGCCGTGACCGCGGGCGGGCGGCCGGGGCGCCCGGGGCGGGGCGACGACGAGCGTGCCGGTCGCGCTCCGGCCGCCGGGGGCCCGTACGGCCAGCCGGTGCACCCCGAGCGGCGGCTCGGCCCACCAGGCGGGGGCCACGGGCGCTCCCGCCCCCGCCGCGTCCGCCGGATCCGCAGGCCCGTCGGCGGCGCCCCGTACCGAAACGGCCGGATCCGGTCGGTCGGCCGGAATGCGCATCCGCGGGGGCGGGGGCGAACCGGGGTCCTCGGGGCCGATGTCCAGGGTGGTGCCGGGCGGCAGGGCGGTCAGGGCATCGGGCAGCGGCTCACCGGACCACACCACCACCGTCGGCGGAAGCAGCCGGGAGCGGGCCGCGGACTCGGCGGCGGCGAGCGATTCCCGTACCGCTCCGGGCGTGCCGGCGTCCACACCGAGCGCGGCGAGCACGGCGACGACCGTCTCGTCGGGGACGGACACCGTCACATCGGCGGACGGGGAGTAGGAGGTGGCGACGCCGTGCAGTGCGGCGAGCCGGGACAAGCCCATTCAGACTCCTGGGAACTCCGTGCCCCACGCGCCGCCGGACGTGGCCGGCTCGCTGGTCAGCGGGGCATTCACGGCGAGCGGGGGTTCGCTGGTCAGAGGTGTGGCGTCGGCGAGCGGCGGCTCGCTGGTGAGGGGTATCGCGTCGGCGAGCGGCGGCTCGCTCGTCAGCGGGCCGGGCACGGGGGCCGGGAACGCGTCGAACGGCGGGACGGCGGGCCCGGGCGCCCGCTCGGGGAGGGCGGGGAGCAGAAGCTTCGCGGCAGCGTGCATGGCGGCCTCCTGGCCGTGGGAAATCAGGACACAGCACGCCTACCCGGCGGGCTCGACCACAGACATCGGCGTCATCACAACGAATTCAACGTGCTCTGGGTCACATTCCGTTCCCCGTGGGCCAGTTCTCCGTAAGTTGTCCGCCGTTTTCGGCCATCCGGCGTCATCTTTGGCGTCCACGACCTCGACCCGCCGACCCCTGCCCCACCCGCCACATCGGGCATTTCCGGCACACCACCCACACGCATTGACACCCTCGCGCCCGGGTGGTGGGCTCGGAGCCCACCGGCGGTGACGAGGGAGACGAGCGATGCGGCTCAGGCGCGGAAAGCAGGCAACGGCCATCGCGGTCGCCGTGCTCGGCGGACTGCTCTCCACGGGAGCCCCGGCCGCCGTCGCGGCCCCTTCGGATCCCGGCTCCACCGCCGTCGCCACCCCCGACCGCACGGACGACGCCGCGCTGCCCGCCGTGTGGCCCCGGCCGCAGTCCATCGAGGCCGCCGGGACGTCCGTACCGCTCTCCGCAGAGGTCACCCTCGTCGCCGGCTCGCACGCCGATCCGTACGCGGTCGACGCGCTCCGGAAGATCCTGCGGGACGCGGGCGTGCGGACCGTCCACGAGGCCCTGCCCGGCCGCGGCCCGGTCATCGGGCTCGGCGGCGACGGCGCCCGGGACGCGCTGCGCACGCTGCACGCCCCCGAGCGCGGTGATCTGCCCTCCGGGGGCTACCGGATCGCGGTCGGCCGGGTCGCGGGGCGGGACACCGTCGCCCTGGACGGTGTCGGCGAGGACGGCCTCTTCCACGGCGTGCAGACACTGCGTCAGCTGATCCGGGACGGGGGCGTCGCCGGGGTCACCGTCAGGGACTGGCCGGGCACCGCCGTACGCGGAATGACCGAGGGCTTCTACGGGCAGCCGTGGACCCTCCAGGAGCGGCTGGCCCAGATCGGCTTCATGGGGCGTACGAAGCAGAACAGGTATCTGTACGCGGCGGGCGACGATCCGTACCGACAGGCCCGTTGGCGCGACCCGTACCCGGCCGACCGGCGCGCCGGCTTCCGGGCGCTGGCCGAGCGGGCCCGCGCCGAGCATGTGACGCTCGGCTGGGCCGTCGCCCCCGGCCAGGCCATGTGCATGTCCTCGGACGGCGACGTGAAGGCGCTGACGAAGAAGCTCGACGCGATGTGGGCGCTGGGTGTGCGGGCCTTCCAGCTGCAGTTCCAGGACGTCAGCTACAGCGAATGGCACTGCGACAGCGACGCCGACACCTTCGGCAGCGGCCCGCAGGCGGCGGCCAGGGCGCAGGCGCGGGTGGCCGGCGAGGTGGCGCGGCATCTCGCGGACCGGTATCCGGGTTCGCAGCCGCTGTCGGTGATGCCGACGGAGTTCTACCAGGACGGCTCCACCGACTACCGCGAGGCGCTCGCCGAGGAACTGGACGACCGGGTCCAGATCGCCTGGACCGGTGTCGGGGTCGTGCCGAGGACCATCACCGGCGGGGAACTGGCCGGTGCCCGCGCCGCGTTCGGGCATCCGCTGGTCACGATGGACAACTACCCGGTCAACGACTACGCCCAGGACCGGATCTTCCTCGGCCCGTACACCGGCCGGGACCCCGCGGTGGCCACGGGTTCCGCGGCGCTCCTCGCCAATGCGATGGAGCAGCCGTCCGCGTCCCGCATTCCGCTCTTCACCGCCGCCGACTTCGCCTGGAACCCGAAGGGTTACCGGCCGCAGGAGTCCTGGCAGGCGGCGATCGACGATCTGGCGGGCGGTGACGCACGCACCAGGGACGCACTGCGCGCGCTGGCCGGGAACAGCGCGACGTCCGTGCTGGGCGGTGACGAGTCCGCGTATCTGCGGCCGTTGCTGGCCGCGTTCTGGAAGTCCCGCGCGGCGCACGACGCCCCGGCGCGGGCCGACGCGGCGCGCAGGCTGCGGGAGGCGTTCACCGTGATGCGGGAGGCCCCGCAGCGGCTGAAGGGCCTGGCGGCCGGGCGTCTGGACGACGAAGTGCGGCCGTGGTCCGAGCAGTTGTCCCGGTACGGCCGGGCGGGCGAGCTGGCCGTCGATCTGCTCCAGGCCCAGTCGCGCGGCGACGGTGCCGCCGCCTGGCAGGCTTCGCTGGCCCTGGAACCGGTGCGCAAGGCCGCGAAGGCGGACGGCGCCACGGTCGGCAAGGGGGTCCTGGGCCCGTTCCTGGACCGGGTGCGCCGGGAGGCCGATGCCTGGACGGGCGCGGACCGCGGCGACGGTACGGTGACGAAGGCTCCGGGCAGCTACACGGTCCGGCTGGACCGGGCCCGCCCGGTGGAGGCCGTGACGGCGATGACCCTGCCCGGCGGCGGCACATTGGCCGGCGCGGCGCTGGAGGCCCGGGTGCCCGGCGAGGGTTGGCGCCGCCTGGGCGCGTTGTCGGCGACCGGCTGGACCCAGACGGCGGCGAAGGGGCTGCGGGCCGACGCGATCCGGATCAGCTGGCCCACGGGCGGTCCGTCGTTGCCCCCGGTCCTCTCCCGCACCCTGGCGCCGATGGCCCCGGGCGGCGATGTCTCCGGGAGCGCCCGGGTACCGGCTCCTCGGGTGCACGCGCTCGTGCCCTGGTTCGGCGACGAGCCCGCGGCCCGGCTCGATCTCGCACGCGGCGAGACGGACGCCGAGATCGGCGGCGGGCCGCAGCGGGTCGAGGCGCGCCTCGCCGCCCGCCGCCCGGCGGAGGTACGGGGCGCACTCACCGCGAAGGCGCCCAAGGGCATCAAGGTGGACGTCCCGAAGCAGACCAGGGTGCCGCGCGGTTCCCGTACCGACGTCCCCGTCGAGATCACGGTCCCGGCGGGCACCCCGGCCGGGGAGTACGAGGTGCCGTTCAGCTTCGGCGACGAACGCAGCACGCTCACCGTCCGGGCGTTCCCGCGCACCGCGGGCCCCGATCTGCTGAGCACCGCCACCGCGTCCTCGTCCGGCGACGAGACCCCGGACTTCCCGGCGGCGGCCGCCTCCGACGGCGATCCGGGGACCCGCTGGTCCTCACCGGCCGAGGACGGCGCCTGGTGGCAGGCGGAACTGCCGCGGCCCGCCCGGATCGGCCAGGTGGTGCTGCGCTGGCAGGACGCGTACGCCACCCGCTACCGCGTCCAGGTCTCCTCGGACGGCCGCAGCTGGCGCACGGCGGCGACCGTCCGGGACGGCAGGGGCGGGCGCGAGTCGGTCCGGATGGACGCGAAGGGCGCCCGCTACCTCCGGGTCCAGGGCGATGCCCGGGGCACCGAGTTCGGCTACTCGCTCTGGTCGGTGGAGGCGTACGCCGTCGCCGCGACGGATTAACGATCCGGGCCGTTGCCGCCCCGGGACGACGAAGGCCCGGATCCCTCAGGCAGAAATGCCGTCGATCCGGGCCATGGCGTCGTCCGCGCCGAACGGTTGCAAGTACGGCAACCAGCGCGGGTCACGGTGTCCCGTGCCGATGATCCGCCAGGCGAGGCCCGTCGGCGGGGCGGGTTGCTGGTGCAGCCGCCAGCCGAGCTCCGGCAGGTGCCGGTCCGCCTTGACGTGGTTGCAGCGGCGGCAGGCCGCCACCACGTTGTCCCAGACGTGCTGTCCGCCGCGGCTGCGCGGAATCACGTGGTCGACGCTGGTCGCGGCGGCGCCGCAGTACATGCAGCGGCCCCCGTCCCGGGCGAACAGCGCCCTGCGGGTCAGCGGTACGGGTCCCCGGTAGGGAACGCGGACGAACCGCTTCAGGCGGACGACGCTGGGGGCCGGGACGGCCCGGGTGGCACTGTGCATGAAGGCGCCGGACTCCTCGAGACAGATGGCCTTGTTTTCGAGGACGAGGACGAGCGCGCGGCGGAGCGGTACGACGCCGAGCGGCTCGTACGACGCGTTGAGAACCAGGACATGCGGCACGGTGGATGCCTCCTTGTACGCCGGCGGCGCGTGGCTCGCGCCGGGACGATCCGATCTCAGTCTCTACTCCTGCCTGGTGGAAGCGCCACCACGTGCGGGTAACGGGCCGGAAGGATTTTTGCCCCGGTCCCCCGCCGCTCGCGCCGCGGCCACATGCGGAACGGGCGCTTCGGGCCCGCTGTCGCGGCGGCCCGTGCCCGGTGTGCGATCGGCCACAGAAGGCCGCTGCCGGCCCCTCCCCGCTCCTGCTCCTCACCCCCGGCATCCCCCCGTGAGACGCGTCTCTCCCCTCGGCCGCGACAACGGAGTACTCCCGATGCCCCGTTAGTGTGGTCGGGCCGCCGTCGCCCATCTGGAGGTCCCACCGTGTCCCTGTCCGCCCTGTTGGCCGCAGCCCCGTCACCCGAGCCCGGCAGCTCGTTGGACGAAGCCGCCAAGCAGGCCGGCGACGCCGCGGGCTGGGTGGAGGAGAACTGGTCCACCTGGCTGAACACCGGTCTGCGCATCATCCTCATCGCGGCGATCGCGATCGTGTTGCGGATCGCGATCCGGCGTGCTCTCACCAAGCTCATAGAACGGATGAACCGCAGCGCCCAGGCGGTGGAGGGCACCGCTCTCGGCGGGCTGCTGGTCAACGTGGAACGCCGCCGTCAGCGCTCGGAGGCGATCGGTTCGGTACTCCGCTCGGTCGCGTCGTTCCTGATCCTCGGCACGGCCGCGCTGATGATCCTGGGCGCGTTCCAGATCAACCTGGCCCCGCTGCTGGCCTCCGCCGGTGTGGCCGGTGTGGCGCTCGGTTTCGGTGCGCGCAACCTGGTCACCGACTTCCTCTCCGGTGTCTTCATGATCCTGGAGGACCAGTACGGCGTGGGCGACACCATCGACGCGGGCGTCGCCTCCGGCGAGGTCATCGAGGTCGGCCTGCGGGTCACGAAGCTGCGCGGCGACCACGGCGAGATCTGGTACGTCCGTAACGGCGAGGTGAAGCGGATCGGCAACCTCAGCCAGGGCTGGTCGACGGCCGGCGTCGATGTGACGGTGCGTCCCACGGAGGACCTCGACAAGGTACGTACGGTCATCACCGAGGCCGCCGCGGCGATGGCCAAGGAGGACCCCTGGAACGAGCGCCTGTGGGGGCCGGTGGAGGTCCTGGGCCTGGACGCCGTGCTCCTGGACTCGATGACGGTCCGGCTGAGCGCGAAGACGATGCCGGGCAAGGCGCTGGGCGTGGAGCGCGAGCTGCGCTGGCGGATCAAGCGGGCCTTCGACGAGGCGGGCATCCGCATCGTCGGGGGCATCCCTGCCCAGGCGGACGAGCCCTCCGCGGCCGACCCGGCGGCCGGCATGGCCGCCCCCTCGGCCTACGCCTCCGCCACTTCCCCCCAGTCCCTGGCCACGGCCCCGATCACCCCGCCGAACATCTCGAAGTAGTACGCGCCGTACGGGTGTCCGGCGGGCCGATGGGACCTCAACTCGGTTCGCCGACGAACCGGTTGGGCATGCGTCACCATGGACCCGGACATTCCGGAAGTGTTCCAGGTAACGCTTTGGTTGCCACGGCGGCGCTTCCCATTGACGGCCAGGTAACGCGCGCATACCGTCCTCTCACCGAATAGGAAACTTTCCTAACAGAGGGCAGGTGCAGCACTCATGGCCGGAACCACACCGGGTACCCCCCGCGTTCTGCGGGCCATGAACGACCGGGCCGCCCTCGATCTGCTGCTGGAGCACGGTCCCCTCTCGCGGACCAGGATCGGGAAGCTGACCGGGCTCTCCAAGCCCACCGCTTCGCAGTTGCTGGCACGGCTGGAGGCGGCCGGGCTGGTCGTCGCGACCGGGACCGTGGCCGGGCGGCCGGGGCCCAACGCACAGCTGTACGGGGTGAACGCGCGGGCCGCCCATGTCGCGGGACTGGATGTGAACGCCCGCCGGATCGTCGCCGCCATCGCCGATGTGACCGGGGAGACGGTCGGGCAGTTCGAACTGCGCACCCCCGGGCGGCGCGCCGACAGCGTGGTGCGGCAGGTGGCGGACGCGCTGGACGGGGCGGTAAAGGACGCCGGGCTCACCCGTTCCGATGTGCACCGGGTCGTCATCGGCACCCCGGGCGCCTTCGACCCCGGTACCGGGCGGCTGCGGTACGCCTCGCACCTGCCGGGCTGGCACTCCCCCACCCTGCTGGAGGAGCTGGCCGCCTTCCTGCCGATGCCGGTGGAGTACGAGAACGACGTGAACCTGGTCGCGGTGGCCGAGCAGCGGCTGGGCGCGGCGCGCGGGCACGAGGACTTCGTCCTGCTGTGGAACGAGGAGGGGCTCGGTGCCGCCCTCGTCATCAACGGACGGCTGCACCGCGGCTTCACCGGCGGCGCGGGCGAGGTCGGCTTCCTGCCGGTGCCGGGTACCCCGCTGGTCCGTCAGGTCACCAAGGTGAACGCGGGCGGCTTCCAGGAGCTGGCGGGCGCGCAGGTGCTGTCCCGGCTGGGCCGGAAGCTCGGCATCGACGACGAGCTGATCCGCGCCCCCGGTACCCACCACGAGGTCGCCGCCCGGCTGCTCGCCCGCGCCGCAGAGGCCGCGGAGGCGGGCGAGGACGGCCCGTACCCCCGGCTCCTCGATCTCTTCGCCACCGGCCTCGCGACCGGCCTCGCCTCCATGATCGCCGTGCTCGACCCGGAAGTCGTCGTGCTGTCCGGCGAGGTGATCGCGGCCGGCGGGGAGCCGCTGCGCTGCCGGGTGGCGTCCGAGCTCACCGAACTGGCGGCCTCCCGGCCCCGGCTGATCGCCGGGGAAGTGAAGCACCGCCCCGTACTGCGCGGCGCGCTGGAGAGCGCCCTCGCCACCACCCGTGACGAGGTCTTCGACACGTCCCGCTGATCCTTCTCGGCCCGCCCTCTTCCCTCCGTACCCCCGCCCCCATCCTTCACCGGGAGACCGCCATGTCCGGAAACCGCCGGAAGACGGCCGCCGCGTTCGCCGCGACCGCCGCCATATCTCTGCTCGCCTCGGCCTGTATGGGCCAGAGCAACTCCGGTGCCAGTGATGACCCGTCCAAGGAGACGACCATCAACTTCTGGCACGGCTGGATCTCCCCGAACGAGGTCAAGGGAATCCAGGCG
The DNA here is from genome assembly GCF_042882135.1 of Streptomyces sp. NPDC058240. Taxonomy (NCBI): domain Bacteria; kingdom Bacillati; phylum Actinomycetota; class Actinomycetes; order Kitasatosporales; family Streptomycetaceae; genus Streptomyces; species Streptomyces sp. NPDC058240. The sequence goes on from NZ_JBHVWT010000001.1 coordinate 761,313, forward strand.
ACGGTGGACGCCTTCCAGAAGGCGCACCCCAACATCCATGTGAAGGTCGTCGGCAACATGACCGACGACAAGGTCAACCAGGCACTGCGGGCGGGCGGTTCGAACGCCCCGGACGTCGTCTCGTCCTTCACCACGAACAATGTCGGCAAGTTCTGTTCGTCGAAGGCGTTCATCGACCTCAACCCCTTCCTGAAGAAGGACGGGATCGACCCGGACAAGACCTTCCCGAAGGCGATGAACGAGTACACCCAGTTCGACGGGGTGCGCTGCACCGTGCCGCTGCTCGGTGACGCGTACGGCCTCTACTACAACAAGGACGCCTTCGAGAAGGCCGGGATCACGAGGCCGCCGAGGACCTGGTCGGAGCTGGCCGAGGACGCCAAGAAGCTGACGAAGACCAAGGGCGACTCGTACGAGCGGCTCGGTTTCATGCCGAACTACCACGGCTACGAGACGACGACCGAGCACTACCTCGGCGCCTGGGACGCGAAGTACTTCGACGCGGACGGCAAGTCGAACATCGCCAAGGACCCGTCGTTCGCCGCCATGCTCACGACCCAGAAGAAGCTGGTCGACGACCTGGGCGGCTACGAGAAGCTGGAGAAGTACCGCACGTCCTTCGGTGACGAGTGGGGGGCCAAGCACCCGTTCCACACCGGCCAGGTGGCGATGCAGCTGGACGGCGAGTGGCGGCTCGGGATGGCCGAGGAGACCAAGCCGAAGTTCGAGATCGGCGTCGCCCCGATGCCCGTCGCCGACGACCAGGCCGACACCTGGGGCAAGGGCTATCTGACCGGCACCATCGCCGGGATCGCCGCCACCTCGAAGAAGCAGAACGCGGCCTGGGAGCTGGTGAAGTTCATGACGACCGACACCGACGCCGTGGTGAACTTCGCCAACGCCATCCACAACGTGCCGTCCACCCTGGCGGCGCTGAAGTCGCCCAAGCTGAAGTACGACCCTCGGTTCAAGACCTTCCTGGACATCGCCGCGAACCCGAACAGCACCACCACCCCGCCCTCGGTGAACGGCGGCGCGTACCTGGTGTCCCTGCAGAACCTCGGATTCGACATCGAGAAGGGCAGGCAGAAGGACGTCAAGGCGGGTCTGGAGAACACCGCCAAGGAAATCGACGCGGCGATCGCACAGGCGAAGTAGAACCGCGATGACCACCTACACACTCCGTTCGAAGCGCCGCCGGTCGGCGCTGCGGACAGCGGCCTTCATGTCGCCGTGGCTGATCGGGTTCTGTGTCTTCTTCGCCTACCCGCTGATCTCCACGCTCTATTTCTCCTTCACCGACTACGACGGGTTCTCAGCCCCCGAGTTCAGCGGGCTGAAGAACTGGTCCTTCGTCTTCAACGACTACCCGCTGTTCTGGCCGGCGCTGCGCAACACGCTCTGGCTGGTCGTGGTGATGGTCACCTGCCGGGTGGTGTTCGGCCTCGGCATCGGGCTGCTGATCACCAGGATCAAGACGGGGGCCGGGGTCTTCCGCACCCTGTTCTACCTGCCGTACCTGGCCCCGCCGGTCGCGGCGACACTCGGCTTCGTCTTCCTGCTCAACCCCGGGACCGGGCCGGTCAATTCGATCCTCGGCGAGCTGGGGCTCCCCACGCCCGGCTGGTTCACCGACGCCGCCTGGTCCAAGCCGGCCCTGACCGCGCTCGCGGTGTGGGGGGTGGGCGACCTGATGGTGATCTTCATGGCCGCCCTGCTGGACGTACCGAAGGAACAGTACGAGGCGGCGGAGCTGGACGGGGCGACCTCGTTCCAGCGGTTCCGCTTCGTCACCCTGCCGAACATCTCGCCGATCATCATGTTCGCGGTGGTCACCGGGATCATCCAGACGATGCAGTACTACACCCAGCCATTCGTGGCCGGGAAGGTCGCCTCGGGTGTGATGGGCGGCTCCGGGCAGCAGTTCGAACCGGGCTATCCCGACAAGTCGACACTGACGCTTCCGCAGGTCGTCTACAACCTCGGTTTCCAGCGCTTCGACTACGGCTCCGCCTGCGTGGTCGCGCTCGTTCTCTTCGTACTCGCCATGGCGTTCACCGCACTGCTGATGCGGCGCCGCAGCGGGCTGATCCAGGCAGGTGAGTGACGTGGCGCAGGTACTCGACGCCGTCAAGGAAGCCGACCCCGCGACCGGCCCGGTCACCCCGGCCGAACGCAGGGCGCGCCGCAAGTCGCTGCTGAACTGGATCGCCGTGCACTCGCTCGGGGTCGCCGCCGCGCTCTTCTTCGTGCTGCCGTTCGTCTTCCTGGTGCTCACCTCGCTGATGAACGGCCAGCAGGCGCTGACCCGCGATCTGTGGCCGCACCCCTTCGAGTGGAGCAACTACCAGCGGGTGTTCGACACCGACGGCTTTCTGACCTGGTGGAAGAACACCCTGCTGTACGCGGGGCTCGGCACCGTCCTCACGGTCGTCTCCTCGCTGCCCGTGGCATACGCGCTCGCCAAGTTCCGCTTCCGCGGCCGGCATCTGTCGCTGATGCTGGTCATCTCGATGATGATGCTGCCGCCGCAGGTCGTCGTCATCCCGATGTACCTGTTCTGGGCGAAGCAGCTGGACCTGTCCGGCACGCTCTGGCCGCTGATCATCCCGATGGCCTTCGGCGACGCGTTCTCCATCTTCCTGCTGCGGCAGTTCCTGCTGACCATCCCGAACGAGTACCTCGACGCGGCGAAGGTCGACGGCTGCGGCGAGCTGCGCACCCTGCTCAAGGTCGTCGTGCCGATGGCCAAGCCGGGCATCGCCGCCGTGGCCCTCTTCCAGTTCTTCTACGCCTGGAACGACTACTTCGGCCCGCAGATCTACGCCTCGGAGAACCCGGCCGCCTGGACGCTCAGCTACGGCCTGGAGTCCTTCAAGAGCGCACACCACACCGACTGGAACCTGACCATGGCCGCGACCGTACTGGTCATGGCCCCCGTGATCCTCGTCTTCTTCTTCGCCCAGAAGGCGTTCGTCGAGGGCGTCACACTGACCGGAGTAAAGGGCTGACCTATGAAGCTGGCAGTAGTTGGTGGCGGGTCCACCTACACACCTGAACTGATCGACGGCTTCGCCCGGCTGCGGGACACGCTGCCCATCGAGGAGCTGGTGCTCGTCGACCCGGCGGCCGACCGTCTGGAACTCGTCGGCGGTCTCGCCCGGCGGATCTTCGCCAAGCAGGGCCACCCGGGGCGGATCGTCACCACCTCGGACCTCGACGCGGGCGTCGCCGACGCCGACGCGGTCCTGCTCCAGCTGCGCGTCGGCGGCCAGGCCGCCCGCAACCAGGACGAGACCTGGCCGCTGGAGTGCGGCTGCGTCGGCCAGGAGACCACCGGCGCCGGCGGCCTCGCCAAGGCGATGCGCACCGTGCCGGTCGTCCTGGACATCGCCGAGCGGGTCCGCCGCACCAACCCCGATGCCTGGATCATCGACTTCACCAACCCGGTCGGCATCGTCACCCGGGCACTGCTCCAGGCCGGCCACAAGGCCGTCGGCCTGTGCAACGTGGCGATCGGCTTCCAGCGGAAGTTCGCCCGGCTGCTCGACGTCACCCCGGCCGAGGTCCACCTCGACCATGTCGGGCTCAACCACCTGACCTGGGAGCTCGGGGTACGCCTCGGCGGCCCCGAGGGCGAGAACGTCCTGCCGAAGCTGCTCGCCGAGCACGGCGACACGATCGCGGACGATCTCCGCATGCCCCGGGCGATCACCGACCGGCTGGGCGTCGTCCCCTCGTACTACCTGCGCTACTTCTACGCGCACGACGCGGTCGTGCGGGAGCTCGGCACCAAGCCGTCCCGCGCGGCCGAGGTCGCCGCGATGGAGAAGGAACTCCTCGCCATGTACGGCGATCCGGCGCTGGACGAGAAGCCCGCGCTGCTCGCCAAGCGCGGCGGCGCCTTCTACTCGGAGGCGGCCGTGGACCTGGCGTCCTCGCTGCTCGGCTCGGGCGGCTCCCCGGTGCAGGTGGTCAACACCTACAACAGGGGAACGCTGCCGTTCCTGCCGGACGACGCGGTGATCGAGGTGCAGGCCCGGGTCGACGGCACGGGCGCGACGCCGCTCGCCGTTCCCGGGCTGGACCCGCTGTACGCCGGTCTGATCGCCAACGTGACGGCGTACGAGGACCTCGCCCTGGAGGCCGCGCTGCGCGGTGGCAGGGACCGGGTGTTCAAGGCGCTGCTCGCGCACCCGTTGATCGGCCAGTTCGAGTACGCCGAGGCGCTCACCGACAAGCTGATCGCGCACAACCGGGAGCACCTGGCGTGGGCGTGAACGCTTTGGTCCTCGCGATCGACGCGGGGAACAGCAAGACCGACGTGGCACTGATCGGTGAGGACGGAACGGTGCTGTCGACGGCCCGGGGCGGTGGTTTCCAGCCGCCGGTCGTCGGCGTGGAGGCGGCGCTGGACGTCCTGGCCCCGTTGCTCGGACAGGCCCTGGCCGGCTCCGAGCGGTCCGTCGACGGCGTGGAGCATGTCTCGGCGTGCCTGGCCAACGTCGATCTCCCGGTGGAGGAGACCCAGTTGACCGAGGCCCTGGTCCGCAGGGAATGGGGCCGCACGGTCGAGGTGCGCAACGACACCTTCGCGATACTGCGCGCGGGGGTGGACGAGCCGCGCGGTGTGGCCGTGGTCTGCGGTGCGGGGATCAACTGTGTCGGCATGGTGCCGGACGGGCGGACCGCGCGGTTCCCCGCCATAGGCCGGATGTCCGGTGACTGGGGCGGCGGCGCCGGGCTGGCCGAAGAGGCTATGTGGTTCGCCTCGCGGGCGGAGGACGGCCGCGGTGAACCGACCGAGCTGGCCCGCACCCTGCCCGCGCACTTCGGGCTCGGCTCGATGTACGCGCTGATCGAGGCGCTGCATCTGGGCCGGATCGAGTTCGAGCGCCGGCACGAGCTGGCTCCGGTGCTCTTCGCGACCGCGGCGGCCGGGGACCCGCTGGCGGGCGCGCTGGTGGACCGGCTGGCGGAGGAGGTCGTCGCGATGGCTTCGGTCGCGCTGGGCAGGCTGGACCTGCTGGGCGAGGAGTCGCCGGTGGTGCTCGGCGGCAGCGTGCTGGCGGCCCGCCACCCGCAGTTGGACGCGAAGATCACCGAACTCCTCGCAATTCGCGCCCCGAAGGCGGTGCTGCGGGTGGTGGCGGAGCCGCCGGTGCTGGGAGCCGCGCTGCTCGGCCTGGATCACACGGGCGCGCCCGCCGCGGTCCACGAGAGGCTGCGCGCACAGTACAGCTGACAGGTCGTTCCCGGCCAGGGGGCGTTCCGCGGCGTTCTCGCGCCGCGGGACGCCCCTTGCGCACGGGAACCGTTCAGTTGTCCCGGACGTGTTCATGAGTGGGGAGATCGGCCCGCACCGGGTACTGGTCCGCCGATCGGCTTGATCGGCGGCGCAGGCCTTGATCGAATGCGTGTGATCGCATCCATGGGCCGATGCACGATCCAGACGTTTCTGGTGTGGATGTCGGTCCCTGCGGCCATACTTCATGGCCGGGCACCAGTCCCCGATCGGCCGGGGGCCGGGCCACCGTCAGTGACCGAGGGGGAGGTCGAGTGACATACCCGCCGAATGTGCGCACGGCGCCGGAACACGAGCGGGCACAGCCGCCCGTGCCCGCGACCGTACCCGCTCCGCCGCAGCGCGGTGCGCTGTCCGTGACGGCCGACAAGGTGCGGGCCGCGGCCACCACCGAGCCGGGCAGGCTCCAGATCATCGGGGCCGTGCTGGCCCTGCTCGTCGTGGCGTTCGGGGCCGTGACGGCCTTCGAGATCGCCGACCGGGCGTCCGCCGCCGACGACGTGGTGGGCCGCAGCCAGCCGCTGAGCGCCGACGCGGCGGCCGTCTACCGCTCGCTGGCGGATGCCGACACCGCCGCGGCGAGCGGCTTCCTGGCCGGGGCGCAGGAGCCGGCCGATGTCCACGCCCAGTACGAAAAGGACATCAAGGAGGCGTCCCGCCTGCTGGTGAGGGCCGCCGCCAATACGGACGCGTCGACGAAGTCCGGGCAGGAGATCACCACGCTCAACGTGGAACTCCCCCGCTACACGGGCCTGATCGAGCGGGCCCGCGCCAACAACCGGCAGGGCCTGCCGCTGGGCGGGGCCTACCTCCGGTACGCCAACCAGAAGATGAGCAATGTGCTGCTGCCGGCCGCCGAGCGGCTGTACGCGGCGGAGACCGGCCGGCTCGGCGAGGACAGCGATTCGGCCAGGACCTGGCCGTTCTTCTCGTTCGGGCTCGGTCTCGTGACGCTGGCCGCGCTGTGCTGGGCGCAGCGGCGCAACTACCGCAGGACGAACCGGGTGTTCAACCACGGGCTGCTCGTCGCGACCGCGGCGTCCACCGTGGTGCTGCTGTGGCTGGCCGTGGGGCAGACGGTGGCGCGGTCCGAGCTGCATGCCGCCGATGTGAACGGGCAGCAGTCCCTCGATGTGCTCAACCACGCGCGGATCGACTCGCTGAAGGCGCGCGCCAATGAGAACCTCACGCTGGTCGCCCGTGGCGCGGTGCTCACCCCGGACGGCAAGCACGACAAGTACGAGACCGACTACAACACGGGCATGAAGGCCCTCGGTGAAGAGCTGAGGAAAGCCGGGAAGCTTGCCGGTGACGACGACGGGGGGAGCCGACCGGTGGCGAAGGCCGTCGATGCCGTCTCCGAGTGGCAGGGCCGCCACCGGACCGCCCGCACGGCCGACGACAGCGGCGACTACGAGGGCGCGCGGACGCAGATCATCGGGGCGAAGGACTCCACGGGCGAGTCCTTCGAACGGGTGGACAAGGCCCTGGAGCAGGCGCTCGCCCATGAGCAGGACGAGTTCACCCGGGCTGCGGAGGACGGGCGCGGGGCGCTGTGGGGTCTGCCGGCCGGGGCCGCGGCGCTGGCCGCGCTGGGGGCCGTGGCCGCGATCGTCGGGGTCAACCGCAGGCTCTCGGAGTACCGGTGAGAGGGGTAGCGATGACCAGGAAGCGCGCGGGCGCGTGGTCCGCCCGGGTGAGGCTGCGCGGCTGGGGCGGGGTGACGGCCATGGCCGCGGCCTGCGCGGTGACGGCCTCGCTCACCCTGCTGCCGCTCTCCCACGGCGGCGCCGAGGCGTTCCGCGGGGCCGTCGCGGGCCAGGGTGCCGCACAGGCGGTCCAGACCAGGGCCGACGAGTGCACGGACCCGGAGGCGAGCCTTCCACCGCGGTCCGACAGCGGTCCGAGCATCGAGAAGATCAAGGCGCGCGGAAAGCTGATCGCGGGCATCGACCAGAACAGCTTCAGCTGGGGGTACCGCAACCCGGAGAGCGGCAGGATCGAAGGCTTCGACATCGATCTGGTGCGGGCGATCGCCGAGAACATCCTGAACGATCGGAACGCGGTGATCTTCCGGGCGATTCCCACCAACAAGCGGGCCGAGCTCCTGGCGAACGGCACGGTCGACGTCGTCGTGCGCACGATGACGATCAACTGCAAGCAGCTGCAGAAGGTCTCGTTCTCCACCGCCTACTTCCAGGCCGGGCAGCAGGTCCTCGCGCCTAAGGAGTCGACGATCACCGGGTACGACAAGTCCCTGGCCGGCAAGCGGGTGTGCACCGCCAACGGCTCGACCGCCTACGACGCGTTGAAGAAGCAGTCGTTCGGGGCGGTCTTCGAGGACCCGCACGACGGCACCGACAAGGACGAGAACCAGCTCACCGTCCCCAACCAGCTGGACTGCCTGGTGCGGCTGCAACTGGGCGAGGTCGACGCCGTGGTCACGGACAACGCACTGGCGGCCGGCCAGGCCGCCCAGGACCCGGCGGTCGAGCTCAAGGGCGACAAGCCGTTCACCACCGAGTACTACGGCGTGGCGACGAAGCGCGGCGCGAACGATCTGGTGGCCCGGGTCAACCAGGTACTGGTCGACTACCGCGCGGGCGGCAAGGACAGCCGCTGGATGCAGTCGTACCGGGACTGGCTGCAGGACGGTCTGCCGGGGATAGAGGGGCCGCCGGCCCCCAAGTACCGGAGCAACTGACGCCGGGCCGGCCGGGTGGACGCGACGGAGCGGACCCGGCCGGAGAGACAGTGGCACTGATCCTGCCGGGACCCGTCCCGGCAGGAAGAGCGGAGAGGTGATCGATGGGCGTCGCGGGCCCCTTTCCCGGCCATGCGGCCGGGCCCCCCGTCCCGGTCATGGACCGGGACGAGGCGGACCGTGCGCTGGCCCGGCTCGGCGCGGAGCACGAGGCGATCGAGACCTCGCTCCTCGCCCTCCAGGACCACGCGGGCCGCCGGCTCCTGGAGGGCGCCGATCTGACCGGTGTCACCAAGGAACGCTGGGCCTCGACCGATCAGGCGATCACGCTGCTGTGGGGGTATTTCGACGCCTACGCGGGGGCACTCGCCCAGGCGCGTGCGGTGCGGGCCCGCCGCCGCTATCCCAACCGGGACGATCTGGTGGCCCTCACCGAGCTGCTGCGCGGCCAGGGCGTCACCGTGGCGCACGCCGCGGCACGCCCCGATCCGTCGATCGCCAGTCCGGCCAGGCTCTCCGAGCGGTTCACGCTGGAGGAGCTGGTCGCCCGGATGAACGAGCTGTACGCCCGCTCGCTGGACATGGTCGTCGCCTCCGACTCCGTATGGTCCGCGCTGCCCGCCCGGATAGATCTGCTCGCCGCCGAGCTGCACCGCACCCGTTCGCTGGCGCACTCCGTGGGGGTGCGGCCCGGTGAGCACCCCGCGGGGGACGACCTGGAGGCGATCACCCACGAACTGACCACGCTCCGGGTGCAGGTGATCTCCGATCCGCTCGCGTTCTGGCTGCCGGGGCCGGGCAGTTCGGCGCCCGGCGGCGGTCGCCCCGACACGGCGCGCTACGACCGGGCGGCCCGCGCCCTGGACGATGTGCGCCGCGAGATCGAGGCGGTGCTCGCGGTCCGGCAGGACGCCGAGCAACGCCTGGTCCAGCTGCGCGACGTGCTCTCCCGCGCGGACCGCACCCTGACCGAGGCCCGGTCGGCGCGCGGCGAGGTGCTGGCGAAGATCGCGGCCTCCGAGGTGCCCGCGGTCAGCGGCCCGGCGACCGTGCTCCAGGAGCGGCTGGCCGCCGCTTCGGAGTACCGCAGGCATGCCCAGTGGCACCGGCTGTCCCCGCTCCTGGAGACGCTGGAGCGGGAGGCCGAGGAGGAATTGCTGCGGGCCCGCGAGTCGTTGACCGCGGTCACGGCCCCGCTGGCGGTACGGGCGGAGCTGCGCGGCAGGCTCGACGCGTACAAGGCGAAGGTCGCCCGGCACGGTCTGGCCGAGGACCCGCTGCTGATCGAGCGGTACGACGCGGCGCGCCGGATGCTGTGGAGCGCACCGTGCGATCTGCGGGTCGCCGGACAGGCGGTGCTGCGCTACCAGGAGGCGGCGGCCGAACTGCTGTCCCAGCACCGGGCACCGGGGCCGGAGGACCGGCGATGATCACAGGTGTGCGCAAGGTGGAAGGGCCGCTGCGGCGGCGGGGCGATCAGGGGGACCGACCATGAGTACGCAGTGCCAGCGCCCCGCGTGCGAGGGCAATTACGAGGACATGGGCGGCGGTGAGCTGTACTGCGACACCTGCGGTCTGGCTCCGGTCGTCTCACCGAACGGGATGGTGAGCTCGCCGCCCACCGGGATCGCGGGCGGCGGCGCGAACAGCCGGGGCAGCAGGGGCAGCCGGGGCAGCAACAGCAGTTCGCGGTCCTCGTCCCGGGCGTCCTCGCGTGCCTCGTCCCGTTCGTCGACCTCGCGACGTTCGGTGTCGGGGCGGCTCTCGCGTTCGCTGTCCGGCGCCGCCACCTCCCCCTCGGTCTCGGTGCGTTCCTCCGGTTCGTCCTCGGGCGCCTCCGCCCGGGGCAGGCTGGGTGTGGGCCTGGTGCAGGTGCCGGACGTACCGCGTCCCGACCCGCGCTCGGCGGTGATGGAGAACCCGGAGGTGCCGGAGCGGAAGCGTTTCTGTTCGCGTTCCGACTGCGGGGCCCCGGTCGGCCGGTCCCGCGGTGAACGGGTGGGCCGCACGGAGGGGTTCTGCACCAAGTGCGGTCACCCCTACTCGTTCGTGCCCAAGCTCCACGGGGGCGACATCGTGCACGGCCAGTACGAGGTCGCGGGCTGTCTGGCGCACGGCGGGCTCGGCTGGGTCTATCTCGCGGTCGACCGCGCGGTCTCCGACCGCTGGGTGGTCCTCAAGGGCCTGCTCGACACCGGTGACCAGGACGCCATGGCGGCCGCCATATCCGAGCGCCGCTTCCTCGCCGAGATCGAGCACTCCAACATCGTCCGGATCTACAACTTCGTCGAGCATCTCGACCAGCGCACCGGCTCGCTCGACGGCTACATCGTGATGGAGTACGTCGGCGGCAAGGCGCTCAAGGACATCGCCAACGAGCGCCGCACCGCCGCCGGGAAACGCGATCCGCTGCCGGTCGAGCAGGCCTGCGCGTACGGCATCGAGGCGCTGGAGGCGCTCGGTCATCTGCACAGCCGCAACCTGCTGTACTGCGACTTCAAGGTCGACAACGCGATCCAGACCGAGGACCAGCTGAAGCTGATCGACATGGGCGCCGTCCGCAGGATGGACGACGACGAGTCGGCCATCTACGGCACGGTGGGGTATCAGGCGCCGGAGGTCGCGGAGGTCGGCCCGTCGGTCGCCTCCGATCTGTACACGGTCGCGCGGACGCTCGCGGTGCTCACCTTCGACTTCCAGGGCTACACCAACGTCTTCGTCGACTCGCTGCCGGACCCGGACAACATCGAGGTGTTCCGGACCTACGAGTCGTTCTACCGGCTGCTGGTGCGGGCCACCGACCCGGATCCGGCGCGGCGGTTCGCCTCGGCGGCGGAGATGGCGGAGCAGCTGACGGGTGTGCTGCGCGAGGTGGTGTCGCTGCAGACGGGACGGCCGCGCCCGGCGCTGTCGACGCTGTTCGGCACGGAAGTACGGGTCACGGACACACAGTTGTTCCCCGAGCTGATGGACGATGTGTCGCGGCTGGGGGCCCGGGTCGTCGCTCCGGCTCCGTCCGGCCGGTTCGGGCGGCGGCGCGGCGGGGCGGGGAGCTCCGCCCCGGCCACGACGCCGGTGACGGCCGCCGCACCGGCCTCGGGCGCGCTGCCCGCGGGTGCCCCGCCCGCTCCCGGGTACGCCGCGCCGGGGGCCGGTCCGCTGACCGCACCGCCCACCCACGTCCGGGCCGGCGGCGGGCCTGGCCGGAGCGGCGAGGTCCTCGCGTACGCGCAGACGCAGGCCGCGATCCCGGCACCCCGGGTCCCGGCCGGTGCCCCCGGTGCGCCGTCGGGGTCCCCCGTCCCGGAGGGCCCCCGGCTGGTCAGGCCGGACGTGCGGTCCACCTCGCTCGCGCTGCCCGTGCCCCGGGTCGACGCGAGCGACCCCAACGCGGGATTCCTCGCCGGGCTGATGACCACCGCCCCGTCCGAGCTGATCACCGCGCTGAGCGCCGTGCCCGTGGCCTCGCTGGAGACCCGGCTGCGCGAGCTGCGGGCCCGCCTGGAGATGAACGAACTGGGCGCCGCGGGCCAGACCCTGACGGCGCTGGAGGGCCAGTACCCGGACGACTGGCGGGTCGTCTGGTACCGCGGCATCACCTCGCTGGTGACCGGTGACAACGAGAACGCGGCGCTCTCCTTCGACGCGGTGTACGACGCGTTCCCCGGCGAGCCGGCACCCAAGCTGGCGCTGGGGATCTGCGCGGAGGTCCTGGGCCAGCTGGACAACGCCGCCGAGTACTACCGGCTGGTGTGGACGACCGACCCGAGCTTCGTCAGCGCCGCCTTCGGGCTGGCCCGGGTGCAGATGGCAGCCGGGGACCGGGCCGGGGCCGTCAGGGCGCTGGAGTCGGTGCCGGAGGCATCGATCCACTACACCGCGGCACGGGTCGCCGCGGTACGTGCCCGGCTGCGTGAGCGGGCCCCGGACGAGCCGCTGATCGTCGATCTGATGGCCGCCTCGGCCCAGGTCTCGGGGCTGGCCGGTTTCGGGCTGGACGCGGTACGCCGGGAGCAGTTGTCGACCGAGGTGCTGGGTACGGCGCTCGACTGGGTACTCTCCGGTAGCCCCACGGCCCGGCCCTCGGCCCAGTCGCCCGCTCCTGCCGGGACGACCGGGCCGAGAACACTGCTCGGCAGTGAGCTGGACGAGCGGGGCCTGCGCTTCGGGCTCGAGCGTTCGTACCGGATGCTCGCCAGGCTTGCGGAGCCAGGCGATGAGAGGATCGAACTGGTGGAACGGGCCAACCGTTTCCGCCCCCGGACGTGGGTGTGAAAATGTCGCAGAAGCCCCAGGAGACGGCCCTGTCGAAGTGCCCCGGCTGCGAGGAGCCGCTGGAGCCGGGGGACCTGTTCTGCGGTGCGTGCGGGTACGACCTGTCGGCCGTGCCCCCCGCTCCCCAGGACCACCCGACGATCGCCATGGCCGCACCGTCGGAGAACGGTGCGGCGGGCCGCGCGGCGGAGGTCCGCTTCGACCGGCGGGCCGAATCGGACGGACCGGCTGGATCGGACGGGCCGACCGAATCGGCCGGACCGGGCGACTCGGGCGGACCGGGCGACTCGGGCGACTTCGAGCTGGCCGCGCCCGCGCCGGCCGGTACGCCGTCCGCCGGTACGCCGTCCGCCGATGTCCCGGCGCCCGCGCCCGACCCCCGCACCTCCGCCGCGGAGCCGGTGGCGGCCACGCCGTCGGCCGGCACCAGACTGTGTGTGGCCTGCCGGGCCGGCAGTGTCGACATCGACGGCTACTGCGAGAACTGCGGTCACGCCCAGCCGCGCGAGCGCGACCACATGGAGCAGGAGCTCGGTTCGGTGGCCGCCGTCAGCGACCGGGGGCTGCGCCATCACCGCAACGAGGACTCGTTCGCGGTGTCGACCACCGCCCTGCCCGACGGTTCGCCGGCCGTCGTCGCGATCGTCTGCGACGGCGTCTCGTCGGCCAGCCGCCCCGACGAGGCGTCGGCGGCCGCCGCGAGCGCGGCCAACGAGACGCTTCTGGAGTCGCTGCCGCGCGGCACCCATCCGCAGCAGGCGATGCACGAGGCGATCCTCGCGGCCGCCGAGGCGGTCAACGCGCTGGCGCAGGAGCCCGGCCGGGCCATGGAGCACGACCGGCACCGCCACCAGAACGCCCCGGCGTGCACCCTGGTCGGCTCGATCATGGCGGGCGGCCTGCTGGTCGTCGGCTGGGTCGGCGACAGCCGCGTCTACTGGGTGCCCGACGACCGCGCCAACCCGCCCGCCCGGCTGACCGAGGACGACTCCTGGGCCGCGCAGATGGTGGCGGCGGGCCTGATGAACGAGGCCGAGGCGTACGCGGACGAGCGCGCCCACGCCATCACGGGATGGCTCGGCGCAGACGCGTACGAGCTGGAACCGCACACCGCGTCCTTCAAACCGGACCGGTCCGGTCTCGTGGTCGTCTGCACGGACGGTCTGTGGAACTACGCGGAGTCGGCGGCCGAGATGGCCGCGGCGGTGCCGGCCGACGCGCATCAACGGCCGCTGCACGGCGCCCAGGTGCTGGTGGGTCACGCGCTCGACGGTGGGGGCCACGACAACGTAACAGTGGCTCTGCTGCCGTTCGCCGTGGAGCCTCAGGGGGCAGGATCGGCCTGCGGTACCACGTGAGTCCCGTTCCGTAACGCTTGGTTCCAGTTCCGACCGCCCAGCCCGTCACCGCCGCCTTCGCCCGTTTTTCTTCGCTCACAGCTGTCTTCATCCGACACCTGGAGTCCCAAGGAGCCGACCAGATGGCCAACTTCTCCAAGTCGAACGTGCCGCAGTTCTCCGTCGAGGTGTACCAGAACGAGTACCTGCCGGAAGGCGGTCGCGAGGTCAACGCGATCGTCACGGTCACCTCGACCGGAGGCGGCACCACCGGCGGCGTCCCGCTGTCCGGTGCGGCCGTGCCGCACCCGCGCGTTCCCGGGCAGGCGCCGGGCGCCGCGGTAGTGATCATGGTCGACTGCTCGGGCTCGATGGACTATCCGCCGACGAAGATGCGCAACGCCCGCGACGCGACGGCCGCGGCCATCGACACCCTGCGCGACGGCACCTCGTTCGCCGTCGTCGGCGGTACGCACGTCGCCAAGGAGGTCTACCCCGGCAACGGCAGGCTCGCCGTCGCCGACTCGCGGACCAAGGCCCAGGCGAAGGAGGCCCTGCGCGCGCTCAGCGCCGGTGGCGGTACGGCGATCGGCACCTGGCTGCGGCTGGCCGACCGGCTGCTCGGCGCGGCCGATGTGAACATCCGGCACGGCATCCTGCTCACCGACGGACGCAACGAGCACGAGGCGCCGGAGGACCTGCGGGCCGCGCTCGAATCCTGCGCGGGCCGCTTCACCTGTGACGCCCGCGGTGTCGGCACCGACTGGGAGGTGAAAGAGGTCACAGCCATCGCCTCCGCGCTGCTCGGCACGGCCGACATCGTCGCCGACCCCTCGGGGCTGGCCACCGACTTCACGCAGATGATGGAGAACGCGATGGGCAAGGAGGTCGCGGATGTCGCGCTGCGGCTCTGGACGCCCGTCGGGGTCGAGATCAAGTTTGTGAAACAGGTCGCACCGACGGTCGTCGACCTGACCGACCGGCGCACCGAGGCGGGCCCCCGCGCCGGGGACTACCCCACGGGCTCCTGGGGCGACGAGTCCCGCGACTACCACGTGTGCGTGCAGGTGCCGCAGGCCGGGATCGGGCAGGAGATGCTGGCGTCCCGGGTCTCGCTGGTCCTCCCCGACCCCGCGGGCGGAGCTCCGCAGACGCTTTCGCAGGGCCTGGTCCGGGCCGTGTGGACCGAGGACATGGTGGCGTCCACCTCGATCAATCCGCAGGTCGCGCACTACACCGGCCAGGCGGAACTGGCACAAGTCATCCAGCAGGGGCTCGATGCCCGCAAGTCGGGAGACTTCGACGGCGCGACCGCGAAACTGGGCCGCGCGGTGCAGCTGGCGTCGGTGTCCGGGAACGAGGACACTGCGAAACTGCTTTCGAAGGTGGTGGACGTCGTGGACGCGGCGACCGGTACTGTGCGGCTGAAGGCCAAGGTCGCGGACGCCGACGAGATGACGCTCGAAACGCGCTCGACCAAGACCGTTCGCGTCAAGAAGTGAACACAGAGCCGTACAGCAAGTAACCACAGAGCCACACAGTCGAGCCGCCCGGCCGGGAGCGATCCACCGGGAGGCGAAGAGCAAGAAAAATCGCCGGCCCCGGGGCCGGCCCAGGAGAGGGGGAAGCGCCGACATGCCGACCTGCCCGAACGGACACCAGTCGGGTTCCGATGACTGGTGCGAGGTCTGCGGCCATCGCATGACCGGCGCGGGCGCGCCTGCAGGCGCGGTCCCCCCGCCGCCTCCGCCACCCGCTCCCGGTTACGGCTACCCGCCGGGCCCGGGATCCGACGCGACCCAGCAGGCGGAGCTCTGCCCGCAGTGCCGGACGCCCCGCGAGGCGATGGCGCCGTTCTGCGAGGAGTGCCGCTGGAACTTCCTCACGAACACCGCGACGTCGTACACGCCACTGGCCCCGGCCCACGGCGTTCCCGGCCCGCCGCCCGGACTCAACCTGCCGCCCGGCTTCCAGGCGCAGCAGGCGCCGGCTCCGCCGCAGCAGCGCGATCCGTTCGAGTACCAGGGCTCGCGGCCCTCGCAGATGAACCGCCCGGCCGAGCCGCTCTCCTCCGAACAGGAAAACCGCCCGGGTCCCCCGGCGCCCGGTCCGGGTCCGCAGTCGCACCCGGCCCCCGGCCCGCAGTCGCCCCCGCCGCCGTTCCAGCAGCAGGGTCCGCCGCCTCCGCCCTCCTTCCAGCAGCAGTCCGCGCCGCCCTCGCCGTTCCAGCAGCAGTCCGCACCGCCGCCGTTCCAGCAGCAGTCGGCGCCGCCCGTGTTCGAGCAGCCCGGTCCGCCGGCTCCGCAGCCGCCCACCCCGCCGCAAGGGCCGCAGGGGGCGCAAGGGCCGCAGAGCGACGACGACTGGATGCTGTCGCCGCCGTCGCGTACCCAGGCCCCGCAGCAGCAGCCGGGCCCGCCGCAGCACGAGCAGCCGCCGTTCCCGGGGCAGGGCCAGAACCAGCCGCCCGCGAGCTGGACCGCGGTCATCGCCCCGGACCGTGAGTACTTCCTGGCGATGATGCAGCGCAGCGGTCCCGAGGCGACCGGGCTGAACCTGCCCGCGTACTCCCCGGAACAGCAGCTTCCGCTGTCCGGCAACCAGATCACCATCGGTCGCCGCAGACAGAGCACCGGTGAGTCCCCCGACATCGATCTGTCCGTGCCGCCGGAGGACCCGGGCGTCTCGCACCAGCACGCGGTGCTGGTGCAGCAGCCCGACGGCAGCTGGGCCGTGGTCGACCAGAACTCCACCAACGGCACCACGCTCAACGGCGCCGAGGACCCGATCCAGCCCTATGTCCCCGTCCCGCTCCAGGACGGCGACCGGGTGCATGTCGGGGCGTGGACGACGATCACGATCCGCCGGGGCTGATCCGTGTCACACGGTGGGCAGTGGCCAGGCGTACGGTCCCTCGGGGTCGTCCAGCCAGGCCCACTGCCGCCCGTCCGTGACCGTGATGCCGAATCTCTCCCGCTCGGGGCGCTTCTCGCGTCGCCAGAGGGAGTGGGCCTCGCGCGGATCGAGGGAGCCCTCGGTCAGCGCCAGCATGAACCGGAAGAGATCGTTCTCGCTGACGCGCCTCGGCACCGAGCCGGTGTGCGGGCGCCGTACGGCCTGCGCCGGTGTGCCGCGCAGCGGTACGAAGTAGGCGGCCGTGTGCAGGAACCGGCCCTCGGCGTACTTCCCGTGTGCCCCTTCCCGTACCCGCAGCGCGATCAGTCCGGTGGCGAACGGGGCCAGTATCCGGGCGCCCGGGACGCACTGCTCCAGCCAGGGCCGCGGTACGCACGGCAGGGTGCAGGTCGCGATGATCCGGTCGTACGGGCCGCGCCGGGGCCAGCCCCGTGTCCCGTCCCCGGTGATCACCGCGGGGTGGTACCCGGCCGCGGCCAGGTGCCGGCGGGCCGACTCGGTGATCTCCGGGTCGAGGTCGACGGTGGTCACGGCGTCGTCGCCGAGCCGGTGGGCGAGCAGCGCCGCGTTGTAGCCGCTGCCCGCGCCGATCTCCAGGACCCGCTGTCCCTCCCGTACGTCCAGCTCTTCGAGCATCCGGGCCATCAGCGACGGCTGGCTGCTCGACGAGATCAGTTCGCCGTCCCGGATCCGGGTGGCCAGCGGCCCGTCCTCGTACGCCCCGCGCAGCCACCGGGCCCGCCGGTCCGGGTCGGGGTCCTCGCACCACAGGCGGTCGTAGCCGCCGGCCACGAAGTAGTAGGGCACGAACAGATGCCGCGGCACCTCCTCGAAGGCGGCCCGCCAGCCGGGATCGCCCAGCGCCCCGCCGGCCACGATGCCCCGCACCATCGCCCACCGCTCCTCGGCGGCGGCCGCGGCGAACCGGTCGGTGTGCGTGTCCATACCTCCACCTTCCTGCGCCGGGGGCCCGGGGGCCAGGAAGCCGGGCGGGCGAGGGACTGTCGGGTAGTCCTAGGACCCGGGTCCTCGGCCGGTGCGTCTGCGACGATGGACGGGTGACAGAGATTCCGCGCGACACGCTGCAGGAGCAGACCTTCTACGAGCAGGTCGGCGGCGAGGAGACCTTCCGGCGCCTGGTGCACCGCTTCTATCAAGGGGTCGCCGATGACCCGCTGCTCCGGCCGATGTACCCGGAGGAGGATCTGGGCCCGGCCGAGGAGCGGTTCAGGCTGTTCCTGATCCAGTACTGGGGCGGGCCCCGTACCTACGGCGAGCAGCGCGGACACCCCCGGCTGCGGATGCGGCACGTCCCGTTCCGGGTGGACCGGGCGGCGCACGACGCCTGGCTGAGCCATATGCGGGTGGCCCTCGACGAGCTCGGACTCGCGCCGGAGCACGAGCGGCAGTTGTGGGACTACCTGACCTACGCCGCGGCCTCGATGGTGAACACCCAGGGCTGACCCCCCGTCCGCCGCCGCCACCGGCGCGGAATTCGGTCTTCCATCACCGATAAACGATCACAATCGCATCAAGTACGTACGCAAGCGGTTTCCAAGAACCCCTGCGGCTTGAAAGCATCCATGCAGCGCCGGGGGGCGTGTGTGTGCTGAGGGCCCAGGGGGGCGTGAGTGACGGGGTTCGTCTTTCTCCGGGTGCGGGCCCATCGGCTCCTGCTCTCCGCGGCTGTCCTCGCCGTGCTGCTGACCACATCGGTGCTGGCCGCACTCACCGCCTTCTCCGGCTCCGTCGGCGACGCGGCGCTCCGCCACGCCCTCACCCACCGTTCGGCGGCCGCCGCCTCCCTCGTGATGTCCGCGCAGGTGGCGCCCGCGCAGCGGGACGCGGCCGACGTGATCGCCCGCAGAGCGGCCCGCGAGGCCTTCGCCGGCCTTCCGGTGACCGTCCGGACGCTGGAGACCTCGGGGGCGTACGCGCTGCCGCGCGATCTGCGGGCCCCCCGGGCCCGGGGCGGCGAGCCCGATCTCACCCACTTCGCCTCGCTCGATCGCAGCCGGGTCCGGATCGCCGCGGGCCGTATGCCGGCGTCGGGCGGCGGGAAGTCCGGCGATCCCGTCCAGGTCGCCCTGCCGCGGACGGCCGCCGAGGCGCTGAAGCTGAAGCCCGGTGCGCGGATCACCGTCACCGACCGGCTGACCGACAAGCCGCTGCACATCCTGGTCACGGGCGTGTACGAGGTGTCCGACCCGGCCGATCCGTACTGGCAGCTGGACGAGCTGGGCGGGCGCGGCATCCGCAAACTCGCCTTCACGACCTACGGTCCGCTGCTCACCGCCCCCGGCACGACCGGTTCCGGACGAGTCAGTTCCGGGACGATGTCCTGGCTGGCCGCCGCCGATTTCCGCACGGTCACCACGGGCCGCATCGACTCGCTGCACAGCGCCGCCACGGCCGCCCCGAAGACGGTGACCTCGGCCCCCGAGTTCAAGAGCGGGGCCACCGCGCGGACCTCGCTCCCCCGGGTGCTGGAGCAGATCGACCGGGCGCTGCTGGTCTCCCGCTCGACGCTGATGATCGTGGCCGTCCAGCTGGTGCTGCTCGCGGGTTACGCGCTGCTGCTGGTGGCCCGGCTGCTGAGCAGCGAGCGCGACGGGGAGACCCGTGTGCTGCGGGCCCGGGGCGGATCGCGCGGCCGTATCACGGCGCTCGCCGCGATCGAGGCGCTGCTGCTCGCGCTGCCCGCCGCGCTCGTCGCCCCACTGCTCGCCGGGCCGCTGACCCGGCTGCTCGCGGGACGCGGCGCGCTGTCCCGGATCGGACTGCGGCTCGACGGCGGCGCCACCGCCACCGTCTGGCTGGTCGCCGTGGTCACCGCGTTCGCCTGCGCGCTGGCCGTCGTGGCGCCCGCGCTGGCGGCGGGTGCCGGGGAGCGTCGGGGCGGCCGTGCCGCATCGCTGCCCGCGCCGCTGCGGGCCGGTGCCGACCTCGGCCTGCTGGTGATCGCGGCGGTGGCGTACTGGCAACTCGACCGCCGGGCCACGGATGTCGGCGGCGGTGCGCTGAGCGGGGACCGGCAGGGCCGGCTCGGCGTCGATCCGCTGCTGGTCGCGGCTCCCGCGTTGCTGCTGCTGGCGGGCACCGTACTGACGCTGCGGCTGCTGCCGCCCGCGGCCCGGCTCGCGGAGCGCGGTGCGGCGGGCGGCCGGGGGCTGATCGCGGCGCTGTCCGGCTGGCAGTTCAGCCGACGCCCGCTGCGCAATGCGGGGCCCGTGCTGCTGCTGGTCCTCGCGGTGGCGATGGGCATGCTGGCCATCGGGCAGCGCGCGTCCTGGGACCGTTCGCAGGGCGACCAGGCGGACTTCAGGGCCGGTGCGTCGGTGCGCGTGCTGACCGGTGCCGACGACGATCCGGCGAAGTCGGGCCGGTACGCGCCGCTGCCGGGGGTACGGGACGCCGCGCCCGCGTTCCGCGCGACCACGGAACTCTCGGGCGACCGCACCGCCTCGGTCCTCGCCCTGGACACCGCGCACGCCACCGAGCGGATGCTGATCCGCGACGACCTCGGCGACCGGCCGCGCGAGCGGCTGTTCGACCCGCTCGACCCGCCGAGGACCGCGCGGGCCGGGCTGGCGCTGCCGGAGAACAGCGAGCGGCTCCGGTTCGACGTACGGATCACGACGGCCGGGGCGCACGCGGGGAAGGGTGACGATCCGGTCCTCGCCGTGCTGCTGGAGGACCGCTACGGCCTGCCCTACCGGGTGTCGGCCGGAACCGTGCCCGTGGACGGCAGGGCGCATCCGGTCGCCTTCGCGGTGGCGGCCGTGGGTGACCTCGCCGTGACCGGCTTCGAGCTGAACGGCAACCGGCCGACCGGCCGGGGAGAATCGCACCGGCTCGACGTCAGCGGCCTGCGGACCGTGACGGCCGACGGCAGCGAGCGGCCGGTCCCGGTCCCCGAGGGGTTCGGCTGGCACGCCGAGCTGACCGCCACCGGATCCGGTGCCGAGGCGCAGCCCGGCGAGGCGGTGGACGCGACGGCCTCCGCGAAGAGCCCGCTGGCCTTCGGGTACGACACCGGCTCCGCCCCGAACATGTGGGATTACACGCCCTCCTTCTCCGTACGGGTCACCGCGCCCCGCCCGGAGGCGCCGATGCCGAAGGCCGTCGTCACCGACGCGTATCTGAAGGCCGCCGGAGCGAAGAAGGGACAGAGTGTCGATGTCACGCTGGCCGGCGAGACGGTCCGGGTGAGGATCGTGGACGTGGTGCGCCGGCTGCCGACCACCGGCACCGGCGCGGACGACTCCGCTCCCGGGCGCGCCAAGGACCGCGACGGCGGGGCCCTGCTGCTCGACTTCAGGGCCCTCGGCCAGGTCTTCGCGCAGCGCCCCGGCGCCGTGCTCACCGCCAACGAATGGTGGCTGAGCACCGCCCCCGGACAGGCTGCGAAGGCCGCCGCCGCGCTGCGCGCGCAGCCGGACACCGATCCGGCCCAGGTCCTGGTGCGGGACGAGATCGCGCGGGAGCTGGTCGGCGATCCGCTGGGCGCCGGGCCGCAGTCCGCGCTGCCCGCGGTGGCGGTGGTCGCCGCGGCCCTGGCGGCGGTCGGCTTCGCGGTGAGCGCGGTCGGCGCGCAGCGGGAAAGGGCCGCCGAGTTCGCCGTGCTGCGGGCACTGGGCACCCCGCGCCGACGGCTGACCAGGATGATCGCCGTCGAGCAGGGCGTGCTGATCGCCATCGCGCTGCTGGTCGGGACCGTGCTCGGGGCGGTGCTGAACCGCGCCGTCGTACCGCTCGTCGTGCTGACCGGACAGGCCACCGCGCCGGTGCCCGGGGTGCTGGTGCAATTGCCGGCCGGGCAGATCGCGGCGCTGCTCGCAGGCGTCGCCGCGCTGCCGCTGGTGATCGTCGTGTCCCTCGCTCTGCGCGGCACCGACCCCGCGGCCTCGCTGCGTGTCCAGGGGGACAACTGACATGACTCCGCGTTCCGTTCGAGACGGCGGCGCCCCCGCCGGTGCGCCCTGGGTCCGTACCCGGCTGCGCACCGCTCCCGGCACGGCCTGGGCGCTGGGCCTGCTCGTACTGCTGACCTCGTGCCTCGCGGCCGCCTTCCCGCGCGCCGTCGAGCAGCACGCGAACGAGGGGCTGCGCCACGACATCGCCGCCGCGGACCCCCGGCACAGTGTGCTGGAGCTGAACAATCCGCAGCCCGAACTCCAGATCCCCCCGGACGAGCGTGAGGCGGCCGTGCGCGAGACGGCGCTGGCGTCCGTCCATCACAAGGTGCGGTCCGTGCTGCCCGCCGCGGTGCTGCCCGGCACCGCCGATTCCGCGTACGGCTTCCGCACCGGCAAGCCGATCGCCGCGCAGGACCGCTGGCTGCCGCGGCCGGACCTCGTCGACCCCCAACTGAGCTACTCCACCCTGTCGGACCTCCCGGGCCACGCCACCCTGCGTGCCGGGAAATGGCCCGCCGTCCGCGGCGAGGTCACCGAGAACACGGCCGAGGTGGAGGGCGCGGTCACCGAGGAGACGGCGAAGGTGCTGCGCGCGAAGCCCGGCGCGGCCATCACCGTAGCGACCCAGGACGGGAAGCGGCTGACCGTCCGGATCACCGGCATCGTCGCCCCGAAGCACCCCGGGACGGCCTACTGGTCGGCCCAGCCGCTGCTCCGGACCCCGGCACTGGTCCCCGAACCGAATCTGTACCCCCCGCGCAACTACTGGACCGCAGCCGTCCTGCTGCCGCCGGACGCCGCGCCCGCGCTGCTCGCCACGACGGGCGAGCCGGAGATGTTCTGGCGGTTCGCGCCGGACGCCTCCGGCCTCACCGCCTCCGACGTAACGGGACTGCGCTCGTCGATCGCCTCGCTGG
Organism: Streptomyces sp. NPDC058240; assembly: GCF_042882135.1. Taxonomy (NCBI): domain Bacteria; kingdom Bacillati; phylum Actinomycetota; class Actinomycetes; order Kitasatosporales; family Streptomycetaceae; genus Streptomyces; species Streptomyces sp. NPDC058240. Next base: position 783,686 of record NZ_JBHVWT010000001.1, read on the forward strand.
AGGGCGGTCCCGGGCTGGTCAGGATGCGCGCGGTGGCCGGCGACAACGCCACCTTCACCACCGATCTGGACAAGATCCTCACCGGGTACGACACCCTGCGTACGGCGATCGGCCCGGTCGTCACGGTCGCCGCCGTGGGCATCGGGGCCGTCGCGGGCGTCGTGCTGCTGATGATCGCCGGGCTGATCGGCGGGCGGCGCCGCGCCGAACTGGCGCTGCTGCGTGCGCGCGGCGGATCGCTGCGCGGCATCGGCGGCCGGCTGTTCGCCGAGACGGTGGTGATCGCGGTGCCCGCGGCGGCACTGGGTCTGCTGACCGCCGTGGCGGTCTTCGACCGGGCCCGGCTGTGGCCCTCCGTCGTCGGGCCGGCCGCCGTCGCCGCGCTGGTCTGCCTGGCCCTGCCGCTGGGTTCGGTGCTGCCGCACCGCAGGCCGCGACTGCCCGGAGCCCGCGACGACCTGATGGACGCCCGCCCGTCCCGGCAGCGCACGGTCGCCGAACTCACCCTGCTGGTGCTGGCCGTCGGCGCGGTCGTCGGCCTGCGCCGACGCGGCACGGGCGGCGACGGCGGCAGCGACCTGCTGGTCAGCGCCGCCCCCGTACTCGTCGGGCTGATCGCCGCCCTGGTCCTGGTACGGCTCCTTCCGCTGCCGCTGCGTCTCGCCTCGCGCGCCGTCGCCCGGCGGCGCGGTGCGGTCGGCTTCCTGTCGCTGGCCCGCGCCGGGCGGGGATCGGCGGGCGGCGCGCTGCCGCTGCTGGCGCTGCTGCTCGCGCTGACCACGGCGGCGTTCGGCGGCTCGGTGCTCGCGGGCGTCGCGGACGCGCGGGACCGGGCGGCCCTGCACACGGTCGGCGCGGACGCCCGGATCAGCGGCGTGCTCGACGCCGTGCCGCTGCCGGAGCGGCTGATCCGTGAGGTCCGGGCGGCGGACGGCGTACGGGAGGTGGCGGCGGTCCAGGTCGTGTCCGGCGTGCCGCTGCCCGCCGACCAGGACGGGAACGGCCGCATGAAGAGCGCCACCGTGCTGGGGGTCGACCCGGCGGCGTACGCCCGGCTGGCCCGGTCGACGGGCCTCGGCCCGTTCCCCGCCGACCGGTTGAGGGCCGCGGGCGGCGCGGCGGCGAAGGGGGCCGCCCCGTCGAAGGACGCGGTGCTGCCCGTGATCGCGTCGCCGTCCGTCGCCGCGGAGCTCGGCGACCGGCCGCGCGAGCTGTCCACGCCGGCCGGGGACCTCACGGTGCGGGTGGCCGGCGTCGTCCCGCGCACCGCCGCCGTCCCCGACAGCGACTTCCTGATCGTCGACGCCGCGTCGCTGACCCGCAAGCAGACCACCACCCTGCTGGTCACCGGCGGTTCCCCGGACGCGAAGGCGCTGCGGGCGGCGGCACGGCACGCGGGCGAGGGCTTCTCCGTACGGCTGCGCTCGGAGGAGCGCGCGGCGTTCGTCGACACCCCCATGCAGCGGGGTGCCTGGGCGATCTACGCGGCGGCGATCGCGGCCGGCGCGGGCTACGCCCTGATCGCCGTGCTGCTGTCGCTGCTGCGGACCGCCCCGGAACGCACGGCCCTGCTGTCCCGGCTGCGGACCATGGGCCTCACCTCCCGGCAGGGCAGGCGGCTGCTCGGCCTCGAATCGCTGCCGCAGGCCCTGCTGGCGGCCTTCGGCGGGGTGCTCGTCGGCTGGGCGACGATCGCCCTGCTGGCGCCGGGCGTCGATCTGCTGGGCCTGGCGCTCTCCGCCGGGCCCGGCTCCACCGCACTCGACACCGCTCCGCTGCGGGCCGACCCGTGGTCGCTGACGCTCCCGGCGCTCGGCGTGGTCGTCCTCACCGCCGTGGTGGCCGCCGTCCAGGCCTGGTGGGCCGGCCGCCGCGGACCGATCACCGAACTCAGGTCAGGAGACCCCCGATGACGTCGCCCGACACCACGCTCGCCGAGCTCGAACAGCGCGCCGCGACGCGCCGCGACCGGCCCTCGTACGGGCACGACGCGCTGATCGCGTGCGACCGGCTGGTCCGCATCTTCTCGGCGGACGGGGTGGAGGTGCAGGCCCTCCAGGGCCTCGATCTCCTGGTCACCGAGGGCGAGTTGATGGCGCTGGTCGGCGCGTCGGGCAGCGGCAAGTCGACCCTGATGAACATCCTGGCGGGCCTCGATGTGCCGACGGCCGGTTCGGCGAAGGTGGCGGGCTGCGATCTGCTGTCGATGGGGCCGAAGGAACGGCTCCGCTACCGGCGGGACGTCGTCGGGTTCGTCTGGCAGCAGACCGCCCGCAATCTGCTCCCGTACCTCACCGCCATCCAGAACGTCACCCTGCCGATGCAGCTGCGCGGCCGGGGCCGGGCCCGGGGTGCCGAACGGGCCGCCCGCGCCGAAGAACTGCTCCGGATCCTGGAGGTCGCGGACTGCCGCGACCGGCGCCCGCAGCAGCTCTCCGGCGGCCAGCAGCAGCGGGTGGCGATCGCGGTCGCGCTGGCCAACAACCCGTCGGTGCTGCTCGCCGACGAACCGACCGGCGAGCTCGACTCGGCCACCGGCGAGCAGGTCTTCGCGGCGTTCCGCCGCGCCAACGGGGAGCTCGGCACCACGATCGTGATCGTCACGCACGACCAGGCGGTGGCCGACGAGGTCCGCCGCACGGTCGCCATCCGCGACGGCCGTACCTCCTCCGAGGTGCTGCGCCGCACCGAGGTCGACGCCGCGACGGGCCTGGAGTCCCAGGTGGCCCGGGAGTACGCGATGCTCGACCGGGCGGGCCGGCTGCAACTGCCCGCCGACTACACGGAGGCGCTCGGGATGGAGCACCGCGTGATGCTGGAGCTGGAACACGACCACATCGGGGTCTGGCCGGACGACCAGCCGCGCCCGTGAAGGGTGTTGGTGGTGCTGGCCCCAGGTCGCTTCGGCCGGGTGGCCCGATGTTCTCGCACCGCGTACGCCCCTAGCGTCGTGCGGGAGTCATCCGCCTGATCCGAGGAGCACGATGCGCGTCGCCCCACTGCTCACCGCCGGTCTCGGCCTGACCGGCTTACTCGCGGGCGGCGTGCCCGCGTCGGCCACCCCCGCCACCCCCGCCGCACCCGCCCACCAGCGGCTTGTCTGGGGCCCCTGCTCGCCGCAGCAGCAGGAGCTGAACGAGGCGGGCGCACAGTGCGCGAAGGTGACCGTTCCCCTCGACTACTCCGACCCCGGCGGCCCGACGATCGAGATCGCGATCTCCCGCATCGAGGCCGGCGCGAAGCACGGGAAGCGGCGGGGCGTCCTGCTGTCCGACCCGGGCGGTCCGGGCGGCACCGGACTCGCCAACACTCTTTACCTGCGACCCGCGTTGAAGGATGTGGCGGACCGCTACGACCTGATCGGCTTCGATCCCCGCTTCCTCGGCGAGTCCAGCCCCATCGCCTGCGCCCCCGCCGCCCCGACGCCCGCGCCCGGCCCGACCACGACCCGCCGCGAGGACTTCGAGCGGTCGGTACGGTCCGCCCACGACACCGCACGCCGCTGCGAGGAGCACGGGGACAACGCACGGCTCCTCCCGCACGCCACGTCCAGGAACGTCGCCCGCGACATGGATGCGATCCGCGCGGCGCTGGGCGAGCGCAGACTGTCGTACTACGGCGTCTCGTACGGTGCCGATCTGGGCGCGGTCTACACCCAGATGTTCCCCCACCGCGCCGACCGCATCGTCATCGACTCCTCGACCGACCCGACGGCCACCCAGTACGAACTCTTCCAGCGGGCGGGCAGGCCGCTCGAAGAGGCACTGGACGCCTGGGCCGGATGGACCGCACGGCACGACGGCACCTACCGGCTCGGCAGGACACCCGCCCAAGTGCGGTCGAATGTCCAGCAGTTGCTCGACGGGGCCGAGCAGCGCCCGGTCACCGTCTCCGGCATCCGGCTCGACGCGCCGTTGCTGCGGCTGGTGCTGAGGCAGCTCATCCAGCACGAGGAGCACGACCCGGCGCTCGCCGGTACGGTGCGCGACCTGACCGATGCCGCCGCGGGCAGGCCGGTCGAGCCCGGTCCGGAGCTCGCCGCCATGCTCGAACTGCTCGCGTCGCCCGAGCTGGCGGACAGCATGCTGGGCGGGGCCCTCTTCATGTGCGGCGACAACGGCTGGCCGGCCGGTGGCTGGCCCAAGAACCCGGAGACGTACTGGAAGAACATGGAGCGCAGCCGCGCCGCCCAGCCCGTCTTCGGCCCGATCGTCAACAGCATGATGGCCCCGTGCGCGTTCTGGACGAGCACATCCCGTGAACCCGCCACGGTGATCGGCAACGACGTACCCGTGCTGATGCTCCAGGCCCGGCGCGACAACAACGTCCCCTACGAAGGGGCACTGGCTCTGCACCACCGGCTGACCGGTTCGCGGCTGGTGACGGCGGACATCCGCTCGCACGGGGTGTACGGGCGCGGACTCGACGGCCTCACCCCCGTCCCCTGCGCCGACGAAGCCGTCAACGGCTATCTGCGCGACGGCACGCTGCCCGGCGCCGACCTGACCTGCCCCCGCACCGGGGAGGACCGGTGATCAGCAGACGTACGGGCCTGGCGGCCACGGCGGCCGCCCTGCTCACCGGAGCGTCCGGACCCGCGGCGACGGCCGCCGCACCCCACCGCTCCCCCGGCCTCCGCGGCCGTCTCCAGACCGATGTGGACGCGATCTGGGCCACCGGCGCCACCGGCGTACTGGCCGAGGTGCAGAACGCCCACGGCCGGACGACGGCCCGCGCCGGATCCGCCGACCTGCGGGCCCCGCACCACCCGGTGCCCTGGGACGCCTACTACCGGCTCGGCAGCGACACCAAGACCTTCACGGCCACGCTCGCCCTCCAACTGGCCGGCGAGGGGCGGCTCGCGCTCACGGACACCGTCGAGCGGTGGCTGCCCGGCGCCGTGCGGGGCAACGGCAACGACGGCCGCAGGATCACGGTCGCCGATCTGCTGCGCCAGACCAGCGGGCTGAACGACTATCTCGCCGTCTCACCGGACTCGGCCGATGCGTTCACCCCGGACGGCTACCGCCGGTCGCGGTTCCGCACCACGGCCCCCGAGGACCAGCTGAAGGCGGCTCTGAGCCGGCCGCCCCTGTGGGTACCGGACGCCGAACACCCCGACCGGGAACGGCGCTGGGGCTACTCCAACACCAACTACGTGGTGGCGGGCCTGATCATCGAGCAGGTGACCGGCAACTCCTGGGCGCAGGAGATCCACGACCGGATCATCGAACCCCTGGGCCTGCGCCACACGTTCACACCGGGAACCTCGCCGTACGTCCCCCGCCCCACGGCCACCTCGTACACCTGGTTCCCCGGCTGCGCCCGGCCGACCGACACGACGCTGGCGTCCGGCGGCGGGGCGGACGGCTCCGTCATCAGCACCACCCACGACCACGGTGTCTTCCTGCGCGCCCTGATGAGCGGCCGGCTGCTGCGCCCGGCCCAGCTGGCCGCGATGAAGGAGACGGTCGTGGCCCAGGACTGGAGTGCGGCGCCGGGCGTCCGTTACGGACTGGGCATCGCCTGGCGCCCGGTGGCCGGGAGCCGCGGCGGGATCTGGTTCCACGGCGGAACCCATCTGGGGATCGTCTCCGAGAGCGGGGTGACGCCGGACGGTGCGCGGGCCGCGACCAGCGCCACGTTCACCCTGCGGATGGGCGACCCGGCACAGGACGCCCAGGACCTGGCCGCGCTCCGGCTGGTGAACAGGGCCCTGACCGGTTAGGTCCTGCCAGTCAGTCAGTCCGTCCGGACAAGTCCTGTCGTCGGGCCGGTCGCTCAGCCCGCGCCCACCGTCACCGCGAGCGTGCCGAGCCCGCTGTCCGGGCCGCGCAGGGCGATGGAGCCGAACGGGGTGCGCAGCCGCAGCCAGGCTCCTGCCGCGAGCAGGGCGACCGGGAAGTCCGGCGCCGGGCGGAGGAAGCCGAGGGACTGGGCGGCGTGCACGGCCCGCAGCGGAAGTTCGGTGCCGGCGACCGTGCGCGACCAGATCTCACGGCCGATCAGGTCCCGCTCGGCCCGGGTGCGGCGGCCCTCGGGCAGGGCCTCGTCGCGGGAGCGGAACTCCGCCACCGCGGCGGTGACCGCTGTGCGCAGGGAGACCGGGTCGGGCAGGCCCGGCAGTTCGTGCCAGCCCCCGCGGGGCGGGAGGACACCCGTCCACGGCGGCCCGGTGACGGGTGCGGGCAGGGTGCCCGAACCGGCTGCCGTGCCCTCGACGTCGAGGGATTCGAGGAGTTCACCGGCGGACACGGTGATGTCGAAGTCGTCCGGCACGGCCAGCCGCGCCGCCCGGATCGCCAGGACCTCGAACGACGGCGGCCTGCCGAACACGGCCAGCGCACCGCCGCCCGCCTGCATCCGCACCGCGGCGGCCCGGTCGTAATGGAGCAGCCGGCCGAGGAAGGCCGCGAGATCCGCGGCCTCCCTCGGGTCGGCGAACTCCAGCGACCGTACGGGAACCGTCATGCTGCGGCCGGCTCCTCGGCCAGGTACTGCTGGAGGTAGAGCTTCTCCTCGGCGGAGATCCGCCGGGGCCGCTCCTCGGCCAGGTTGTACGGCACGACGACGGTCGAGGCCCGTACGTAGACCTGGTCCGGGTCCTTGACCTCGTACGCGATCGTCAGCGACGCCGCGCCGATCTTCGTGACCCACGACTCGACGGTCACCGGCTCGTGCCGGTGGACCAGCGGCCGTACGTAGTCGATCTCGTGCCGGGCCACGACGGAGCCGCCCGAGAAGGACGGCGAACCGTCCCCCGGCGCCAGCCGGAACATGAAGTCGATGCGCGCCTCCTCCAGGTAGCGGAGGAAGACCACGTTGTTCACATGGCCGAAGGCGTCCATGTCCGACCAGCGCAGCGGGCAGTTGTAGATGTGACGAGCCAAGACGATCAGCCTCGCGTGAGCTTCTTGTACGTGGCACGGTGCGGGCGGGCCGCGTCCGCGCCGAGGCGCTCGACCTTGTTCTTCTCGTACGACTCGAAGTTGCCCTCGAACCAGTACCACTTGGAGTCGCCCTCGTACGCCAGGATGTGCGTGGCGACGCGGTCCAGGAACCAGCGGTCGTGGGAGATGACCACTGCGGCGCCCGGGAACTCCAGGAGGGCGTTCTCCAGCGAGGACAGGGTCTCGACGTCGAGGTCGTTGGTGGGCTCGTCGAGGAGCAGCAGGTTGCCGCCCTCCTTGAGCGTCAGCGCCAGGTTGAGGCGGTTGCGCTCACCACCGGAGAGGACGCCGGCCGGCTTCTGCTGGTCCGGGCCCTTGAAGCCGAACGCGGAGACGTAGGCCCGCGAGGGCATCTCGACCTGGCCGACGTTGATGTAGTCCAGCTCGTCCGAGACGACGGCCCAGAGGGTCTTCTTCGGGTCGATGTTGGCGCGGGACTGGTCGACGTAGGAGATCTTGACCGTGTCGCCGACCTTGATCGAGCCGGTGTCCGGGGTCTCCAGGCCCTGGATCATCTTGAACAGCGTGGTCTTGCCGGCGCCGTTCGGACCGATGATGCCGACGATGCCGTTGCGCGGCAGCGTGAACGAGAGGTCGTCGATGAGGACCTTGTCGCCGAAGGCCTTCGAGAGGTTCTCGACCTCGACGACGATGGAACCGAGCCGCGGGCCCGGCGGGATCTGGATCTCCTCGAAGTCCAGCTTCCGCATCTTGTCCGCCTCGGCCGCCATCTCCTCGTAACGGGCGAGACGAGCCTTGGACTTGGTCTGCCGGCCCTTGGCGTTGGAGCGGACCCACTCCAGCTCGTCCTTGAGCCGCTTGGCGCGCTTCTCGTCCTTGCGGCCCTCGACCTTGAGGCGGGCCTGCTTCTTCTCCAGGTACGTGGAGTAGTTGCCCTCGTAGGCGATGGCGCGGCCGCGGTCGAGTTCGAGGATCCACTCGGCGACGTTGTTCAGGAAGTACCGGTCGTGCGTGACGGCGATGACGCAGCCCGCGTACTTCGAGAGGTGCTGCTCCAGCCAGTTGACCGACTCGGCGTCGAGGTGGTTGGTGGGCTCGTCGAGGAGCAGCAGGTCGGGGGCCTCGATCAGCAGCTTGCAGAGCGCGACGCGGCGCTTCTCGCCACCGGAGAGGTTGACGACGGGCCAGTCGCCGGGCGGGCAGCCCAGCGCGTCCATGGCCTGCTCCAGCTGGGCGTCCAGGTCCCACGCGTTGGCGTGGTCCAGGTCCTCCTGGAGCTTGCCCATCTCGTCCATGAGCGCGTCGGAGTAGTCGGTCGCCATGAGCTCGGCGACCTCGTTGAAGCGCTTGAGCTTGCCCATGACCTCGGCGGCGCCGTCCTGGACGTTCTCCAGGACCGTCTTGGTCTCGTCGAGGTGCGGCTCCTGCATGAGGATGCCGACGCTGAAACCGGGCGACAGGAACGCGTCACCGTTGGAGGGCTGCTCCAGGCCCGCCATGATCTTCAGCACCGTGGACTTACCGGCACCGTTGGGACCCACCACACCGATCTTCGCCCCGGGCAGGAAGCTCAGCGTGACGTCGTCAAGGATCACCTTGTCGCCGTGCGCCTTGCGCGTCTTGCGCATCGTGTAGATGTACTCAGCCAAGAGAAACCGTCCGGCAATCGATGTGTGGGCAGATACACCCCATCTTGCCTGACGTCCATCCCGGGATGGAAACCCGTATCACCCGGAACCCGTGACCTGCCCCTTCGCCGTCCCCGCCCGTAGCCGATCAGTCACCGGTCGTCGTCACTGATCACTGACGGGCCACCGGCGGCCGGGCCGGGGTGTGGTCGCCGGGGCCGGCGACCACACCCGTTCCTCACTGCGCGTAGGCGACCAGCAGGTGGGTGGCCGGAACCACCACGAGTCCGCCGCCCGCGCCGAGGCCGGTCAGGGGCTCGGACACGTTCTGCTCGTCGGGCTCGTTGATCGGCGCGCCGACGTCGGTGGACCAGACGGACTGACCGGTGGCTCCGTTGAGCGCCCACAGCCGGCCCGTCCGGGAGCCGACGTAGACGTAGCCGTTGACGACGATCGGAGCCGTGCTGATCTGGCTGTCGCCCTCGAACTTCCAGCGGGTGGCCAGGGTGCGGCTGTGTCGTTCCTGGAGGACACCGTCATCGACGAAGTAGCCCTGGCGGCCGTCGAAGGCCGGGGCGGGCGACCGGCCGGAGGCCTCGTAGGTGCCGCGGACCTGCCCGTCGGTGGCGTTGAGGACCGAGGGGGTCATCCCGGCGGCGTCGCGGACCCAGACTCCGCCGTCGGCGAGAACAGGGGTGCGGCCCCCGCCGCCGGAGCAGTCCGTCCGGTGGTGCCAGATCGGGTTGCCCGACTTGGGGTCGAAGGCGTACGTCTGCTCGCAGGCGTAGGAGACGTAGACCCCGTTGGCCGTGACGGCGGGCGAGCTGTTGTCCCCGTTCGCGACGGGCTGGGTCCAGAGCACGGCGCCGTCGGCCGCGTCCACCGCGTACAGGGTGCCGCCCGAGCCGGCGCCGCCCGTGTACACCACACCGCCGGCGAAGGTGGGCGGCGAGGTGAAGGAGTACTGCGGGACCAGCGTGGCGGTCCAGATCTTCGCTCCGGTGGCCGGGTTGAACGCGGTCAGTACGCCGTCGTAGTTCTGGGCGTAGAGCCGACCGCCCCCGTAGGCGAGCGCGGACCACGAGTAGGTGCCACCGAGGTCGACGGGCGCCCAGGCGTTCTCGCCCGTGGCCGCGTCGATGGCGTGGAGGACGGTGCCGTGCCCGTCCGGCGAGGCGGCGGTGGCGAATACGCGCCCGCCGGCCACGATGGGGTAGGAGACGTTCCCGCCCAGGTCGCGGGACCACTTCTGGCTGAGCGGCGGCGCTCCCACGGCGGTATCGACGAGGCTGCCGTCGTGCCGTGCGTTGATCTGGTAGGTGGTCGTGGCGCCGGTCTGCACCGGTTGCGCACCGACCGGTGCCACGAGCACGACGACCGACAGTGCCGCGCTGAACACGACGGCGATGGTTCTTCGAAGATTCACTCGGACATCCCCCATCATCCGGCATCGCCGTGGCGATGCGCACAGGGCGGACCGGCCCCCCGGATCCGGTGGCCCGCTTCGGGCCCAATGGTCCCCTGCGGATGCCTCAACCGCCTGTCATTTTCCGGCAGTTGAACCCCACCTCCCGGCATGCGACGGCCCCGGCACGCGTCTGCGTGCCGGGGCCGTCATCGGGTGGACGTGACCGTCCGCCCGTCGTTCGTCACTCCGCCGTCAATCTGCGGAGGGGTGGTACGGGGTCACTGCGCGGAGGGCTGGGCCTTGCGCTTGCGGAGGAGGAAGACCGCGCCGCCGCCGACGACGACGAGAGCGATGGCAACGCCCGCGATGACCGGGGTGGCGCTGGAGCCACCGGTCTCGGCGAGGTCGCCCGAGCCACCGGTCGAGGAGCTGCCGCCGGACGTGGCCGGGGTCTTGTCCCCGCCGGTCTGGGTCTCGGTGCCGCCCGTGGCGCTGCCACTGGTCTTGCAGTCCAGGACACCCTTGAACGTCTTCGTGAAGCCACCGGGGCCGGTGACCGTGAAGTCGTACGCCTGGTCCTCGGCGACCGGGACGGTGATCGTCTCGGACTTGCCCGCCTCGATGGTGTGCTTCACACCGGCCAGCTCGAAGGTGAAGGCCTCGTCGCCCTCGTTGGCGGCGGTGACGTCCACGCCGCCCTTGGCGCAGTTCTTCTTCGCCGAGACGGCCGGGATCGCGCCCTTCTTGGCCCAGGTCCCGGTGGCGGTCGCGGAGACCGTGGTCTCGCTGGAGCCGGCCAGGATCATGGTCTGGCTCTTGGTCACACCGGCGAAGGCCCGGCCGACCGGCACCGAGGTGGTGGCCTGGACCGTCAGCGAGGCGGTGCCGTCGGCGGCGCCGTCCGGCACGTCGAAGTAGAGCTCGGCTCCGTTGGCCGCGGCGGTGACGGGCTTGCCGGCCTTGTCGGTGACCTTGACACCGCTGGCGGCGTCGGCGGGCGGGGTCACGGAGACCTGGCCGGCGTTGGTACGGACGGTGACCGGGCCGAGCCGCTCACCGGACTTGCCGGAGACCGCGGCCGGGTCCAGGGCGAGGGACGCCTTGGGCTCGGCCTGGTCGACGGCGCTGTGCTCCAGCCAGTCGGCGAGCTTCTCGGCCTGGGCGTCGGAGGCCTCGACGTCGACATTGTCCGAGTAGCGCCAGATGGCGACCTGGGTGCCCGCCGCCGCGGTCTTCTCGGTGAGCGGCCCGGTGCCGGCCTCCTTGGCGAGCGCCGCGAGGTCGTCGACCTGCGGGTAGGAGTGCTCCAGGATCCAGCGGATCTTGCCGGCGTTCTTGTTGCTGCCGAGCGAGGTCTGGTTCCAGGGGGTCTCCAGGTACTTCGCCTGGTCCTGGGTGGGGTTGTGGATGTCGATGCAGTACGTCTTGAGCTGGCCGCCGCCGTCGACGGTCATCTCGAAGAGGCCGGCGGGCAGCTCCTGGTTCCTGCCGTCCGCGTGGAGTACGGCGCGGTCGAAGGTCTTCAACCCGTCCAGCACCGCGGCCGCGCCGCCCTGGTGCTGCGGCGTCTCGTCGGCGACCGCGCTGCCCGCGCCGACGAGGGCGCCTGCCATGACCAGACCGGATGCCACCACTGATGCGGCCAGCCGGGCTATGCCGCGCCGCCGTGGAGAATTGGCCGTCGCCCCCAAGGACGACGAAGCGGTCGCTGAAGAAGCAGAAAACACAGAATTCCCCTCCGGGCGGGACCCTTCGCGCCTGATGCGCGTGTGGGGACTGCCCCGCCAGTCGACTCAAGTGCCCCGTGAGTACTGGGGAATCCTAAGGACGAAGCGATGAACAGTCCCCCGTCATACCGTCGTACAACCATTCCGAATCGGAATCGTTATCGCCGGTATCACTCGCGTTCGTCTCCCCGGCTCGTTCTCGACCCGTCACGGCACCGACGCGAGCTCCTGCGCGGCCTTCTGACGCCCCGTCGACCGCCTGCTCCTGGAACGGTCCGGCTCCCGGGACTCACCGGGGCCGTCCGGCCCGGCGAACCCCTCCGTCCCGGTACCCCCTTCCGGTCCGCCCGCCCCGGGTCCGCCCGCCCTGTCCACGCTCCCCACCCGTGCCGTCAGCGCGGGTTCCCCCCTCATCACCCGCCGGAACGCGGCAGTCCCCCGCGTCAGATCGTGGCCCACCGCGACCGCCTCGATGTCCACGAACGTCCGGCGCTGCCCCTCCCGTTCCTCCTCGCGCACCTTCAGCCTGCCGTGGACCACCAGTGGTTCCCCGACGGAAACGGAACCGGACAGGTTCAAGGCCAGAGTCCGCCAGGCCCATACGGTGTAGAAGCTGGTGTGCCCGTCCGTCCAGAGCTGTTTCTCGCGGTCCCAGCGGCGCGGCGTCACCGCGAACCGGAATCGCGCCATTCCGCCGGTCGCGGTCTCCCGGAACTCCACGCCCGTCGCCGCGTTGCCCACCAGTGTCACCAAGGTGTCGTTCATGACTCCGCCTCCCCTTCGGCCTTCGGATCAGCGATCGCGTCCACGCGGTCGCTGATCCCAGGTTGAAGGGGAGGCGGAAATCCTGCTGGGGCCTGTGGACTACCCGCCGGTTGTGGAAATCTCCGTCACCGCCGCGTACCTCTCCCGCACCTCGCGGTACCGCACGAGTTCGGCGGCCACCGGATCGAGCACCCGGGCCCGGCCGCAGGCCGCCGCCGCCTCGCGCAACTGCCGCTCGGCCTCCTGCCCGTACCGCCGCGCCGGCCCACGTGCCGCGGCCGCGCACGACCACTCCACCAGGGGACCGCCGACGACCCCGGCCAGCATCACCAGGGCGGGCGTGAGGAATCCCGGTTCGAGTACGCCGACGATCTGGCCGACCAGCCAGAGACCGCCGAAGATCTGCAGCAAGGTCATCGACGCCTGCGCCAGCACCGCGGCGGGCCACCACTTCGGCCGCGGCGGCCTCCCGCCCACACGGCCGCTGTGCGCCACGCCGGAGGCCCCGGCCACGCCCGTCGCCACCACCGCCGAACCGGCCGGGGCGTGCTCGGCGCCGGCCCTTTCCGCCAGCGCGTCGAGCGCCTCCGGCAGCCCGTCCGCACCGTGCACCGCGGCCTCGCGGACCGCCTGCGCCCAGGGGCCCGGCAGCCCGTCGGCTGCCTCGTCCGCCACCGTCCTTACCGCCTGCTCGACGCACTGCCGGGCGGTGAGCTGCTCCTCGGGGGGCTCGGGCTGCGCCGGGCGCTCCAGGCTTCCGGGCCGCCGGGTGGACTCGTACCAGCGCCACAGCCGCAGCCACGGCGTACCGCACGCCCGTCCGGCGTTCCTGCGCCACTCGCGCTCGGCCGCCTGGCCCGCCGCGGCCGCCCCGACGGCTTCCGCCAGCCGGTCGGCGAACTCCTCGCGGGCCCCTTCCCCGAGACCGGGGCGCCCCTCGGCCACGTACACCGGGCGGAGCCTGGCCGCGGCGGCGTCCACGTCCGCGGAGAGCCGGCGCGCCGCCGCGGTGCGCTCCTGGACGAACCGGCCGAGCACCTCGCGCAGTTCGCCGACGCCGTCGCCGGTGAGCGCGGACAGGGACATGACGGTGGCGCCCGGTTCGCCGTGTTCGCCGAGCGCCATGCCGTCCTCGTCGAGCAGCCGGCGCAGATCGTCGAGGACCTGGTCGGCTGCGTCGCCCGGCAGCCGGTCGATCTGGTTGAGGACGACGAAGGTGATCTCGGCGTGCCCGGCGAGCGGCCGCAGATAGCGCTCGTGCAGGGCCGCGTCCGCGTACTTCTCCGGGTCGACCACCCAGATCACCGCGTCGACCAGCGCGAGCACCCGGTCGACCTGCTCCCGGTGTTCGGTCGCCGCCGAGTCGTGGTCGGGCAGGTCGACGAGGACGAGGCCCTGGAGCGCCTCGTCGGTGTCCGCCCCGCCCTGCTGCGGCCTGCGCCTGAGCCGTCCGGGAATGGCGAGCCGGTCGAGCAGTCCGGCGGCCCCGTCGGTCCAGGAGCAGGCGATGGGGGCGGCGGTGGTCGGCCTGCGCAGCCCGGCGTCGGAGATCTGGGCGCCCGCGAGGGTGTTGAAGAGCGTCGACTTGCCGCTGCCGGTGGCCCCGGCGATGGCGACGACGGTGTGCCGGGAGGAGAGCCGCTGCCGGGCCGCCGCTTCGTCGAGCACACGTCCCGCTTCGGCGAGGGTGTCGCCGTCGAGCCGGGCCCTGGACAGCCCGACGAGTTCACGCAGCGCGTCGAGCCGCGGCCGGAGCGGGCCACCGGAAGGCACGTAGGCCTCGACCTGGGGCGGCCGTGCGTCGTCGTCCAGGGCGGTCCCGGGCTCCGGGTCCGCCGCCTTGGCCGCCGCCCGCCGGGCGATGAGCCCGTCGTTCCAGTCCCGTCCCGCCTCCGGGATCCGGCCCGCCACGGGGACCCGGCCCGCCTCCGGGGTCCGGCCCCGCCCGTCCGTGTCCCGGTCCTCGTGGGATGCGGGACTCCCGATCCGGCCGGTTCCCTCGTCAGTGACGGCAGTCATCGCTGCCACCTCTCCTTCTGCAGTACGGACAGCGCGGCGATCAGTTCGGCCTGCGGCTCCGGAGCCACGTCGAGCGCGTCGAGCGGTGCGAGCCGCCGGTCGCGCTCGCCGTTCAGCACCCGGTCGAGACAGTCGGTGAGCAGCACCCCGCCCTTGTCGCGCAGCCGCAGCGCGCCCTGGGCGCCGATCCGTTCGGCGAGCTGCTCCCCGGCGCCCCGGGTGCGGCGGCCGCCGAGCAGTGCGGCGGCCAGCAGCGCCGCCACGGTCTCGGCGTCGGGCGCGGCATTGCGTTCCGGACGGCGCACCTCTTCCTCGGCCAGCTCCTCCAGGACCCGCCACCAACGCCGTACGGCCATGGTGATCCGGCCCCGGATGTCCTCGGCGGGTCCCCATCCCCCGGCCTCCCGGCCGACGTCCTCGAAGCCGAACTCCCCGGCCGCGGGCTCGCGTTGCCAGGTCGTACGGATCTGTTCGTCGGCGGCGGCCACGGCGCACTGCAGGAGTGCGGAAAGGCTTTCGACCAGCGCTTCGAGGAGTTCCCCGGAGGTGCTGTACAGCGGGTATCCGCGCCATCTGGTCCGGGCGTCCCCGGCTAGCACGCCGCCGCTGCGCAGCCTGCGCCGGACCCGGGCGCCTTCCGCGCGGTACGCGTCCTCGACCACGCCGGTCAGCCGCACGGCCGCCGCGTACTGCGCCGCGACCGCCCCGGCCAGCTCGGGCATCCGCACGTCCAGCGAGTCGATGACCCCGGCCGCCGTACGCCCGACCGCCTGCTGACGGGCCGCCGGGTCCTGGGCGCGGTGGCTGAGCCAGGCCCGCAGCGGGGCGACGGCGGTCGTGGGCAGCAGCCCGCTGCCGCCACCGGCCGATTCGGGCAGCTCGGGAATGGTGAAGCGCGGCACCTCGCCGAGGCCCGCCCGGGTGAGCAGCGCCCCGTACTGCCGCGACACCTCGGCGATCACCTGGTGCGGCACCCGGTCGAGGACGGTGACGAGCGAGGCGTCGTACTGCTTGGCGGTACGCAGCAGATGCCAGGGCACCGCGTCCGCGTACCGGGAGGCCGTGGTCACCATCACCCACACATCCGCGGCGCAGATCAGCTCGGCGGCCAGCATCCGGTTCCGCACCACGAGCGAGTCGATGTCGGGCGCGTCGAGCAGCGCGAGCCCGCGCGGCAGTCCGGGCGAGGTCTCGACCCGCAACGCGGTTCCGTCCTTCTCCTCGCTCCCGTCCAGTCCGTCGGGCCCGTCGAGGTCGTCGCACCGGCCCGGCTCCCCGGACTCCTCCGGCGGCAGCCAGACCCGGGTCAGCTGCGGCAGTACGCGCACTCCCGCGAACCAGTGGTGATCATCCGGATGGCAGACGAGCACGGGTGTCCGGGTGGTCGGCCGCAGCACCCCGGCCTCGCTGACCGGTCGTCCCACCAGCGAGTTGACCAGCGTCGACTTCCCCGCCCCGGTCGACCCGCCGATGACCGCGAGCAGGGGCGCTTCAGGATCCCTGAGCCGGGGAAGCAGATAGTCGTCGAGCTGGGCGAGCAGCTCGCTCCGGGTCTGCCGGGCGCGCGCGGCCCCCGGCAGCGGGAGTGGAAGACGCACGGCAGCGACACGGTCGCGCAGGGCGGAAAGTGCGTCGATGAGCTGAGGCCGTACGTCCAAGGTCACCACATGCGAAGAATGCCCAATTTTGGCGCCTTTTTGAAGCGTATAGCCACCTCTGCGCGCCGGTTCTCTCCCAGAAACCAAGTCGGGACAGACGGGACGAGTGGGGCGCAGGCATAACGAGTGCACAACACCCGGGGCGCGAGGCGCGAAAAGCGCTGCACGAATCCCACCTACCTGCGATTATCGGTTCGCTTCACCGAACCTCCACATCGTGCCACGCAGGTGAAGCAACCAGGACGAGGCGATCGGAGCCCTATCCTTGTCCCGGCAGGTCACCGACCGGCCCGGCCCCAGGGCTTCAGGCCGCCGAGGCCACCACCCGGCCCCCGTAGCTCAGTGGATAGAGCAGGCGCCTTCTAAGCGCTTGGCCGCAGGTTCGAGTCCTGCCGGGGGCGCACAGCGCTCATGATCACGAGGCCCTCCGCACCGGGGGCCTTTCGCTGATCAGACGCACACTAGAGGGTGGCTCGTAGAGGGCGCGTAAGCGCCGGACCGGCCTCGGGTGGCTGTGAGGGCGGTCCGGCACTGTCCGGCTGTCACCGGGTTTCCACGGGTGGCCACGGAGAATGCGCGGAGAAGTTCTCCGCGCGTCCCCGTCAGCCCTCGTCGGGCAGCTCGGGGAGGTCTTCCCCGGCTTCCATCCGCTTCTTGAGTTCGGAGAGCTGACCGGACACGCAGCGGGCGTAGATGGCCAGCAGGACCGGCACACTGTTCCCCGCCCACTCCGCGGCCTGTGCCAGCGGAATGCCGTCGTTGAGCCACTTGGTCAGCCGCGTGTGCCGCAGGTCGTACACCCGCTTGCCCAGAGGTGAGGCGAACTCATCAGGCGTGAGGACCTTCGCACGAGCGGATCGCAGGCCCGGCGAATGACGAACCCTGCGAGCAACTCACCCTTCTCCCCCTGGAACAGCAGGTCGCCCGGCTTCAGTTCCTCGGCCTTGATGTGCTCGCGCAGAATCCTCGGGAGCGACGGATGCCCAGGGACGCCGCGGGTGTCGTCCGCGGCTCGCCCCTTCAATCCCCGCTCCTCGTGGATGGCCCCGGTGTCGGTCCAGTTCTTGCCGACCTCCGGCTGAGCTGTGTGGAACAGCGGCTCGCACCACTGATCCGCAGCGTCTGGGTCGGGCAGCCAAACATCCCTCACGCGCATCGCCACTGCCTCTTCGGGGTGCGGACCGGCGTAGAGCAGCGCGAAGAATGCATGCAGGCGGGGACCACCGCGGGAACGGCTGCGTACCCACCCCAGTAGCCGGGCCGCCTGGCCGGGGTTCAGGAGTGCCCGCTTGTCCACCACAGACGATGTCTTCGGCGCGGTCCCCCTCCCCTTCGGCAGGGGGTTCGTCCGCAGAACCTTGCGCTTCACGGCATGCTCCATGGCGACGTTGAGGACGCGCCGATTGCGCTTGACGGAGCTGGCGGCGGGCCATGCGTAACCGACTGCCGCTCGACATCGCCGAGTGCGCCGGATGGACCGGCGTGCAGGCAGCGCTCGGCATCCTGATGACCGAGCTCGCCGATATCTCGCTGTGGTGGGCGGCGCCGGCCGCGCTCGTCCTCGGCTCGGCGAAGAGCTGGGTCGCCGGGCGGCTCGGCCGTAAGGGCACCGGCTCGACCCTGCCGGAATCGGCGGACCCGGCGACGCCGCCCAACATCACCTTCCCCGCGTAGCACGACCGCCCCATCTGTGCGACCGGAGGTATCCCACGTGGACGCTGCGACGCTCGGCGCCGGGAACCATCGTCGTCGGGCTCGCGGCGGCTGCGGCCGCGATCGTCGGACAGCGGGGCGCGAACCGCGCGTCGCAGTCCGGCGAATAGCCGCCGAGCACGGTCGCTCGTCGACAACCTGCAGGAAGAGCGGGACAAGGCGCAGCAGAAGCTCGCCGAGACCGAGGCGCGGCTCGCCGCGGCGTACGCCGAACTCGCCAGTGAACGGGCCAACAAGGCTGCGCTGCAGACGCAGATCACCGAGCTCACGGCCGAGCGGGATCGGCTGCACTCTCGAATCGCCGAGCTGGGAGGGAACCCGCTGTGATGCATCGTCGACCCGATGTCCTGGTGCGGCAGTGGCGCACTTTCGCGCTCGCCGCGGTGCTGCTCGTCTTGTCTGGTGCCGTGCTGCTCGTGTGGCTGAGGATCGGCGCTGCAGACCGGCGTGCGGATGATCTCGCGGCCGAGGCGGACCGACGCGGGTCGGCGGTGTCGACTCTGGCGGGTGATGTGCGGGTGCTGCGCGCGCAGATCAAAGCGAAGGGCGAGACACCTGCAGCGCCGGATCCCGGCCGTGCTGTGGCAAATCTGCCGGACCGGGCGCAGGTCCCGGTGCCGATCCCGGGCCCGGCCGGTCCGCCGGGGGCGGCGGGAGCGACGGTCACCGGGCCGCCCGGTCCGGCAGGTGCGGATGGGAAGGACGGGGCCGATGGCGCCGATGGGCGAGACGGCACCGACGGTCAGACGTGCCCCGACGGGTATTCACTCCGGCCGCCGCCAGGTGATCCGGACGGGCTGATGTGTCGCCGGGATACGCCGAGCAGCCCGGACCCCTCGCCGTCCCCGACCGTCGCCGGGCTGCCAGCCGACCGCCGCCGCTCATGAACCAACACGCCCCCTGTTCCGGCTACGGCCGGTCAAGGGGCGGTTTCGTCACGCCGCTACGTATCACCCTGCTGAAGAGGTCAGCGGACGTCGAACGAGTGGGTGTTGTAGTTGTTGTTGGTTTGACAGGCGATAACTCGGGCGTTGACAGGGGCGCCGAGGTTGCTGGGGTTCAAGCACAGGTTGTTGGCCTGGTTCTTGAGCTGGTACCGGTTGGCCTTGCTGGAGACCTCCATGCTGAAGATCTGCTCGTCCCAGCGGGGGTCACACGGACGCTGCTGGAGGGTTTCGCCGCTTCCGCCCACAGCGGTGACGCACATGTCACTGTTGAGATTACGCAGCATGAAGGTGCTGCTGGTGACCGGGTCGATGGCCCACTTCTGGGCCAGGTCGCCGGTGTCGGCCTGGTACTGGACCTCGGCGCCGCCGACCATCGAGTTACCGGCGACGCCGAGGACGAAGCCGGTCTGCCAGTTACGGACCTTGGTGCCGCTCAGCGGCCCGGTCGCGTCGGCGGTGCCCGCCCCGAGTACGGTCGCACTCAGCGCTACGGCGACCATGACACAGGCAGATCGAATGCGCATGAAGGACTCCTCTGCTCCAAACAGTCACTTTCCGTGTCTGCTAGTTACGCAAAGTACTGCATGGGCTGAGGGGTCCCCCACCAACGCACCGCAACAATGGAGTGACTCGACTCGCCCGCCATGCCTTCCACCCGTCAACCGCCAGCGGTTGGGGCCGGGCGGCGGTCCGCCCTCTTCCTCTGGCTGGAGGAGGCGGACTCGTTCGAGGCCGTACACCCATCTGGCCGACGAGAGGTTTGGGCGGGCCCCTGTGGTCTGGTTGGCTGGCGCCGCCGTCCGGTCTACGTCGTAGCCCCAGCCGAGTTGACCGGACAGCGCTCCGTCCCCTTCTCGGGGAAGGGGGCGGAGACCATCAAGCCCGGCGCTCTGTTCGGCCGACCGCCGCCGCTCATGAACAACGCCCCTCCCGCTTCGGCGGGAGGGGCGGTTTCGTGCGTCCGGAATCAGGTGACGCACCCCACAAAAAGGGCCTTGCCCATACTCTGGCAGTGACGAGCTGTTCAGAGAGGGGCAAGGCCATGCCAGACGATGCTACCCCGGACCTGTACGCCGACCCGATGGCATTCGGTCAACGCATGCAGATTCTCCGTACGAAGCGCGGCATGTCCCGCCCCGTGGTGGCCGGCCTGTTGGGCATGTCGCCCTCGTGGGTGAAGCAGGTCGAGACGGGACAGATCGCAATGCCGAAGCTCCCTGTAATCCTGCGGATCGCGGAACTTCTCCGAGTCCGGGACCTCTCTGACCTGACCGGCGACCAGAGTGCGCCCGTCGACCTGTTCATCGGGCCGGGCCACTCCCGCCTGCCAGCAGTCCGAGACGCTGTGAACGCGCTGACTCTGAGCGGGGACCGCGAGGCGCCGTCGGCTGCGCACCTGGCGGCCCGGCTCGCGAAGGCATGGGACGCCCGGCACCAGGCACCGAACCACCGCGAGGTCATCGGCGAGCTGCTGCCCGGCCTGATCCGTGACGCCCAACTTGCCGTGCGCCAGTCTGATTCGGCGGCTGACCGACGCGCAGTGCAGGCCGTCCTCTCCGAGGTGTACAGCCTCAGCCAGTTCTTCGTGGCATACCAGCCCGACAGCGCCCTGCTCTGGCGCGTTGCCGAGCGCGGCATGGTTGCTGCGCAGGAGTCCGAAGACCCGCACGCGATCGGTGTCGCCGCATGGCTGGCCGCGCAGGCGCACCGCGATACCGGCCCTAGCCACTTCGACGCCGCGGACGCCATGACCCTGGAGGCGCTCGGCTATCTGGAGAGGTTCCTGCCCTGCGCCGACGACCGAACGATGGCAATCGCTGGAGCCCTTCAGTTCGAGGCCGGGTACACAGCCGCGCGCCGCGGCGCGACCGGGGACGCCCTGGGATGGTGGGACAAGGCCAAGGCCACCTCCAAGAAGCTCACCCCCGGCTACTACCACCCGGTCACCAGCTTCTCGCGGGCCATCATGGGCGCGCACGCCGTCACCATCGCCGTTGAACTCCGTGCCGGAGGGGAGTCAGTGCGCCAGGTCATTGCGGCGGATGCGCTCGCGATTCCGTCCCGGCCTCGGCTGGCTCGGCACCGGATCGAGGAGGCGCGCGCGTACCAGCTCGACGGCCAGGCGGAGACCGCACTCGCCACGCTGGAGAAGGCGCACGAAGCCGCCCCCGAGACGATCAAGTACAACGGCTACGCACGCCGGATCGTGCTGGAGGAGACCGAGGCCCGGAGCCCAGCACGGCGGCAGCGAGCCGCAGCACTGGCTGACCAACTCGGGCTACTAGCCGCGTAGTTCGAACCCTTGAGCGAGGGGCAGGATTCCTGCCCCTCGTTTGCTGTGCCCGCTCGTACGGTCAGATCACTGTCCGACGACCGGGGGCCACTCGCATGACCACGGTGATCGAGCTCCCGCCGCTGGTGTCTCTGTCCGGCGCTCAGCAGCGCGGCGCGCATTGCGTCTGGTGCGCGGTCGCACTGGCCGGCGGAACGGCGCGCAACCTTGGGCCGCGTCCAGTCGACGCGCACGGTACGGCTGCCAACTGGTTCCCCCGCTGCTGCCGTCGCTGCTGGAACGATCGGGGGTTGTCCGAATGGGACTGACGATCAAGGTGTACGAGGTCGACTGGCACGGCCAGACCCGCATCATCCGCCCAACGACCGAAGTGGTCCCGCTCAAGAATCCGCCTCAAACATCCAAGTACCCCGCCTGTGAATGCGACCGGTGCAAGGGCAGGCAGCGGTGACGGCCCGCGCGAAGTCGGCCGCCGCGCCGGATGCCGCGTACCGCGCCTTGATCGGTCACACCGTGACCTGCGCCACCTGCCGTGCCGGAGCTGCATGCCCCACTGCGGCCCAGCTCGGCCGCGCATGGCGGGAGGCACGCCGATGAGAACCGAATCGACGGACATCATCACGCACGTCTACGGGGACATGGAGCCCGACCATACGGGCGACCACGACACCCCCTACGACCGCTCCTCATGGGACCGGCCGGGCAGATCCTGGCCCGCCAATTGACTCCCGTCGGTGGCCGCTCTTTGGACGGTCCGGCCACCGACGGGTCAACGGGCGGGGAAACAGTCTCCGCCCCCCAACGAAGGGATTAGACCATGAGTGCTCAGCCTGTGTTCGAGTTCGTTTCGGCGACCATGTGCCGCGACAAGAAGGTGGGCAACTGTCCGCAGGTCGCCCTCAATGTTCCCGGTACCGTGGCGGTGCGGGACAGCGAGCGGCCGGACCAGGTCGTCACAATGACGGCGGACGGGTGGGCGTCGCTTGCGGCCGCGGTGAAGGCCGGAGAGTTCGACCTGCTGACCTGAGAGGTAGTCCTGTGAGTCGCTGCCCGCGCTGTACTGCTGCGTCCCTGACTGATCCGGAAAGCGGGTTGGGATGGTGCGCTCGGTGCGGGCAGCACTTCGGGCTTGAGGCCCGCCGTTGCTCGGGGCTTTGGTGGCAGAGCGCTCGCGCTACCAGAGCGCCGGCCAGGCTTCGGGAGCACTGACCAGGACGACACAGACCACCCCGGCCAGCCGTACCCCGTCAGCTGGCCGGGGTTTACTCCCGGACGAGATCGGCGAGCGGTACGCCGATGGCGTCAGCAATAAGGATCAGGGTGTCAATGAGCGCGGCTCGGTGGCCCTGCTCGATCTCGCTGTAGGTCGCGATCCGGATGCCTGCCCTGAGTGCGACCGCCTCTTGGGTGAGGTTCGCGTGGAGTCGGGCGGCCCGCATGCGGTCGCCGATGGCCCTGCGTCTGGCGAGGACGCGGTCGGGGGCATCGGCTGGTGGTGCACCTGCCCACGCTCGCCGGGAGCTTGATCGTTTGTCTTTACGGTTGACCGTAAAACGGTTGATCATGGAAACTGCGGTATGTACTGACGGCATATGCCATTGCCGAAGCGCACCGGCGCACCCAAGGTGTATCCGGGGGTAACTCCCCACCCAAGACGGACACGGCAGGCTCTCCTCGCGCGAGGTCCGATCCGTCCAGATGACGGAGCCGCGTCCAAGCCGCCCCGGCGGCCCCTATCCTGGGGCGGTCGGGGCGGTCCACTTTCGAGGGATCGGGATACGGTCAATTCCCGAAGAATCTCAGGCCAAGCGCCTTTCCCTAGATTGGTCAGACGCGACCTGCGAAAACGCAGGTCAGCACATCGCTAAACCTCGCACACCTTCTAAGCGCTTGGCCGCAGGTTCGAGTCCTGCCGGGGGCGCACAGCGCTCATGATCACGAGGCCCTCCGCACCGGGGGGCCTTTTCTCGGCCCGGGGCACGCTAGCGAGCGGGGCGTAGCGGCGGCGTAAGGCTGGAGGCAGATGCCGACGGAGCGGGCGGCGGGCCGGTCGTCAGGCGCGCAGGAAGGTCAGGACCGCAGGAAGGTCAGGACCGCGAGGACCCTGCGGTGGGTCTCGTCGGCCGGTGGGAGGTCCAGTTTGGCGAGGATGTTGCCGATGTGCTTGCCCACCGCCGCCTCGGAGACGACCAGTTCGCGGGCGACAGCGCCGTTCGACCGGCCCTGGGCCACCAGGGCGAGCACCTCGCGCTCCCTGGCGGTGAGGCGTTCCAGCGGATCGCGGCGGCGGCGCAGGAGTTGGCGTACGACCTCCGGGTCGACGACCGTGCCGCCGTCGGCGACCTCCCGCAGCGCGTCGATGAACTCCTCGATCTGGCCGACCCGGTCCTTGAGCAGATAGCCGACGCCCGAACCGTCCCCGGAGTCCAGGAGGTCCGCGGCGTAGGCGCGTTGCACGTACTGGCTCAGGACCAGTACCGGGAGGGCGGGCCGGCTCTCGCGGAGCCGGACCGCCGCGTGCAGGCCCTCGTCCTGGAAGCCGGGTGGCATCCGGACGTCGGTCACGACGATGTCCGGTCCGTGTTCGGCGACGGCCGCCCCGAGCGCTTCCGCGTCGCCGACGGCGGCGACCACCTCGTGGCCGAAGCGGCCGAGCAGACCGGTCAGTCCCTCGCGCAGCAGCACGCTGTCCTCGGCCAGGACTACGCGGAGCGATCGGTCCACTCGCAAGGAATCTCCACACGCAATCGGGTCGGGCCCCCGGCCGGGCTGGACAGCGCAAGTCTGCCATCGAGCACGGACACCCGGTCGGCCAGGCCGGTCAGTCCGCTGCCGCCTCCGGACGTGCTCGCACCGCCCCGTCCGTCGTCGTGGATCTCCAGGAACAGCCGGCCTCCGCGGTGGCCTCCACGGACCTCGGCGCGGCTCGCGCCGCTGTGTCTGGCTACGTTGGCCAGCGCCTCGCAGACCACGAAGTACGCGGCCGCCTCGACGGCTTCGGGGAGTCTGCCGGGCAGTTCGACGTCCAGCCCGACGGGGATCACGGAGCGTTCGGCGGCGTCGGCGACCGCGGCCTGGAGGCCGTAGTCGGCCAGGACCTGGGGGTGGATGCCGTGGATCAGTTCGCGCAGTTCCGCGAGCGCCTTGCCCGCCTCCTCGTGGGCCCTGGTGAGCTGGTCGGCGAGGGGGCCCGGCGGGGCGTCCAGCCGGGCCAGGCCGAGCATCATGGTGAGGGCGACGATGCGCTGCTGGGCGCCGTCATGCAGATCGCGTTCGATGCGGCGGCGCTCGGCCTCGAAGGCGTCGACCAGCCGGACCCGCGAGCGGGCCAGTTCCATGACCCGTTCGTCCGGCCCGGCCGGTCCGGGAGTGAGCAGGAGGCGGGTCAGTTCCGCTCTGGCTCCGGCCAGCGCGCCCAGGGCGTAGCTGCCGAGCAGCAGGAGGACGAGTCCGCAGGCCGCCGCCGCGAAGGCTTCGGGCCAGGTCGTGACCGTCCACAGCTTCACCACGCGGAACTCCGAGCCGTCCCCGTAGACCTCCATCAGTACGGGGGTGCTCAGCATCGCCAGCGGTACGGCCGTACAGACGGCCACCGCCAGGGCGTCGAGCGGCCACAGGACCACGGCGAACAGCAGCGCGTACCCGAGCTCCCACCAGGTCGCCCGTTCCCGGAACCGGCAGGCCGCCCAGCTCCGCAGCCCCGGTTCGGCCGGCCGGCGGTGCGGGTCCGGGGCCGGGACGGGGCCCATCAGGCCGAGCCTGCGCCGCTCCAGGGCCGCCACCGGAAGGCCGGTCAGGGCCATGAGTGCGAGCAGCGGCAGCCCGATCAGTACGACGGAGAGCGCACCACCCACGACCGCACCGGTCACGGTCACCACCAGGACGACCGCGCCGGCCAGGGCACCGCTGATCAGGTAGCCGGCCGATCGCCAGGGCCAGGAGGTCAGCGGAAAGCGGGGCGACGGCAGGGCCTGCCACACGGTGCGGGGGCCTCTCGTTCGGCTCATGGCCTCACCGTAGGAGGCGGTCCCGGGGCGGGGCATACCCGCTGCCCGACTTCCGGGGGTGGGGCCGGCCCCACCCCCGTTCCCGTGCGGTCAGCGGTTGAACGACGATCCCAGCGTCGCGGCCGTTCCCACGGTGCCCAGCGTGCCGTGGCCGAAGGTGAACGAGCCCTTGGCCGTCAGGCCCGCCGCCGTGGCCGGGAAGACCCACAGGGAGCCTGCGTCGCTGTTCTCGCCGGGGGCGCCGACGGCCAGTTCGCTGCGGCCGTCGCGGTTGGCGTCGACCAGCTTGGCGGCGCCGCCGAACCGGTCGCCGGCCTCGGCCGCGCCGGGAACGTCCGCCGTGTCCTGGTTGAAGCCCAGGGTGCCGGTCCCGGTCGGGCCGGACGCGGTGCCGGGGAGGACCAGGACCGAGCCCGCGTCCTTCTTCGTGCCGATGTCCTCCTGGGCGACGCCGACGGCGATGTCGCCGTAGCCGTCGCCGTTCATGTCGCCGATCGACAGGGACGCGCCGAATCCGTCATGCACTTCGGCGGCGCCGGGAACACCGGCGCTGTCCTGGTTGAAGACCTTGGCCCGGTCGCCGCGCGGCCCGGTGGCGCTGCCCGGTACGTAGGTGATCATGCCGCCCAGGGCGAGCGGGTAGTCCAGATCGCTGTCGTAGCCCTCAACCGTGCGGCCCACGACGAGGTCGGCGTACTTGTCCCCGTTGATGTGGCCGGCCGTGATGGTCTCGCCGCCCTGGAGGCGGTAGCCGTTGGGCCGGTTGACGGTGGTGTAGTCCTCGGCGAGGCCGGTGGCGCCGCCGTTGCGGATGAGGATGCGCCGGGCGTCGTACTCGTCGCCGTCGTGGACGACGGCGGCCAGGTCGTCGCGGCCGTCGCCGTTGAAGTCGCCCGCGGCGATGTCCATGTAGCGCAGATCGTCCATGTCGGGGATCTTCCGGGCGGGGGCCGCCGCGCTGCCGTCGCGCTTGAACGGGCCGGACAGGACGCGGATGTTGCCCAGCCCGAGCGTGACGATGTCCATGGCGCCGTCGCCGTCGAAGTCGCCCACGGCGGTCTGGGAGCCGACCCCGTCGTACTCCTGATCGCCGGTCAGGAGGGTCGCGCCGCCGGAGAGCCCCTTCTCACCGCCCCAGATGACGGTGAGCGAACCGGCCTGCTTGAACGTGCCGATCTTCTCGTTGCCCGCGCCGACCACGAGATCGCTGTAGCCGTCCTTGTCGAGGTCGGCGGAGACCATGGAGCTGCCGAACGCGTCGCCGCTCCCGGCGGCGTCCGGTATTCCGGGCGAGTTCTGGGTGAAGACCTGCTTGGTGGAGGTCTGCAGTCCGTTCTTGGAGCCGTACACCACACCCACGTATCCGGCCTTGGTCTTGCCGTCGACCGTGGCACCCGGCGCAGTGAACGCGAGGTCCGGGTAGCCGTCCCCGTTGAAGTCGTCGCGGCGCGGGGTCGGTGCGGGCACCGCCCCGTTCGCGGACGCCGACACCGAGGTCGTGGCGCGGGCGGGCGTCGCCGCCTGGGCAGTGGGGAAGGTGGTCACGGCGGTCGCCACGGTGATGGCGAGGACCACGGTGGTTCCTAGGGCACGGGATGCCACGTGGACTCCTTCGTTCGGGTTTCGGAAGGTTCGGGTGAACAGTGCGGTGCGTCGGTGGAGCACCGGCACCGCGCAGTCTCAGACAGGCGGCGGCGCGCGACGGTTGCCTCCCCGAAGCGACCGTTACAGCTCTGCCACGCGAACGACCGGCGAACACCGGGCGACGAAATCCGGCCACCGGGGCCGGAGTTGAGCAGCAGGATGCGCGCGCCACGGCCCTCCGGGGCACTGTCCGGCCGGACCCGGTCCGTGCCATGGCCGGTTTCATGGATGCTTCCGAGGCGCAGTCCACCCGGCACCTGCTGGAACGGTTCACCGCCGATGCCGGTCGCGTCGTCTCCCTGGAAGCCCTCTGGGGGGACGAGGTGGTCCGCGACATCCACCACCGCCGGTACGGCACCGGCCCGTACCGCACGTCCGATGCGTGGCGCATCAGGCGCGGCCGTCTCGCGCGGGCCTTCGTCCGGACCGGCATCGAGCACACACTGGCGTCCCACCCCGGCCTCTGACGAGCGGGCGCGGAACGGCGACAGGCAACAGGCACGCCGCCGGACCATTGACTGCGCCCGCGATCCCCGTCTAGCTTCCGAGCTACCTCATTGAATCCTTTCACGGTGCGTGGACACCGCGCTCCACCCGCGCGTGCCACCGCTGAGGAGCCTCCATGAACCAGCCCGCCAAGGGCCCGCCCCCGGCCCCGGTCCCCGTCGCCCCGGTCCTGGCGCTGAAGGACGTGAGCAAGTCCTTCGGCGACGTACGCGCCCTGCACGACGTGTCCCTGTCCCTCCTCCCCGGCGAGGTCCACGCGCTCGCCGGGGAGAACGGCGCGGGCAAGTCCACCCTCATCAAGACGCTCGCCGGCGTGCACCGCCCGGACAGCGGACAGATACTGCTCGACGGCGAGCCCGTCGCCTTCCACGGGCCCGCCGCCGCCCGCGACGCCGGGATCGCCGTCATCTACCAGGAACCGACCCTCTTCCCCGACCTGTCGATCGCCGAGAACATCTTCATGGGCCGTCAGCCCCGGCGCGGCCTCGGCCGGATCGACCGCCGCGCCGTGCACGGGACCACCGCGGGGCTGATGCGCCGGCTCGGTGTCGACCTGGCGCCCGACCGGCCGGCCCGCGGGCTCTCCATCGCGGACCAGCAGATCGTCGAGATCGCGAAGGCGCTCTCCTTCGACGCCCGGGTCCTGATCATGGACGAGCCGACGGCCGCGCTCACCGGCGGCGAGACGGCCCGGCTCTTCTCCGTGGTGCGGACGCTGCGCGACGAAGGCGCGGCCGTGCTGTTCATCTCGCACCGGCTCGACGAGATCTTCGAGCTGTGCGGGCGGGTCACGACGCTGCGCGACGGCCGCCGGATCTCCTGCGAGCCGCTGGCCGGACTGACCGGGGACGATCTGGTGCGCCGGATGGTCGGCCGCGATCTGGACGCCCTCTATCCGAAGCAGGACGCGGCGGTCGGCGAAGTCGCCCTGTCGGTCGGCCGGCTGACCCGCGAGGGCGTCTTCCGCGATGTGTCGTTCGAGGTCCGGCGCGGGGAGATCGTCGCGCTCGCCGGGCTCGTCGGCGCCGGACGGACCGAGGTCGCCCAGGCGGTCTTCGGCGTCGACCGCGCGGACGCCGGGGAGGTACGGGTGGGCGGCACCGTGCTGCGCCCCGGATCGCCCACTGCCGCGATGGCCGCCGGACTCGCGCTCGTACCGGAGGACCGCCGTCAGCGCGGGCTCGTCATGGAGCTGTCCATCGAGCGCAACATCGGCCTCACCGGCCTCGGCGACGTCCGCAGGCGCGGGCTCGTCCGCCGCGCCCTGGAGCACGACCGGGCCGCCGACTGGGCCGTGCGCCTCCAGCTCAAGTACAACCGCCTCGCCGACGCCGTCGGCGTGCTGTCCGGCGGCAACCAGCAGAAGGTCGTGCTCGCCAAGTGGCTCGCGACCGAACCGTCCGTACTCATCGTCGACGAGCCGACCCGTGGCATCGATGTCGGCACCAAGGCCGAAGTCCACCGGCTGCTCTCCTCGTTGGCGGCGGACGGGCTCGCGGTGCTGATGATCTCCTCCGATCTGCCCGAGGTGATCGGGATGGCCGACCGGGTGCTCGTCATGCGCGAGGGCCGGCTCGTCGCCGAACTCCCGCGCCGGAGCGCCACCGAGGAGACGGTCATGGCCGCGGCGACCGGACTGGGCGGAAGGGCGGTGGCATGACCACCACCGTCGAAGGCCCGCCGGACATCGGCTCCGGGGCTCCGGCGCGCGGTGCCTCCTCGCTCGTGGACGCGGTGTTCCGGGCCCGTGAGATCTCCATCGCCGGGGCGCTCGTCCTGCTGGTCCTCGGCACGTACGTCGCCAACCCGCGGTTCCTGTCCGACCAGGGCATCAAGGACCTGCTGCTCAACGCCTCGATCCTGGTGCTGCTCGCGGTCGGCCAGTCGGCCGTCGTGATCACCCGCAACATCGATCTGTCGGTCGGTTCCGTCGTCGGTCTCTCCGCCTTCGCCTGCGGCAGGTTCGTCGCCGGGACGGACCACGGTGTGCTCGCCGTGCTGCTGCTCGGCGTCGCCGTCGGCGTGGTCTGCGGGCTCGTCTCCGGCGCCCTGGTCAGCTTCGGCGGGGTCCCGGCGCTCGTCGTGACGCTGGGCATGCTCTACATCATCCAGGGCGTCGACTACTGGTGGGCGCAGGGCGACCAGATCGGCGCCGCCGAGGTGCCCGACCCGATTCTGGGGCTCGGCAGCGGCAGCGTCCTCGGCGTGCCGTATCTGCCGCTGATCGCCCTGGTCCTGCTCGCCGCGACCGCGTACTTCCTGCGCAACCACCGCTCGGGCCGGGAGCTGTACGCGATCGGTTCGAGCCCCGAGGCCGCCGTGCTCGCCGGGGTCCCGATCCGCCGCCGGATCCTTGCCGCGTACGCCTTCTCCGGGGCCGTCGCCGGTCTCGCCGGGGCCCTGTGGCTGGCCCGGTTCGGCACGGTCGTCGCGGACAACGCGCACGGCTGGGAACTGACCGTCGTCAGCGCCGTCGTCGTCGGCGGTGTCGCCATCACCGGTGGTACGGGAACGGTCTGGGGCGCGGCGCTGGGCGCCCTGCTGCTCACCACCATCGGCAGCGTCCTGGTCGTCCTGAAGGTCGACTCCTTCTGGCAGGGCGCCATCACCGGTGCGTTGCTGCTGCTGGCCATCAGTGTCGACCGGATCGTGAACCTGCGGATGACCGCCGCACTGAGGAAGAGGAGCGCCCGGCATGGGAACGGCGCCTGAGACGCGGGAGGCGGCGGACGCCGCCCGGACGAGGGGCAAGGACGCCGGTGGCCGCGTACGGAGCCTGGCGCTGCGCTGGGACACCGCGGTAGGCGTGCTCCTGGTGGCGGTCCTCGTCATCGGCCTCGGCTCCACGGACGGCTTCGGCTCCGGCGAGAACCTCGCGTTCGCCTTCAACGACATCGCCGAGGTCGCCATCATCGCCCTGCCGATGACGCTGCTCGTCGTCGCCGGCCAGGTCGATCTCTCGGTCGCCTCGATGCTGGGCCTGGGCAGCGCGCTGACCGGTGCGCTGTGGAACGCCGGCTGGGCCTTCGAGACGATCGTGCCGGTGGTGCTGCTGGTGGGCGTGGCGGGCGGGCTGCTCAACGGCTGGCTGGTCACCCGGGTGGGGCTGCCGTCGCTGGCCGTCACCATCGGCACCCTGGCCCTCTACCGCGGGCTGGCCTCGGTGGTGCTGGGCAGCGACGCGGTGACCGACTTCCCGCGGACGTACGCGGACTGGGCGGTCGACACCACCACGGTGCCCGGCACCTTCGTCACGTACCCGGTCCTGCTGTTCGCCGTCCTCGCGGTGCTCACCGCGATCGTGCTGCACGCCACGGGCCTGGGCCGTTCGCTGTTCGCGATCGGTGCCCAGGAGGAGGCGGCGTACTTCGCGGGCATCCGGGTCAAGCGGATCAAGCTGCTGCTGTTCGTCGTGACGGGGCTGTTCGCCTCGTTCACCGGTGTCCTGTTCACCCTGCGGTACGGCAGCGCCCGCGCCGACAACGGGCTCGCCTTCGAAATGCTCGTCATCGCCTCCGTACTGCTCGGCGGCATCGACTTCGACGGCGGAAAGGGCACCCTCTTCGGCGCGGTCGCCGGGGTGCTGCTGATCGGGGTGCTGAAGAACCTCCTGACGCTCAACGACATCGCCAACGAGGTGCAGGTGATCGTGACCGGCCTGCTGCTCGTGGCGTCCGTCCTCACCCCCCGGGTGATCGCCGCTGTCGTCGAACGACGGCACCGGCGCGCCGCGAACGCCCGGTCCTGAACTCCCCTCCCGTATCCCGTCGAAAGG
Source organism: Streptomyces sp. NPDC058240 (assembly GCF_042882135.1). Classification (NCBI taxonomy): domain Bacteria; kingdom Bacillati; phylum Actinomycetota; class Actinomycetes; order Kitasatosporales; family Streptomycetaceae; genus Streptomyces; species Streptomyces sp. NPDC058240. Next base: position 814,688 of record NZ_JBHVWT010000001.1, read on the forward strand.
CACACCGTCGCCATGATGCTCCGCACCGCCGCCGGACGCCGCGCCGTCGTGACCGCCGCCACCGCCGTGTCGCTCGCTCTCGCCCTGAGCGCCTGTTCCGGCACCACGAAGGACAGCACGGACCAGGGCTCCGCGAAGGCCGGGACGACGGCGAAGGCCGATCCGGACGCGCCGCTGAAGAAGGGCCTGAAGCTCGCCTTCCTGCCCAAGCAGATCAACAACCCGTACGAGAAGATCGTGGACGACGCGGGCATCGCGGCCGCCCGGGAGTTCGGCGGTACGGGCAAGGAGGTCGGCCCGTCCGACGCCGGGGCCTCCTCGCAGGTCAGCTACATCAACACGCTGATCCAGCAGCGCCAGGACGCGATCCTGGTGGCGGCCAACGACCCCAACGCGGTGTGCGGCCCGCTGAAGCAGGCCATGAAGAAGAACATCAAGGTCGTCGCGTACGACTCCGACACCGCGAAGGACTGCCGTCAGCTCTTCATCAACCAGGCGAGCTCCGAGGAGATCGGCCGCAGCCTGGTCCAGCACCTCGGTGAGCAGATCGGCTACCGGGGCAGGATCGCGATCCTCTCGGCCACCCAGAACGCCACGAACCAGAACACCTGGATCGGCTTCATGCAGGACGAGTTGAAGCTGCCCAGGTACAAGAACATGAAGCTGGTGAAGGTGGCGTACGGGGACGACGCGGACCAGAAGTCGTTCCAGCAGACGCAGGGCCTGATGCAGGCGTACCCGGACCTCAAGGGCATCATCTCGCCCACCACCGTCGGCATCGCCGCCGCCGCCCGCTACCTGAGCGACTCCTCGTACAAGGGCAAGGTCGTGCTGAACGGACTGGGCACGCCGAACCAGATGCGCAAGTACGTCAAGGACGGCACCGTCGAGCAGTTCTCGCTGTGGAACCCGGAGGAGCTGGGCCTCCTCGGTTCGTACGCAGCCGCCGCGCTGGCGTCGGGGCAGATCAACGGCACGGAGGGGGAGAAGCTCAAGGCGGGCAGGCTCGGTGAGTACACGGTCGGCAAGGACGGCGAGGTCGTCCTCGGCAAGCCGACCGTCTTCGACCGCGGGAACATCGACAAGTTCAACTTCTGAGCGGCATGACGCCCGGTGGGGCGGGGGGGTTTTTTGGGAGGGGAGGGACGCCAACCCCCAACCCCCCCCCCTCCCTTTCCCCCCCCCCCCCCCCCCCCCCCCCCCCCCCTC
>NZ_JBHVWT010000001.1:815906-903203 GCF_042882135.1 Streptomyces sp. NPDC058240
ACGCCAACCTCGTCCGACGGGGAAAAAAGGAACAGTGCACTCTGGAGGAAGCAACGCCTCTTGGTGCTCTGCCCCCCGAGAAAAAAGGCCCCGCCCCACCGGCCTAGAACTCCGCTCCGACCACGGCCAGCAGGCCGAACGCCGCGAGGGACAGGGCCGTCCGCACCCGGTGGAGCCTGTTCCAGGGGGACTCGAACGCCGCGCGGGCCGCGCTGTCGTCGCCTCCCTCGGACTCCGCGAGCGCCTTGTTCAGCGGGATGTTGCCGGCGATCGTGATCAGGTGGCCGGCGACCGCGCAGACCAGCGCCGCGACGGCGAGCGCCCGGTCCGAGCCGCCGTCGCCGCCGAGGGCCACGACGGCCGGGAAGGCGATCACACCGAGGAAGAGGACCAGGAAGGCCGGACCCGGCACCTTCTCGTTGAAGCGGCGCATGGCGGCCGTGAACCGCTCGTCGGGCAGTGCCGCGATGCCCGGCATGATCGCGATCAGGAAGGTCAGCATGAATCCGGCGTAGAGGCCCGTCGTGATCACGGCGAGCGCCAGGAACAGGGAGGAGGACATGGTGGCCATCATGTCCTCGGCGGGCGTGCCGCCGCTCCCCGTTCAGCCCAGTTCGCCCTCCGGCGCTCCCCCGGAACCGCCGTCGCCCGAGCCGCCCTTGAGCCGGTCGGCCTGTCCGATCATGGTCGCCAGCTTCCGCACCGACTCGTCCTCGGTCCCGGACGCCAGCTCCCTTGCCCGCGAGGCGAGTTCACCGAGTCCGGGCGCGCCCGGCAGCTGTTCGCCGCGCAGCGCCTCGGCGAAGTACGCGGCGACCGCGGTCACTTGGAGGCGCTTGCTGTCACCGCCCCACAGCGGGCCGTCGATCGCGTTCGTCCCGACCGTGCCCTGCTGCTCGTGCGGTGCCCGGGTCCTGGGGTCCAGCCAGCGCACGGTCGCCGTCGCCACATGGCCGGAGGCGCCCGCCCTGAGGCGTACGGCGTAGAGCGCCGTCACCGTGTGGCCGGGGCCGACCTCGCCGCCGTCGACGCGGTCGTTGCGGAAGTCCTCGTCGGCGACCTTGCGGTCCTCGTACCCGATGAGCTTGAACTGCTCGACGGTGTCCCGGTCGAAGGCGACCTGGGCCTTGGCATCGCGCGCCGTCAGTTCGAGGTGTGCGGGCAGCTGGTCGACGAAGACCTTGCGGGCCTGGTCCTCGTCGGCGATGTACGTGGTGTGGCCGTCGCCCTTGTTGGTGAGCTGCTCCATCAGCGCGTCGCCGTAGTCGCTGCCGACGCCGACCCCGAAGAGGGTGATGCCGTAGTCGCGGCGGGCGGAGCCGATGCGTTCCAGGATGGCTTCGGCGTCGGTCTCGCCGGTGTTGGCGAGGGCGTCGGAGAGCAGGACGACCCGGTTGTCGGCGCCTTCGACCCGGCCGTCGACCGCCTCGTCGTACCCGCGGCGGATGCCGGCTTCGACGTTGGTGGAGTCGGTGGCCTCCATGGAGTCGACCCGGTCGCGGATCCTGCCGCGGTGGTCCCGCAGCCGGGTCATCGGCAGCAGGGTCTTCGCCTCGTCGCTGAAGGTGACCAGGGAGACCGAGTCGTCGTCGCGGAGTTCGTCGGTGAGGATGCCCAGCGACTTCTTCACCAGGTCGAGGCGGCCGGTCTCGGCCATCGAGCCGGAGATGTCGACGACGAAGGTGAGCGCGGCGGGCGGGCGTTCGTCACGGGCGGGAGCGGCCCGGGTGGCCAGGCCCACCCGCACCAGCGACCAGTCGCCGCCCTTGCCCCCGGCGCGGGCCCCGTCGACGTTCACGGTGAAGCCGTTGCCGTCCGGGCGTCGGTAGCCCTGGCGGAAGCTGTTGACGAACTCCTCGGGCCGCACGGTGGACGGATCCGGCAGGCCACCGTCCCCGAGGGTGCGGCGCGCGTAGCCGTACGAGGCGGTGTCGACGTCCAGGGCGAAGGTGGAGAGGTAGTCGGGCGGTGCGGACTCCCGCAGCCCGTCCTGCTTCTTCGCCCCGTCGCTGTCGTCGGCGGCGCCGCCCGACGCGGCGGGTGCGGGCGCCGGGAGCGGGCCGCCGCCGCCCCGGCCGTCGGAGGCGGTCTTGTTCCCGGTCGACGTCCCCGAGCACCCGGTGAGCAGCACCCCGCCCGCCAGCAGCACCCCGAGCGCACCCTGCCAGGTCCGCACGTACCGTTTCGCGTACTTGCCTGTCCGGCGTTCCATCGCCTGCCCCCAACGTCGTCGTGCCAGCACTTGTGAATGTGACGTGCGAGACGGCACCGGGGAGCGGACGAAGACATTGCGGATGGGTCTCGATGCGGCAACGGAGGGCGGGAGAGCGGCGGAACGTCAAGGTCAGGACACGATGTCCTTACGACTGAACCCGCGGAAGGCGAGAGCGAACAGGATCAGGGCATACGTCACCGAGATCGCCGCGCCCTTGACCATGCCGCCCCATTCGATGCCGGGCTGGAGCGCGTCCGCCCAGGCGAACTGCCAGTGCGCGGGCAGGAATTCGCGCCAGGACCCGAGCGCGGTGACGGCGTCCAGCACATTGCCGACGATGGTCAGCCCGACCGCGCCGCCGACCGCGCCCAGCGGGGCGTCGGTCTTCGTGGACAGCCAGAACGCCAGCCCGGCGGTGACCAGTTGGGACACGAAGACGAACGCGACGACGAGTGCGAGCCGTGGCACGGTCTGCGAGGCCGCGAGCGCTCCCCCGGTGGGCAGTTCGAGCGGCCCCCAGCCGTACGCGACGGCTCCCGCGGCCAGCGCGACGAGCGGCAGCAGCACCATCGCGGCCAGGCTGAAGCCGAGGGCCACGACGAGCTTGCTCCACAGCAGCCTGGCCCGTGGCACGGGCGCCGCCAGCAGATAGCGCAGCGACGACCAGCTCGCCTCGGAGGCGACGGTGTCCCCGCAGAACAGCGCGACCGGGACCACGAGCAGGAACCCGGCGGAGACGAACAGGCAGGTCGCGGCGAAGTTCGCGGCGGACGCGGTCGCGGTGTCCATCAGGGTGATCCGGTCGCCGGCGCCGCCCCGCGAGTCCGGGGTGCCGCCGATCGCGAACGCGATGATCAGGATGAACGGCAGCGCGGCCAGCACCCCGCCCATGAGCAGGGTGCGGCGCCTGCGCAGCTGGCGTACCGCCTCGACGCGCAGCGGCAGGGTGTGCCGGGCACGGTAGCCGGGGGCTTCGGCGCTCCCGGTGAGTTCGACTGCGGCACTCATGCGGAGCCTCCGGAGATCAGGGTGAGGAACGCGTCCTCCAGGCGGCGGTGCGGTCCGACACCGGTCAACGGCACGTCCAGCCTGACCAGTTCGGCGATCAGCCCGGACGAGGTGGTGCCGTCGAGCCGGACCAGCAGTCCGAGGCCGTCGTCGGTGCGGACCGCCGAGCCGATCCCGGCCAGGGCGGCGATCTTCTCCACGAGCGGTTCGGCGACCTCCTGCGCGGTGGTGACGAGCAGCATGTCGCCGGAGCCGGTGATCTCGGCGACCGGGCCCGCCTGGACGAGCCGGCCGCGGTCCATGACCACGAGGTGGGTGCAGGACTGCTCGACCTCGGAGAGCAGGTGGCTGGAGACGATGACGGTCCGGCCCCCGGCCGCGTAACGGATCATCACGTCACGCATCTCGCGGATCTGGGGCGGGTCGAGGCCGTTGGTCGGCTCGTCGAGGATGAGCAGGTCCGGCAGGCCGAGCATGGCCTGGGCGATGGCAAGCCGCTGCCGCATGCCCTGCGAGTAGGTACGGACGGCGCGGGCCAGGGCGTCGCCGAGCCCGGCGATCTCCAGGGCCTCCGCCAGGTGCGCGTCCTCGGCGGGACGCCCGGTGGCCTGCCAGTACAGCTCCAGGTTGGCGCGCCCGGACAGGTGCGGCAGGAATCCGGCGCCCTCGACGAACGAGCCGACCCGGGACAGTACGGGTGCGCCCGGCCGGACGGCCTGCCCGAAGACCCGGATCTCGCCGTCGTCGGGGGTGATGAGCCCCATCAGCATGCGCAGCGTCGTGGTCTTGCCCGCACCGTTGGGACCGAGGAGACCGAGCACCTGCCCCTTCTCGACCCGGAAGGACAGTTCCTTCACGGCGTACCGGTCGCTGGACTTGGCGTACTTCTTCGACAGGCCGGTGATCTGGAGGGGTACGTCGGCGAGCGCCGGATCGGGTGCGGGCGTCGCGGTGCGGCGGCGGGCGGTGAGCAGCAGCAGGGCGGCGATCACCACGGCGGCGGCCGGGAGCCCCCAGGTCCACCAGGGCAGGGTGGCGGGCGCGGTCTTCAGGCCGGGGGCGGTGGGGACGGTCAGCGGGCCGGCGGGGGTCACGGTGTACGTCGTCGGCTCGGCCGGTGAGGCGTAGCCGAGGTCGGTGGCGGAGAGGACGAGCCGGAGCCGGTGTCCCGCGTCGAACCGGTGGTCGATGGCGGGGAGGGTCAGCCGGATCCCCTTGCCCTGCTGGTCCGGGGTGATCCGGAAGGGGGCGACGAGCTGGGAGGGCAGCAACTGCTGCTTGCCGTCCGGCGACACGTCGTACACCTTGCCGAACAGCACCGCGTCGCCCTGCCGCGCCTCGACGTCGACCCGGACGGTCGGCGAGCCGGTGACGCTCAGCGTGCTGTCCAGCGGGGCCGAGTCGAAGCGGGCGTACTGCCCGGGGAAGTCGATCGAGAACCCGACGCCGAGCGACGAGAGCTGGGCGAGACCGCCGCCGACTCCGGGGACGGCGGAGATGGCGGGCGGGTTGGCGCCGGCGGGGTTGCGGAAGGTCTGCGTGCGACGGCCCAGGTCGACGTTGCGCGTGCCGTTGTCCAGCCCCGGGTAGGTGTCGCTGCTCGCCCCGCGTACCAGGGTGGCCCCGTCGGTGGAGTCGATGCCTCCGGTGCGGGTGACGCGGAAGCCGGGCCCGGTGTCGGCGCCCTTGTCGTCCTTGAGGTAGCGGTCGAACCAGTCGCCGATCCGCCGTTGGACGCGGTCGGTCTCCAGGTTGCCGCCGTCGTGCCCGCCGGCGATCCAGTCGACGGCGACCGGTGCGCCGTTGCCGCTGATGGCCCTGGCCATGGCGTCGGCCTGGCCGAGCGGGAAGAGGGAGTCGGACTGTCCCTGCACGATGAGCGCGGGCACCTCGATGCGGTCGGCGACGGCGCTCGGTGACCGTTCGGTCAGCAGCGCACGCGCGGCGGCGTCCGGCTTTCCGCTGACGGCGACCCGTTCGTACATCTCGCAGAGCCGCTTCTCGAACTTCTGGCAGCCGCCGCCGGTGGTGACGAAGATTCCGGCCCAGAGCTTCTTGAAGACCCCGTCGGGGAAGAGGGCGTCGGCGAGGTTCCAGTACGTGATCTGCGGTGCGACGGCGTCGACGCGCTTGTCGTACCCGGCGGCGAGGAGCGAGACGGCTCCGCCGTAGGAGGCCCCGGTGATCCCGACGCGGGGGTCGCCCTTCGCGTCGAGTTCCACCTCGGACCGGTCCGCGAGCCAGTCGATCAGCCGGGACACGTCCTTGGCCTCGTGGTCGGGGTCGTTGAGCCCGATGTCGCCGCCCGACTTGCCGAACCCGCGGGCGGACCAGGTCAGCACGGCGTACCCGGAGCGGGCCAACTGCTCGGCCTGCGCCCGCACATCGTCCTTGCTGCCGCCGAAGCCGTGCCCGATCAGCACGGCGGGCCGGCGCCCGCTGCCACCGGCGGTGAAGTACGAGGTGTCGATGGACACCCCGTCGGCCTTCATCATCCGGTCCTGGCGGTGCACGGCGGGCCCGCTGTCGTCGGCCGCGGCGTTCCAGGTGCCCGCACCGGCCAGCACGGCGAGCGCCGCCAGGCCCGCGGCCCACCGGCCGCGTCTGCGGTGCGGCAGCCGCCGCCACCGGGACCTGCTCGCTTCGGGAGTCTCCATGATGCGACCCTAAGCGGGCCGCCGCGGCGTGCGGCCAGCCACTGGGCGGAAGTCTCCGGCCTCCTTGCGGCGTACGGCGCCCGGCGCCCGTACTCCATGCGCGGTATGCCGGGCCGTTCGCGCGCACAGGGCCATCGGATGCGGAGCATGCGGCACCGGGAACAGCGGCGGGCGGCTCACATGGTGTTGACGATGAGGCCGATGTGGGTGAAGTAGTTGAGCCCGCCGAAGAGCAGGAACGCCAGACCGGCCAGTCCCCAGACGACACCGGTCACCGGAGCCATCCAGCTCGACGGCCGGCGCAGCACGAACGGGAACAGCAGGGCGCCGATGCCCACCAGGACGTACAGCCCGGACATGAAGCTCGCCTCCAGGATCGGCCACCGCGCGAACTCCCCGGAGATGGGCTCCTCGGGCGGTGCGGCGAAGAGGGTGTACTTCCAGCCCGCGGCGGCGATTCCGAAGCAGGCAAGCCCGAGCCCGAACACGAAGACCGAGATGGGCATGGCGACACGGGCCGATCGGACGATGCGGTCCGCGCTGTTGAGTTCGGCTCCGCGTCTCCAGAGGTAGAAGGACGCGGCGAAGAGGAAGACACCGAAGGCGAGCGCCGGTTCGCCGAAGATGATGTTGTCGAACGGGAAGCCCTGTCCGGCGAGCGGCCAGGTCAGGGTCATGTGGAGGCCCGTGGTGACCAGGGTGAAGCCGAGGGCCCCGAACGCGAGGACCCAGCCTTCGGGGTTGATGGTGCGTCCGGTCGTGAGGAGCTGGCGCCCCAGCGCCACCACGAGCAGCAGCCCCGCGCCGGCGGCCACCGACATGATCGTGTTGTACGTCGGCATCCTGGCCCAGTCGATCTTCAGGCCGGATGCCGCCAGGGGGATGACATGGTGGATCATCCCGGGAGCGTATCGATGGATATGCACCCGATGCGGCATTTGCCTACTCGCCCGAGTCGCAGGTACGTGCCATGTTCCCGCGCCCCGGCCGTTCGGCCCGGCAGCGGGTCAGACGGCCGCTGCCGGGAGCGGGACGCCGCCCGGCGGGTACGGCGACTCCGAGGGCAGCAGTCCTGCCGCGTCGTCGAGCCGCCCGGCACGCACCAGTTCGCGGACGTGCCGGGCGAGCGGGGTGACGTCGCGGATCGACACCGTCCACTCGTCCGCGTACCGCCGTGACGCCTCGCCGGAGAGCCCGAGCTGAAGGGAGCGGTACGGCAGCCGGTCCAGGCGGAGGTCGCGCTCGGGGTCCCACTGGACGCGGGCCGGGGCACGGCGCAGGTTCCGCCGCCAGGTGTCGCGGTCCGGGTGGACTCCCCTGGCGTAGTGCGAGAGTTCGGCGTTCCCCAGGGCCCAGTCGAAGCCCTCGCGGGTGATCTCGACAGCCAGGACGGTCTCCTGCCCCTCCTTCACGGCCCAGCCGCAGCGGTACATCATCCACAGGAAGCTCGGCTTGATCCATGTCATGCGGTCGCGCTTCCAGGCGTCGGGGAAGCGCCCGTCACGGACGGCGGGAAGGCCGATGAGGGGTGCGTACGCCTGGTACACGGTGACGGTGGTGTCCGTGTGCTGGGCGCGGATCTCGTACTGCGGCCTGGTCGGAGCGGTCATGGCCCCCATCAGAGCACCGGTCCGCCGGGCGCGGCGAACGGTTTACCGGCGCACCGGAGTCCGGGATTCCGCCGGGTGGTGAACGGGCGCGTCACCGGCGGGGGCTGACATTCGTCATACGGAGCTCGGTACACCCGGCTCTGCCGGGCACCGGGCCCCGGCGGCCAGTCTGTACGTATCGAGAGCGGGGCCGCGAAGGCACCCGCCGATACGGGAGAGGAACCCGCGATGACCAGCCCGGCAGCCACAGTCACCGCCCCTGTCGCAGATGCTCCGGCCGCCACCGCCCCGTTCGCGCCGCGCAAGGCTCTGCTGGACAGCCTGATCCCGCTGCTCGTGGATGTGGGGGTGCCGCTCCTCTCGTACTACGCCCTGAAGGCGGCGGGCCTGAGCACCTTCGCCGCGCTGGCCTGGAGCAGTGTGCTGCCGGCCCTGCGCACCGTGTGGGGCGTGGTGCGCAAGCGGCAGCTCAACGGGCTGGCGGCGCTGATGGTGACGGTCAACGCGGTCAGCCTGGTGACGAGCCTGGTGGTCGGCGACCCCCGGCTGATGCTCGCCAAGGACAGCGGGGTGAGCAGCATCATCGGGCTCGTGATCCTGGTGACCGCGCTGAAGGGGCAGCCGATGATGAGCGCGGGGGTGCGGCCGATGCTGGTCAAGGGCGACGCGGCCAAGGACACCGCCTGGCAGCGGCTCTCGGCCGGGTCGGCGGCGTTCCGGCGGGCGGAGATCCGGTTCTCGGCGGTGTGGGGTGCGGCGCTGCTGGGCGAGTGCGTGGTGCGGGCCGTGGGCGCGTACACGGTGCCGGTGGAGACGATGGTGTGGCTCGGCACGGTGATCATGGTGGCGACCTTGGTGCTCGCGTTCCTGGTCTCGGGGCGGGTGGGCGCGGTCCCGATGGAGCGGATGATCGCCGAGGAGGCCGGTGCCGCGAAGGCGGCGGACACCGTGCGCTGACGGGCCGGGCCCGGGGAGGGGCCGGAGGGGGAGCTGCTCGTGGCTCCCCCTCCGGCCCCTCCCCGTGCGCCGACGATTACCCCGGAGGTAATTGAGCGGGCACCGTGACCGTCCCTACCGTTCCCGTACAGGCATGCGTTCCCTGCGCGACCGCATGACAACGGAAGGAAGACCTCATGATGTCGTCCCAGAACGCGAGCGCGGTCCGGTCGGCGGGCACGGCCCGTTCCGACCGTCTCCTACGGACGGCCCTCGTCGCGGACGTGATCCTCACCGGCGCGAACGGCATCGGCTACCTCGTGCTCGCCACGGTCCTGGACTCGTTCCTCGGCGTGCCCCGCTCGGTGCAGTACCCGGTGGGTGTGTTCCTCACGGTGTACGCCCTGTGGGTGCTGACCGTCTCCCGCCAGGAGAACATCGGCCGCGGCGCGGTGACCGCCGTCATCACGCTCAACGTGGCGTGGGCCGTGGCCAGTGTGGTGGCCGTCGTCGTGGACGCGCTGACCGCCACGGGCGCCGGCAACGGCTGGATCGTGTTCCAGGGCCTGGTGGTGGCGGCGATGGGCGCACTCCAGTACGCGGGCCTGCGGCGGCTGTGAGGCGTACGGCGACGGCCCGTACGGATGCGCGACGCATCCGTACAGGCCGTCGGGCCGGGCCGCCGATCAGTGGTTGCGGGGGAAGCCCAGGTCCACGCCCGCCGGGGCGTCGGCCGGATCCGGCCAGCGGGTGGTGACGACCTTGCCGCGGGTGTAGAAGTGCACGCCGTCGTTGCCGTAGATGTGGTGGTCGCCGAAGAGGGAGTCCTTCCAGCCACCGAAGGAGTGGTAGCCCACCGGCACCGGGATCGGCACGTTGACGCCGACCATGCCGGCCTCGACCTCCAGCTGGAAGCGGCGGGCGGCGCCGCCGTCCCGGGTGAAGATCGCGGTGCCGTTGCCGAACGGCGAGGCGTTCATGAGGGCGACGCCCTCCTCGTAGGTCTCGGTGCGCAGGACGCACAGGACCGGGCCGAAGATCTCGTCCTTGTACGCGTCCGAGTCGGTGGACACGTTGTCGAGGAGGGAGAGGCCGATCCAGTGGCCGTCCTCGAAGCCCTCGACGGTGAAGCCGGTGCCGTCCAGGACGACGTCGGCACCCTGGGCCGCGGCGCCCGTGACGTAGGAGGCGACCTTGTCGCGGTGGGCGGCGGTGATCAGCGGGCCCATCTCGGAGGCCGGGTCGTTGCCGGGGCCGATCTTGATCTTCTCGGCGCGCTCCTTGATCTTCGCGACCAGCTCGTCGGCGATGGAGCCGACCGCGACGACCGCGGAGATCGCCATGCAGCGCTCACCGGCGGAGCCGTACGCGGCGGAGACGGCGGCGTCGGCCGCGGCGTCGAGATCCGCGTCCGGCAGCACCAGCATGTGGTTCTTCGCGCCGCCGAGCGCCTGGACGCGCTTGCCGTTGGCGGAGGCGGTGGCGTGGATGTACCGGGCGATCGGGGTGGAGCCCACGAAGGAGACCGCGGCGACGTCCGGGTGGTTCAGCAGCCCGTCGACGGCGACCTTGTCACCGTGCAGGACGTTCAGCACACCGTCCGGCAGACCGGCCTCGGCGGCCAGCTCGGCCAGCAGGTTGGCGGCCGACGGGTCCTTCTCGCTGGGCTTGAGCACGAAGGTGTTCCCGCAGGCGATGGCGAGCGGGAACATCCACATCGGCACCATGGCCGGGAAGTTGAACGGGGTGATGCCCGCGACGACGCCGAGGGACTGGCGGATCGAGGAGACGTCGACCCGGCTGGAGACCTGGGTGGACAGCTCGCCCTTGAGCTGGGTGGTGATGCCGCAGGCCAGCTCGACGATCTCCAGACCGCGGGCGACCTCGCCCAGCGCGTCCGAGTGCACCTTGCCGTGCTCGGCGGTGATCAGCGCGGCGATCTCGTCGCGGTGGGCGTCGAGCAGTGCCCGGTAGCGGAACAGGACCGCGGTGCGGGCGGCCAGCGAGGACGTGCCCCAGGTGGCGTAGGCGTCCTTGGCGGCGGCGACCGCGGCGTCGACCTCTTCGAGGGAGGCGAGCGCGACCTGGGTGGTGACGGCGCCGGTGGCCGGGTCGGTGACCGGGCCGTAGTTGCCCGACGCGCCCTCGACGGTCTTGCCACCGATCCAGTGGTTGACGGTCTTCATGACAGAACTCCTTCAGAGGTGGTGGCGTCGGTCGGCGACGTGGCGGTCGTACTCTTCCCGGGCTCTCACGGCCGACGGCCGGGTGGCCGTTTCGGCTACGGGAACATCCCACCACGCCTGTGCCGGAGGGGGGCCCGACACAATGTCTGCCGTTTCGGTCTCGACGTAGACACAAGTGGGACGGTCCGCGGCCCGCGCCTCGGCGAGGGCTTCGCGCAGGTCACACACGGTCTTGGCACGCAGCACCCGCATGCCGAGGGAGCCGGCGTTGGCCGCGAGATCGACGGGGAGCGGCGGGCCGGTGAACGTGCCGTCCGCGGCGCGGTGCCGGTAGGCGGTGCCGAGGCGCTCGGCGCCGACCTGCTCGGAGAGGCCGCCGATGGACGCGTAGCCGTGGTTCTGGAGGACGACCAGCTTCACGGGGAGTTCCTGCTGCACCGCGGTGACGATCTCGGTGGGATTCATCAGATACGTGCCGTCGCCGACGAGCGCCCAGACGGGGCGGCCGGGGGCGGCCAGCTGGACTCCGATCGAGGCCGGGATCTCGTAGCCCATGCAGGAGTAGCCGTACTCCACGTGGTACTGGTGCGGGGAGCGGGCGCGCCAGAGTTTGTGCAGGTCGCCGGGGAGCGAACCGGCCGCGTTGATCAGGATGTCGTCCTCGGTGACGAGGGCGTCGAGCAGGCCGAGGACCTGGGCCTGGGTGGGCCGGGCGTGCGGGTCCTCGGCGGTGAACGCGGCGGTGACGCGCTGCTCCCACCGCTCCTTGGCGTCGGTGTACTCCGTCTCGTAGGCGGGGTCGACGCGGTGGTTGCGGGCGGCGAGCGCGGCGGTGAGCGCTTCGAGGGCGGCGCGGGCGTCGGCGACGAGCGGGAGGGCGCCGAGCTTGTGGGCGTCGAAGCCGGTGATGTTGACGTTGAGGAAGCGGACCGCCGGGTTCGAGAAGAGCGTGGCGGAGGCGGTGGTGAAGTCGGAGTAGCGGGTGCCGATGCCGATGACCAGGTCGGCGGTGCGGGCCAGCTCGTCGGCGGTCGCGGTGCCGGTATGGCCGATGCCGCCCACGTCGGCGGGGTGGTCGTGGCGCAGCGAGCCCTTGCCGGCCTGGGTGGAGGCGACGGGGATGCGGGTGGCGGCGGCGAACGCGGCGAGGGTCTCCTCGGCCGCGCTGTGGTGGACCCCGCCGCCCGCCACGATCAGCGGCCGGCGGGCGCCGCGCACCGCCCGTACCGCCCGGTCGAGTTCGTACGGATCGGGGGCGGGGCGGCGTACGTACCAGACGCGCTCGGCGAAGAACTCCTCCGGCCAGTCGTACGCCTGGGCCTGTACGTCCTGCGGCAGCGCGAGCGTCACCGCACCCGTCTCCGCCGGGTCGGTCAGGGTCCGCATGGCCTGGAGGGCGGCCGGTACCAGGGCCTCGGGGCGGGTGATCCGGTCGAAGTAGCGGGAGACGGGGCGCAGACAGTCGTTGACGGAGATGTCGCCCGCGGACGGGACCTCCAGTTGCTGGAGCACGGGGTCGGCGGGCCGGGTCGCGAAGGTGTCCCCGGGCAGGAGGAGGACGGGGAGGCGGTTGACGGTGGCGAGGGCGGCGCCGGTGACGAGGTTGGTGGCGCCGGGGCCGATGGAGGTGGTGACGGCGTGCGCGGAGAGCCGGCCCGACTGGCGGGCGTAGCCGACGGCGGCGTGCACCATGGCCTGTTCGTTGCGGCCCTGGAGGTAGGGCATCGCACGGCCGGACTCGACGAGCGCCTGGCCGACCCCGGCGACGTTGCCATGGCCGAAGATGCCCCAGGTGGCGCCGATCAGGCGCCGGCGTCGGCCGTCGCGCTCGGTGTACTGGCGGGACAGGAAGGACACCAGGGCCTGCGCCGTGGTGAGGCGGCGGGTACTCATGGGCGTGCCTCCGTCCCGTAGAACGGCAGTCTGGGGTCCACCGGCTGCGAGGGCCAGGTGTCGCGGATCCAGCCGTGGTCCGGGTGGTCGCTGATCAGCCACTCCCGCTGCTCCCCCGGGCCCGCCATCACATTGAGGTAGTAGAGGGTGCGGCCGGGTGAGGCGATGGAGGGGCCGTGCCAGCCGTCGGGGATCAGGACCGCGTCGCCGCTGCGGACCTCGGCGAGGACATCCGTACCGCCGTCCCGGGAGGGTGACACCCGGTGGTAGCCGAGGCCGTCGTGCTCCACCTCGAAGTAGTAGATCTCCTCCAGCACGGACTCGGCGCCGGGGCGGTGCTCGTCGTGCTTGTGCGGTGGGTAGGACGACCAGTTGCCGCCGGGGGTGAGGACCTCGACGGCGATCAGCCGGTCGCACTCGAAGGTGTCGGCGGCGGCGAAGTTGTTGACCTGGCGGGAGCAGTTCCCGGAGCCGCGCAGCTCGACGGGCACCTCCGGCGCGGGGCCGTAGCGAGCGGGGAGTCGTCGCTCGCACTTCGCTCCTGCCAGGGCGAAGCGGCCTCCTGCGCCGGAGGCGATCTGTGCTCGGGCGTCACGCGGTACATAGGCGAAGTCGGATACCCCGCTGAACACGCTTTCCCGGCCCAGCAGTTCAAAGATCTCACCTGAGGAGTGCACCGTACAGCCACCGGTCAACGGCAGAACGATCCACTCGCTCTCTCCGGTGACAAGCGTGTGAACTTCACCGGGCCCGAGCTCCAGGACACGCAGACTCGACCGGTCCCAGCCGGCCCGCTCCGGGTCGATGTCGAGGGTGCAGGAGCCGCTCGCCGTGCTCCCGGCCCTCAGGTGGTGGCGCGGTTCGTGGTCCGTCGTCATGTTCTCGGCTCCATTTCTCTCGGTTCCAGCAGGGAAACAGCCGTGTCGACGGCCGCGGCCACCTCTCCGTCGGCCGGATAGAGCAGCGAACGCCCCACCACCAGCCCCTGGACGGTCGGCAGCCGCAGCGCCGTGCGCCACTTCTCGAACGCTCCGTCGAGGTCGTCGCCCACCTCCCCGCCCAGCAGCACCGCGGGCAGCGTCGACGCCTCCATCACCCGGGCCATGTCGTCGGGGTCCTCGGTGACGGGGACCTTGAGCCAGGTGTACGCGGACGTCCCGGCCAGCCCGGACGCGATGGCGATCGAGGTGGTGACCGCCTCCGCGCCGAGGTCGTTGCGGACATGGCCGTCGGCGCGGCGGCAGAGGAACGGTTCGACGAAGACCGGCAGCCGGTGTGCGGCCATGGCGTCGATGGCTCGGGCGGTGGCATGCATGGTGTCGAGCGAGCCGGGGTCGTCGTAGTCGATGCGGAGCAGCAGTTTGCCCGCGTCGAAGCGGAGGCGGGCGAGGTCCTCGGGGCGGTGGCCGGTGAACCGGTCGTCGAGTTCGAAGGCCGCGCCCGCGAGTCCGCCGCGGTTCATCGAGCCGATGACGACCTTGTTCTCCAACGCGCCGAGGAGCAGCAGGTCGTCGAGGATGTCGGCGGTGGCGAGCACTCCGTCGACGCCGGGGCGGGAGAGGGCCAGGCGGAGCCGTTCCAGCAGCTCGAAGCGGTTGGCCATGGCCAGTGCGCGGTCGCCGACGGCGAGGGAGCCACGGGCCGGATGGTCCGCCGCGATGATCATCAGCCGTCCGCCGCTGCCGACCAGGGGGCGTCTGCGGCGGCGCGCGGCGGCCTCGGCGACGGCCTCGGGGTGGCGCATGCGCAACTGGACGAGTTCGGAGACGGAGGAGGCCGCGGGCGTCATGGGGTGGCTCCGGTGGGGCGGGAGGTGACGGCGCCTTCGGTCAGGGCCGCTTCGACTTCGTACGGGAACGGCATGGCGGACGAGCAGGCGAGCCGGGAGGCGACGATGGCCCCCGCGGCGTTGGCGTACCGCATGATGCGCCCGGTCTCCCAGCCCGCGAGGAGTCCGTGGCAGAGCGCCCCGCCGAAGGCGTCGCCGGCGCCGAGGCCGTTGACGACCTCGACGGGCAGCGGCGGCACTTCGGCCACCGCGCCGTCGCGGTGGACGGCGAGGACACCCTCGGGACCCTGTTTGACGACGGCGAGTTCGACGCCGGCGCCGATCAACGCGCGGGCGGCCGCGTGCGGTTCGCGCTCGCCGGTCGCGATCTCGCACTCGTCGAGGTTGCCGACGGCGACGGTGGCGAGGGCCAGGGCCTCGCGGTAGCAGGCGGTGGGGCCGTCCTGCGACGCGTCCTGCGCGGTGTCCCAGAACATCGGGCGCCAGTCGAGGTCGAAGACGGTGATGCCGGAGCGGTCGCGGGCGCGCAGTGCGGCGAGGGTCGCGGTCCGGCTCGGTTCGGCGCACAGCCCGGTGCCCGTCATCCAGAAGACCCGGGCGGACCGGATGGCTTCGAGGTCCAGCTCCGAGGTGTGGATCTCCAGATCGGGGGCCTTGGGCTGCCGGTAGAAGTAGAGGGGGAAGTCGTCGGGCGGGAAGATCTCGCAGAAGGTGACCGGTGTCGGATACGCGTCGACCGGCGTCACCCACCGGTCGTCCACCCCGAACTCCCGCAGCTGGTGGTGGAGATACTCCCCGAAGGCGTCCCGGCCGGTGCGTGTCACCACCGCCGTCCGCCGGCCGAGCCGGGCCGCCGCGACGGCGACGTTGGACGGCGAGCCGCCGAGGAACTTCCCGAAGGTGTCGACCCGGGCCAGTGGCAGACCGGCCTGAAGGGGGTAGAGATCCACACCGATGCGGCCCATGGTGATGACGTCGTACCGCTCAGGCATAACCATCCCTTCGACCGGCGTGACTGCCTCCAGGTCCAGCGTCCTTCGTCCGGAACATGCCGGGCTCGCGTGCCCCGGTGCCTGATCCGGCCTGATCCGGACGAAGGACGCTAGCCCTCCCCCGGAACCGTGTCAATGCTTTGTCCGGACATACGGACGAATGATTGACACCCGCTCCCCCGGCCGGAAGTCTTGACGGCATGACCTCCTCCGCAGTGGCCCCGGCCCGTATCCGTATCGGTTCGGCACCCGACTCGTGGGGGGTGTGGTTCCCCGACGATCCGCTCCAAGTGCCCTGGCGGCGCTTCCTCGACGAGGTCTCCGCGGCGGGTTACGAGTGGATCGAGCTCGGCCCGTACGGCTACCTCCCGACCGACCCGGCCCGCCTCACCGACGAGACCCGCCGCCGCGGGCTCTCGGTCTCGGCCGGGACCGTTTTCACCGGATTGCACCATGGACCGGCCGTCTGGGACCGGACCTGGGCGCATGTCGCCGACATCGCGGCACTCACCCGGGCGATGGGCGCCGGGCATCTGGTGGTCATCCCCTCGTTCTGGCGCGACGACCGGACGGGCGAGGTCCTGGAGGACCGCAGCCTCACCGCGGAGCAGTGGCGCGACCTCACCACCCAGACGGAGCGGCTGGGCCGCGAGGTGCGGGACCGTTTCGGGCTGCGCATCGTCGTCCATCCGCACGCCGACACCCATATCGACACCGAGGAGAACGTCGGCCGCTTCCTCGACGCCACCGATCCGGATCTCGTCTCGCTCTGCCTTGACACCGGGCACTACGCCTACTGCGGCGGCGACAGCGTCAAGCTGATCGAGACCTACGGCGAACGGATCGGCTATCTGCACCTCAAGCAGGTCGACCCGGAGGTCCTGGCCCAAGTCGTGGCGGACGAGGTGCCGTTCGGTCCGGCCGTGGCGCGCGGGGTGATGTGCGAACCGCCGGGCGGGGTGCCCGCGCTGGAGCCCGTGCTGGCCGCCGCCCGCGGACTGGACGCCGATCTGTTCGCCATCGTCGAGCAGGACATGTACCCGTGCCCGCCCGACAAACCCCTCCCCATCGCCCGCCGCACCCGGGAGTTCCTCCGCTCCTGCGGCGCGCCCCCGCGGCCGGGGCGCCCTGACACGCCGAACGGCCCCCGGAAGTGACGTAGCGGCGGTGTGCGGTGTTGTCCTCGGTGAGACGTCGGGGCGCGGTCCCGGTCGCGCCCCACCGCCGTACGCCACACCACCGCACAAGGAGCAGCTCACCATGATCCGGATCCGAATGACGCCGCCGTCCCGCAGGACGGCCGCGACCCCGGCGCTGACCGCGACCACCCTGGCCGCGGTCTCCCTGATCGCCACCCTCGCCTCGGCGCCGGGGGCCTCGGCCGACGAGAGCAACCCGGCGCCGCCGCCCGGCTCCAGCCCGGTCTGCGCCTTCTACGACGGAGACCGGCCGACCGCCTTCGGCGAGCAGGGCGAGCGGGTTTCCCAGGTGCAGTGCCTGCTGGCCAACCGCCACTATCTGCAGTGGTCCGCGCTCGACGGAACCTTCGGGCCCGAGACGCTCGTCGCGGTGCAGCGCTTCCAGGCGGACCACCCGCCGCTCGTGCCGGACGGCCTGGTCACCCCGGCCACCTGGTCGGCGCTCTGGCACGCGGGACCGAACCGCGTGACCCCGCTGCCCTTCCCGTGACGGATCACCCTCTCGTCACCCATGTCGTGATTACACGGGCCTTCCGTCACAGGTACTCGACAGCCCCTACCCGGAGCTCGCCCGATGTCGTTGCACCGGGCACAGACTGAGCGGTCGTCAGCGGCGCGCAGCCCCCGGCGGCCTTCCGGGCCGCCGCTGCGGTGCAGAGAGGTGTCACCCATGACAGACAGAAGGCTCTGGTCCTACAAGGACATTGCCGCACACATCCGGGTGCAGCCGGACACCGTCCGCTCCTACCGGAAGCACGGTCTCCTTCCGTCCCCCGACCACGTGGAGAGCGGCAAGCCCTACTGGTACGCGGACACCATCCGCGCCTGGGTCGCCTCAAGGCCCCGCAACCGAGGGCGCGGGGACTGACGCCTCCGGCCCCGTACCCGTACGGGGCCCCTCCTCCGAATGCCTTACAGCGCCACACACCATAAGATTCGGACAAATTATGAGATATGCACGAGAGATAGAGGGGGTCCGTGTGAACTGGTACAGCGACCCCGGCAATCCATCACCCGCCACCCCGGCGTCCACGGCATACGGGCCCGGCTGCGGTCACTGGCCCGCGGCGCGCGGAACGCCGGAGCGAGCGAGGGGCGGGGCGCTCGCGTTCATACCCCCTAGGGGTATAGTGTGGAGTGTGTTGGGGCGCACGGGGCTTCCCGGGCCTCCCCGACGCCGCAACCCTTTGTGCTCGTCGAAGAGG
Organism: Streptomyces sp. NPDC058240; assembly: GCF_042882135.1. Lineage (NCBI taxonomy): Bacteria > Bacillati > Actinomycetota > Actinomycetes > Kitasatosporales > Streptomycetaceae > Streptomyces > Streptomyces sp. NPDC058240. The sequence continues at coordinate 833,597 of NZ_JBHVWT010000001.1, forward strand.
AGAACACCATGACCGCCGAGACCCAGCTCCCCCAGGCCACCGGTTCCTGCTGCTCCCCCAGCGGCTCCTGCCACGACGGTGCGGACGCCGGTGCGCAGGCGGGCGACGTGACCGCCGTCTACCAGGTGTCCGGCATGACCTGTGGACACTGCGAGGGCGCCGTCTCCGAGGAGATCTCCGGTATCGAGGGTGTCACCTCGGTGAAGGCCGTGGCCTCCACGGGCGAGGTGACCGTCGTCTCCGCGGCCCCGCTGGCCGACGACGCGGTGCGCGCCGCGGTCGACGAGGCGGGCTACGAGCTCGTCGGCCGGGCCTGAACACCATCGGGGCACTCCCCGATACGCCGGACGCATCCGCGTCACCCCCTTTGCCGCCGGGCCGGACCGACCAGCAGATACTGGTGGGGCACGGCCCGGTCGGCATTTCAGGAGTTCGGACATGCACAGCGCAACAGAGGCCGGGACCCGGGCGGCGGAGGCTTCGACCGCTGAACTCACGATCGGCGGCATGACCTGCGCCTCCTGCGCGGCCCGCGTCGAGAAGAAGCTCAACCGGATGGACGGCGTCACCGCCACCGTCAATTACGCGACCGAGAAGGCCAAGGTCGCCTTCGGCCCGGAGACCGGCCTCGCGGATCTGATCGCCACGGTCGAGAGGACCGGTTACACGGCGCAGCCGGCGCACCACCCCGAACCACCCCCGCCCGCCCCGCCGACCAGCGATGACACCCGAGCCGGCACCGAAGTCGAGGGCGACGACCCCGACGAGCGGAGCGCCGCCCAGGCTCTCGCCCTGCTGCGGCAGCGGCTGATCGTCTCGGCCGTCCTCGCCGCCCCCGTCGTCGTGCTCGCGATGGTCCCGGCCCTCCAGTTCGACAACTGGCAGTGGCTCTCGCTCACCCTCGCCGCTCCCGTCGTCGTCTGGGGCGGACTGCCCTTCCACCGCGCGACCTGGACCAACCTCCGGCACGGCGCGGCCACCATGGACACCCTGGTCTCGATCGGCACACTGGCCGCCTTCGGCTGGTCCCTGTGGGCGCTCTTCTTCGGCGACGCGGGCATGACCGGGATGCGGCACGGCTTCGACCTCACCGTCTCGCGCGCCGGTGACTCGTCCACCATCTATCTGGAGGTCGCGGCCGGGGTCGTCACCTTCCTCCTGCTGGGCCGCTACCTGGAGGCGAGGTCCAAGCGGAAGGCCGGTTCCGCCCTGCGCGCGCTGATGCACCTGGGCGCGAAGGACGTCTCCGTCCTCCGGGACGGTACGGAGGTACGCGTCCCGGTCGCCCGGCTGGCCGCGGGCGACCGCTTCGTCGTCCGCCCCGGCGAGAAGATCGCCACCGACGGCACCGTCGTCGAGGGCGCCTCGGCCGTGGACGCCTCGATGCTCACCGGTGAGTCCGTGCCCGTGGAGGTGGGCGTCGGCGACTCCGTCGCCGGGGCCACCGTGAACACCTCCGGCCGGCTCGTCGTCGAGGCCGCCCGGGTCGGCGCCGACACCCAACTGGCCCGGATGGCGAAGCTCGTCGAGGACGCCCAGAACGGCAAGGCCGAGGTGCAGCGCCTCGCCGACCGGATCTCCGCGGTCTTCGTACCCGTGGTGCTGGTGCTCGCGCTCGTCACCCTGGTCGTGTGGCTGCTCGTCACGGACGACGTGACCGCCGCGTTCACCGCCGCCGTGGCCGTACTGATCATCGCCTGCCCCTGCGCCCTGGGCCTCGCCACCCCCACCGCCCTCATGGTCGGCACCGGACGCGGCGCCCAGCTCGGCATCCTCATCAAGGGCCCCGAAGTCCTGGAGACCACCCGCCGCGTCGACACGATCGTCCTCGACAAGACCGGCACCGTCACCACCGGCCGCATGACCCTCCTCGACGTCCACACCACCGAAGACACCGACGAAACCGACGTGCTCCGCCTCGCCGGCGCCCTGGAACACTCCTCCGAACACCCCATCGCCCAGGCCGTCGCCACCGGAGCCGCCGAACGCACCGGCACCCCCCTCCCCACCCCCGAGGACTTCACCAACATCCCCGGCCTCGGCGTCCAGGGCGTCGTCGACGGGCACCGGGTGCTGGTAGGCCGTCCGCAGTTGCTCGCCGATGCGGGCATCGACACCCCCGACGCCCTGTCCGGCGCCGTCGCGGACGCGGCGGCCGAGGGCCGTACCGCGGTCATGGTCGCCTGGGACGGGCGGGCGCGCGGCGTCCTCGCCGTGGCCGACAAGATCAAGGACACCAGCGCGGAGGCCGTCGCCGAGCTCCGCGCCCTCGGCCTCCGCCCCGTCCTGCTGACCGGCGACAACCGCGCCGTGGCCGACGCCGTGGCCCGTGCCGTCGGGATCGACGAGGTCCACGCCGAGGTCCTGCCCGAGGAGAAGGTGCACGTCATCGAGGGGCTGCGGGCCGAGGGCCGCTCGGTCGCGATGGTCGGTGACGGGGTCAACGACGCCGCCGCCCTCGCCACCGCCGACCTCGGCCTGGCGATGGGGACCGGCACGGACGCCGCGATCGAGGCGAGCGACCTCACCCTGGTTCGTGGAGATCTCAAGGTGGCCGCCGACGCGATCCGGCTGTCCAGGCGCACCCTGACCATCATCAGGGGCAACCTGTTCTGGGCATTCGGTTATAACGTAGCCGCCCTGCCCCTTGCGGCATTTGGCCTGCTCAACCCTATGATTGCGGGAGCGGCGATGGCATGCTCCTCAGTCTTCGTCGTGACGAACAGCCTGCGGTTGCGCGCCTTCACGTAATTTCCACAAAGAGATCCAGATCACATGGATTTCGGGGTAACCATCCGGCGGGTTCGTGAGTCTAAGAGTGCGATGCCAAGGATGTCTTGGGGGACATCCATCGGAGGGTCTTGGGGGACGCTCCGGGGCAAGCGTTGGCCGGGGCACGTGCACCGGGGAGCTTTGAGCGGCCCTCCCGTGCGTACGTACCCCGGCAGACCGCACCAGAAGGACAAGTGAAGAGCGCAGTTCGCAGTAGCTGAGGAACGCAGGAGCTCCGGCTCCCACAGACGCCCGGCCGGATCCCGTGGGGGGAATCCGCTCCGGGACATGGGAAGCGCCTCGCTGTCGGCCCGTGGGGGGATCGATGGCGGGGCGCTTCTCGCTGTTGTCAGGCGCTCGCCGTGCCGCCGCCGGGTACGCAAATCGCCCCGGACACCGCGCTCTGTGCGAAAGCGCGGTACGCGGGGCGAAGTCGACCGGCCTCGGCGGCCGGGGGTCGTGCGGGGGGTGTGACGAGGCTCAGCGGGCCTCGACCGGGACGAAGTCGCGCAGGACCTCTCCGGTGTAGATCTGGCGCGGGCGGCCGATGCGGGAACCCGGCTCCTTGATCATCTCGTGCCACTGGGCGATCCAGCCGGGGAGACGGCCGATGGCGAAGAGCACGGTGAACATCTCGGTCGGGAAGCCCATGGCCCGGTAGATCAGACCCGTGTAGAAGTCCACGTTCGGGTAGAGGTTGCGCGAGACGAAGTACTCGTCGGAGAGCGCGTGCTCCTCCAGCTTCAGCGCGATGTCGAGCAGCTCGTCGGACTTGCCGAGCGCGGACAGCACGTCGTGGGCGGCGGCCTTGATGATCTTGGCGCGCGGGTCGAAGGACTTGTAGACGCGGTGGCCGAAGCCCATCAGCCGGACGCCGTCCTCCTTGTTCTTCACCTTGCGGATGAAGGAGTCGACATCGCCGCCGTTGGCCTGGATGCCTTCGAGCATCTCCAGCACCGACTGGTTGGCGCCACCGTGCAGCGGGCCCCACAGCGCCGAGATGCCGGCGGAGATCGAGGCGAACATGTTCGCCTGCGAGGAGCCGACCAGACGCACGGTGGAGGTCGAACAGTTCTGCTCGTGGTCCGCGTGCAGGATGAGCAGCTTGTCGAGCGCGGAGACGACGACCGGGTCCAGGTCGTACTCCTGGGCGGGGACCGAGAAGGTCATGCGCAGGAAGTTCTCGACGTACCCGAGGTCGTTGCGCGGGTAGACGAAGGGGTGCCCGATCGACTTCTTGTACGCGTACGCGGCGATCGTCGGCAGCTTGGCGAGCAGCCGGATCGTCGAGAGGTGGCGCTGCTCCTCGTCGAACGGGTTGTGGCTGTCCTGGTAGAACGTGGACAGCGCGCTGACGACCGAGGACAGCATGGCCATCGGGTGGGCGTCGCGCGGGAAGCCGTCGAAGAAACGCTTGACGTCTTCGTGCAGCAGCGTGTGCTGGGTGATCTCGTTCTTGAAGGTCGACAGCTCGTCGACCTTGGGAAGCTCGCCGTTGATGAGCGTGTACGCGACCTCGAGGAACGTCGAGCGCTCGGCGAGCTGCTCGATGGGGTAGCCGCGGTAGCGCAGGATGCCCTGCTCACCGTCGAGGTAGGTGATGGCGGATTTATAGGCTGCGGTGTTGCCATATCCGCTGTCCAGCGTCACCAGACCGGTATTGGCCCGGAGCTTCCCGATGTCGAAGCCCTTGTCGCCGACGGTGCTGTCGATCACCGGGTAGGTGTACTCGCCGTCGCCGTACCGCAGTACTACAGAGTTGTCGCTCACGTCATCCCTCACCGACGTAGTGCCTCTTCTTCGAGGTTCCCTGACTGTCTCCACCCTCCCCCATTTGGCTCAGGAGAGTGCACTCGGGGTCGTCCATTGGACCTACTCGCGGCACTGAGTGCCGCGAACTTACTCATCCTGCCCCCTCGGTTCCGGTTCCGGAAGGGCTGCGTGATGTTTCCCACCGATTTGATCGATCATTTTTTCCGCCGATCCTCCGCCCGAGCCCCCTGACAGCCGGTAATCCAGCGCCGTACAGCGTCTGCCTGCGGAAACCGTGCGGACCGCCTGGCCGATCGCCTGCCGCGAGCCGACCAGCACGACGAGCTTCTTGGCCCTGGTCACGGCGGTGTACAGCAGGTTCCGCTGGAGCATCATCCAGGCGCTCCTGGTAACGGGGATGACGACGGCCGGGTACTCGCTGCCCTGCGAGCGGTGGATCGTCATGGCGTACGCGTGGGCCAGCTCGTCCAGCTCGTCGAAGTCGTAACCGATCTCCTCGTCCTCGTCGGTGAGGACCGTCAGCTTCTGTTCGTCCAGGTCGAGGGCGGTGACGACGCCGACCGTGCCGTTGAAGACGCCGTTCTCCCCCTTGTCGTAGTTGTTGCGGATCTGGGTGACCTTGTCGCCGACCCGGAAGACCCGGCCGCCGAACCGCTTCTCGGGGAGGTTCGGGCGCCCCGGGGTGATGGCCTGCTGGAGGAGCCCGTTGAGCGTGCCCGCGCCGGCCGGGCCGCGGTGCATCGGGGCGAGGACCTGTACGTCGCGCCGCGGGTCGAGGCCGAACTTGGCGGGAATGCGGCGCGCCGCGACGTCCACCGCGAGCACGCCGGCGTCCTCCGTCTCGTCCTCCACGAAGAGGAAGAAGTCCTTGAGGCCCTGAGTGAGGGGCGGAAGCCCGGAGTTGATCCGGTGGGCGTTGGTGACGACGCCGGACTGCTGGGCCTGGCGGAAGATCGTGGTGAGCCGGACCGCGGGGACGGGGCTGCCGTCGGCGAGCAGATCGCGCAGCACCTCCCCCGCGCCGACCGACGGCAACTGGTCGACATCCCCGACGAGCAGGAGGTGGGCGCCGGGCGCCACCGCCTTCAGCAGCTTGTTGGCGAGCAGCAGATCCAGCATCGACGCCTCGTCGACGACGACCAGATCGGCGTCCAGCGGACGGTCCCGGTCGTACGCGGCATCGCCGCCCGGCTTCAGTTCGAGCAGCCGGTGCACGGTGGACGCCTCGGCCCCGGTCAGCTCGGAGAGCCGCTTGGCCGCCCGCCCGGTGGGCGCGGCCAGCACCACCTTGGCCTTCTTGGCCCGCGCCAGCTCCACGATCGACCGGACGGTGAACGACTTCCCGCAGCCGGGCCCACCGGTCAGCACCGCGACCTTCCGGCTGAGCGCCAGGCGGACCGCCGCCTCCTGCTCGGGGGCCAGATTCGCCCCCGTACGCGTGACGAGCCAGGCCAGCGCCTTGTCCCAGTCCACGTCCGCGAAGGCCGGCATCCGCTCCTCGGGCGTCCGCAGCAGCCGCTGGACCTGGGCGGCGAGGGCGATCTCGGCACGGTGGAAGGGCACCAGGTAGATGGCGGTGACGAACTCGCCGCCCTCGGGCGACGGCACCTTCTCCCGTACGACGCCCTCCGGGTCCTCGGCCAGTTCGGCGAGGCACTCGATGACCAGCCCCGTATCGACCTGGAGCAGCTTCACCCCGTCCGCGATCAGCCGCTCCTCCGGGAGGAAGCAGTGCCCCTGGTCGGTGGACTGCGAGAGCGCGTGCTGGAGCCCGGCCTTGACCCGCTCCGGGCTGTCGTGCGGGATGCCGACGGCCTGGGCGATCTTGTCCGCGGTGAGGAAGCCGATGCCCCAGACGTCGGCGGCGAGCCGGTAGGGCTGGTTCCTCACGACGGAGATCGAGGCGTCCTCGTACTTCTTGTAGATACGGACGGCGATGGAGGTGGAGACGCCGACGCCCTGGAGGAAGACCATCACCTCCTTGATCGCCTTCTGCTCCTCCCAGGCGGCGGCGATCATCTTCGTCCGCTTCGGCCCGAGCCCCGGCACCTCGACCAGCCGCTTCGGCTGCTGCTCGATGATGTCGAGGGTGTCGACGCCGAAGTGGGTGGTGATCCGGTCCGCCATGACCGGGCCGATGCCCTTGATCAGGCCGGAGCCGAGGTAGCGGCGGATGCCCTGGATGGTGGCGGGCAGGATCGTCGTGTAGTTCTCGACGGTGAACTGCTTGCCGTACTGCGAGTGCGAACCCCAGCGCCCTTCCATCCGCAGCGACTCACCGGGCTGCGCACCGAGCAGCGAACCGACCACGGTGAGCAGATCGTTGGCACCGCGACCGGTGTCGACGCGGGCGACGGTGTACCCGTTCTCCTCGTTGGCGTACGTGATGCGCTCAAGCACACCTTCGAGGACGGCCATGTTGGACATGCCTCGACGCTAGTACCTCGCACTGACAGCCCGGAAGGGAGGCGGTTCCCCCTCGCCCCCTTCCGGCCGTACCTACTTCGCGACGACCACGATGTGCAGCTTGCCGTCGACGACGGCCCAGGCCACGTCGGTCGGCGCCGAAGCGGTCGCGCTCTCCTGGAGCGGGAAGACGTACAGGCCCTCCGTCGGCGCGCCGAGATCGCGGAACAGCGGCTTCTTGCTGATCCAGATCTTGCCGTCGCCGTCCCAGACCGTCGGGGTGTCGTAGTAGAAATAGCCGTGCGTACGCAGCTCGTCGGCGATTCCCTCGGCCCGCTGCCGCAACTCGGCGATCCGGGCGTCGGCGATGGCGTCCTGCCCGGTGCAGAACGCGACGACGTGGTAAACATTGTCGTCGCCGTAGTCCCGGGTGGCCAGGACGGTGGCCCGCGCCACGCCCTTCGCGGTGGCCCCGGAGAACAGGGCATGGTTCTTCTTGGCCCGCTTCCCGAAGAGTCCGCCTCCGAAGAGCTCCTTGAGCCCTTCCACGGAATCGAGCTTTCCGGTCAGCTGAGGATTTTGCGACACGCGACGTAGCCTCCCAGTGAGCATCATTCGCACAGATGTGCTATTCACACGCTATCGGCATCGCTCATGTATGCGCAGCCACTTTTACGGATCGCTCGGCTCCGCTCCTTGTCCCGGCGCTTGCGGCGGTCGTGCCCCCTGCTCTCCGCGACCCGTTTCACGTCACGCAACGACTCCGTCAACCGGGCGGCGAGGAAGTGCAGTTCGCTGCCGGTCACGCGCCGGTCCGCCAGGAGGTCAGCCGCATGGAGCACGGCCGGCTGCTCACCAAGTCATCGACTCCGGTTGCCCGGACACTGCTCGACGAGGCCTCGCTCAGGCACCGCATCGGCGGGCCGCACGTCATGGCGGAACAGCTGCACAAGGTGGCGGATATGACCGAGTCCGGCCAGCTACAGCGGTGGCACCAACGGCGAGTGCCTTGAGGTTGCCGACGGATGCACCCACATCCTCGTCCGCGACAGCAAGCCCCGAGCGGCCCCGCGCTCGTCTTCTCCGTCGGCGGCTGGTCGTCGTTCGTCTCCGCGGTCAAGGACGGCAGCGCCAGCGCCTGACGCACCAGAACGCAGCAGGCGCATCCTTCCAAAAAGACGTGACACCTCCTACGCAATGTGTCACGTCCGCGCCATGGGGGGACACGAAACGGGGCCCGGTCAGAAGACCGGACCCCCCTCGCTTTCCCCCACCGCCAGGGCTTCCCGATCCCCCCAGATCCCTCCCCGGAAGCGCCCGACGCCAGATACGACTCGATAGGACGCCGAACGGTTGCACGTCTTGACGATCTCTTTGCCTTGGTGGCAAAGCGCCTTTTCAGCAGGCGTGTTCGGCGTACCGGGACGCGACCTCCGCGAGGACTTCGGCACCGTCTCGGGCCCAGAGCTCCTCGTTGAAGATCTCCACCTCGATCGGGCCGTCGAAGCCGGTGGCCTCGACCAGGGTGCGGAACGCGCGGAAGTCCACCGCTCCGTCGCCGAGTTGGCCGCGGCCCACCAGGACGCCGGCCGGGAGCGGGGTGATCCAGTCGGCCAGCTGGAAGGAGTGGATGCGGCCGCCCGCGCCCGCGCGGGCGATCTGTGCGGGCGCCTGGTCGTCCCACCAGATGTGGTACGTGTCGACGACCACCCCGACCTGTTCGGCGGGGAAGCGCTCCGCGATGTCCAGGGCCTGGGAGAGCGTGGAGACGACGCAGCGGTCCGAGGCGAACATCGGGTGCAGCGGTTCGATGGCGAGGCGTACGCCGCGTTCGGCCGCGTACGGAGCCAGTTGGCCCAGGGCGTCCACGATGCGTTCACGGGCGCCGTGCAGGTCCTTGCTGCCCTCGGGGAGGCCGCCGGAGACCAGGACCAGGGTGTCGGTGGACAGGGCCGCCGCCTCGTCGAGCGCGGCGCGGTTGTCGTCCAGGGCGCGGGCCCGTTCCGCCGGGTCCAGGGCGGTGAAGAAGCCGCCGCGGCACAGGCTGGTGACGGACAGGCCGGAGTCGGCCAGGAGTCGGGCGGTGCGCTCGATGCCGTACGACTGGACGGGGGCCCGCCACAGGCCGACCTTGTCGATGCCCGCCTTGACGCAGCCCTCGGCCAGTTCGGGCAGCGACCACTGCTTGATGGTCTCCTGGTTGATGGAGAGACGGCCGTCGCTCATCGGGTGCCTCCGTTGACCGCGAGCAGGGCGCGCATCCGGGATTCGGCCAGTTCCGGGTCGGGGAACAGGCCCAGGCGGTCGGCGAGTTCGTACGCCTTCGCCAGATGCGGCAGCGAGCGCGCGGACTGCAGGCCGCCGACCATGGTGAAGTGGTCCTGGTGGCCGGCCAGCCAGGCCAGGAACACCACGCCCGTCTTGTAGAAGCGGGTGGGCGCCTGGAAGAGGTGGCGGGACAGCTCGACCGTGGGGTCGAGGAGGTCGCGGAAGCCCTGGGTGTCACCCGTGTCGAGGACCCGTACCGCGTGGGCGGCCAGCGGGCCCAGCGGGTCGAAGATGCCGAGCAGGGCGTGGCTGAAGCCCCGGTCGTCGCCCGCGATCAGTTCCGGGTAGTTGAAGTCGTCGCCGGTGTAGCAGCGGACCCCGCTCGGGAGACGGCGGCGGACATCGATCTCGCGTTCGGCGTCCAGGAGCGAGATCTTGATGCCGTCGACCTTGTCCGGGTGCTCCGCGATGACCTTCAGGAACGTGTCGGTGGCGGTGTCGAGGTCCGAGGAGCCCCAGTAGCCGTCCAGCGCGGGGTCGAACATCGGGCCCAGCCAGTGCAGGACGACCGGCTCCGATGCCTGGCGCAGCAGGTGGGCGTACGTCTCCAGGTAGTCCTCGGGCCCCTTCGCCGCCGCGGCGAGCGCGCGGGAGGCCATCAGGATGGCCTGGGCGCCGCTCTCCTCGACGAGCGCGAGCTGCTCCTCGTACGCGGACCGCACCTCGGCGAGGGAGGCGGGGCCGGTGAGCTGGTCGGTGCCGACGCCGCAGGCGATGCGGCCGCCGACCGCCTTGGCCTCGGCGGCGGAGCGGCGGATCAGTTCGGCCGCGCCGGCCCAGTCCAGGCCCATGCCGCGCTGGGCGGTGTCCATCGCCTCGGCGACGCCCAGGCCGTGCGACCAGAGGTGGCGGCGGAAGGCGAGGGTGGCGTCCCAGTCGACGGCGGCCGGCGAGTCGGGGCTGATGTCGGCGTACGGGTCGGCGACGACATGGGCGGCGGAGAAGACCGTGCGCGAGGCGAGCGGGCCGGTGCCGGGGGCCAGGTCGAGCGGGGTGGCGCGGGGTTCGTACGGGCCCTGCGGGAGGTGGATGGTCACTCAGATCAGCTCCGGTGTGCCGTGCGTGGGGTGGCTCGTCACAGCGACAGCTCCGGTACGTCGAGGCGGCGGCCCTCCGCGTGGGACTTCAGGCCCAGCTCGGCGAGCTGCACGCCGCGGGCGCCGGCCATCAGGTCCCAGGTGTACGGCTCGTCGAGGACGATGTGGCGCAGGAAGAGCTCCCACTGGGCCTTGAAGCCGTTGTCGAAGACCGCGTTGTCGGGGACTTCCTGCCACTGGTCGCGGAACGACTCGGTGACCGGGAGGTCGGGGTTCCAGACCGGCTTGGGGGTGGCCGAGCGGTGCTGGACACGGCAGTTGCGCAGGCCCGCGACGGCGGAGCCGTGGGTTCCGTCGACCTGGAACTCGACGAGCTCGTCGCGGTTGACGCGGACCGTCCAGGAGGAGTTGATCTGCGCGACCGCGCCGCTCTCCAGCTGGAAGATGCCGTACGCGGCGTCGTCGGCGGTCGCGGCGTACGGCTTGCCCTGCTCGTCCCAGCGCTGCGGGATGTGCGTCCGGACGTGCGCCTGGACGGTGGAGACCCGGCCGAACAGCTCGTGGAGCACGTACTCCCAGTGCGGGAACATGTCGACGACGATGCCGCCGCCGTCCTCCGCGCGGTAGTTCCACGACGGGCGCTGGGCCTCCTGCCAGTCGCCCTCGAAGACCCAGTAGCCGAACTCGCCGCGCACGGAGAGGATCTCGCCGAAGAAGCCGCCGTCGATGAGGCGCTTCAGCTTCAGCAGGCCCGGCAGGAAGATCTTGTCCTGGACCACGCCGTGCTTGATTCCGGCTTCACCGGCCAGCCGGGCCAGCTCCAGGGCGCCCTCGACGTCCGTGGCGGTGGGCTTCTCGGTGTAGATGTGCTTGCCCGCGGCGATGGCCTTCTTGATCGCGTCCACGCGGGCCGAGGTGACCTGGGCGTCGAAGTAGATGTCGATCGTGTCGTCGGCGAGGACCGCATCGAGGTCGGTCGACCACTCGGTCAGGCCGTGCTGCGTGGCGAGCTCCTCCAGCGCGTGGGCGCGGCGGCCGACCAGCACGGGCTCGGGCCACAGCACGTCCCCGTCGCCGAGGTCGAGGCCGCCCTGCTCGCGGATCGCGAGGATCGAGCGCACCAGGTGCTGCCGGTATCCCATGCGACCCGTGACGCCGTTCATGGCGATGCGCACTGTCCTGCGTGTCACGAAACTTCCTCCAACAACCGTAGCAAGCGCTTTCTATCAGGGATGACGCTAGCCTGCCGACAGCGGCCCGGACAAGAGGGCCCGGCCCAAAACCCTCGGAGGAAAGCGATGACAGTCACCCTGGCGGATGTGGCGGCTCGCGCCCGGGTGTCGCCGGCCACCGTCTCCCGCGTGCTGAACGGCAACTACCCGGTGGCCGCGTCCACCCGCGAGCGGGTCCTGCGCGCGGTGGACGACCTGGACTATGTGCTCAACGGGCCGGCGAGTTCGCTCGCGGCGGCCACGTCGGACCTGGTCGGCATCCTGGTCAACGACATCGCGGACCCGTTCTTCGGGATCATGGCGGGTGCGGCGCAGACCGAGATCGGCGGGCCCGGGGACGGCTCGGGCCGGGCGGGTGGCGAGAAGCTCGCCGTCGTCTGCAACACCGGCGGCTCCCCCGAGCGCGAACTCACCTATCTCACCCTGCTCCAGCGCCAGCGCGCCGCGGCCGTCGTGCTGACCGGGGGCGCCGTGGAGGACCCGGCGCACCAGGCCGCGGTCTCCGCCAAGCTGGCCAAGCTCGCGGACGCGGGCACCCGGGTGGTGTTGTGCGGGCGGCCCCCGCTGCCGGACGGCGAGGCGGTCGTGGCCGCGCTCGCCTTCGACAACCGGGGCGGCGGACGCCGCCTCACCGAGCACCTGCTCTCGCTCGGCCACCGGCGGATCGGCTATGTCGCGGGCCCGCTGGAGCGGACGACCACCCGCCATCGACTGGAGGGCCACCGCGACGCGATGCGGGCTGCGGGGCTCGTCGGCGACGAGGAGCGCCTCACCGTCCACGGACCCTACGACCGCCGCTCCGGCTACGACGCCACACTCGAACTCCTGCGCCGCGAACCGGAGGTGACGGCGGTCGTCGCCGCCAACGACACGGTGGCCCTGGGCGCGAGCGCGGCGATCCGGGACCGCGGTCTCCGTATCCCCGAGGACATCTCGGTGGCGGGCTTCGACGACCTGCCTTTCTCGGTGGACGCGGTCCCGGCGCTGACGACCGTGCGGCTGCCGCTCTTCGAGGCGGGCGCGCGGGCGGGCCGCCTCGCGATGGGCAAGGAGACGCCGCCGCCCGGGGGCATCGCGACGATCGCGGCGGAACTGATGGTGCGGGGGTCGACGGCGCCGCCGCGGTCGTGAGCCGCGCGACCCGCGACCTGTGACCCACACCCCGTGGCCCGCGACCCGCGACCCGGGCCCATGGTGTGCCGGCCGCTGCCCGGTCCGTACGGTGCAGTGGCACGTACCGACGGAAGGACACGCACGTGAAGCTCGCTTTCTCGACCCTCGGAGTGCCGGGGATGCCGGTCGCCGACGTCGTCCGGCTCGCCGCCGGACACGGCTACCAGGGGGTGGAACTGCGCGCCCACCCCGAGGAGCCGGTGCACCCGGGCATCTCCGCGCCCGAACGGGCCGCCGTCGTCGAGGAGTTCAGGAAGGGCGGCGTCGAGATCCTGACCGTCGCCGGGTATGTCCGGGCCGCCGCCGAGGGCGACGACGCGCCGGTGCTGGAGGAGCTCGCCGGGCTGGTGGACCTGGCGCACGACCTGGGCGCGCAGAACGTCCGGGTCTTCCCGGGCGGCGGCGGCCAGAACCCCGCCGTGGCCGACGCGACCGCCGCCCGGCGACTGGCCGCCGCCGCTCCGCACGCCGCCGACAAGGGCGTACGCATCCTGCTGGAGACCCATGACTCGCACCGGGCCGGCGTCGATGTGGCCCGGGTCGTCGGGACGGTCGGGCACGGCCAGGTCGGCGCGCTGTGGGACATCATGCACACCTGGCTGGCGGGCGAGGAGCCGGCCGCGAGCCATGCGGTGCTGGCCCCGCACCTGGGATACGTACAGGTGAAGGACATCGCGTCGGCCGAGGACACCGAGCCGTTGGCGCTGGGAGCCGGGGTGCTGCCGCTGAGGGCCTGCCTGGACACGCTGGACCCGGACAGCTGGGTCTGCTGGGAGTACGAGAAGCGCTGGCACCCGGGGGCGGCGGAGCTGCCGGGGCTGCTGGCCGCCGGGCGGGAGCATCTGCTGCGGCTGGGCTCGCCCAAGCAGTAGGCGGTACGGCGCTTTCAGGCGGCCCGCGCCACCTCCGGCTCCACCTCCGACCCCGGCTTCGGCTCCGGGGAGTCCGGTGCCGGGGTGCGCGGCCGCCGCGCACCCGCCAGCGAGGTGAGGGCCACCCCGCCGACCAGCAGCGCCGCCGCGCACCACCGCAGCGGGCTCACCGACTCGCCCAGCAGCAGCGCGGCCGACGACATCCCGAAGACCGGGACGAGCAGGGTGAACGGGGCCACCGAGGAGGCCGGGTGGTGGCGCAGCAGGAAGCCCCAGGCGCCGAAGCCGAAGACGGTGGTGATCCAGGCGACGTAGACGATGATCCCGGCGCCGCTCCAGTCCAGCGCGGCCAGCGCGTCCACGTCGCGGTCCCAGCCCTCGAAGAGGAGGGAGAGGCCGAGCAGCGGGATCACGGGCACGGTCGAGACCCACACCATGAAGTTGAGCGAGTCGGGCGGGGCCGCCTTGCGGGTCAGCACGTTGGACACGCCCCAGCAGGCCGCCGCCACGATCACCAGGACGAAGGCGAGCACGGGGCCGCCCGCCCCCTCGTCGACCGCCGCGACGCCGATGCCCGCGAGGGCCACCACCATCCCCAACACCCGTATCCTTCCCGGCCGTTCACCGAGTGCGACGGCGGCGAAGAGGGCCGTGAAGACCGCCTGGACCTGGAGCACGAGGGACGAGAGACCGGCGGGCATGCCGCGGTCCATGCCGATGAAGAGCAGACCGAACTTCGCCACCCCGAGGGCCAGCCCGACGCCCACGATCCACTTCCACGCGACCTTGGGCCGGCCGACGAGGAAGACCGCGGGCAGCGCGGCGACCAGGAAGCGCAGGGCGGAGAAGAGCAGCGGCGGGAAGTGCCCGAGGCCGACCTCGATGACGACGAAATTGACACCCCAGACGGCGGTCACCAGGGCGGCCAGGGCGATGTGGAGGGGACGCATGCACCGAGGATCACCCGCGCCGACCATGTAGCACCAGCGCGGATATCTTCATGGTGGAATTGAGCGTCTCTAATGAGTCGCCACGAATCGCCAACAAATGGCACGGGAGGTCCGATGCTCGATCTGGCCCGGCTGCGCGCCCTGCACGCCGTCTCCGTCCACGGCTCCGTCGCGGGCGCCGCCGCCGCGCTCGGCTACACCCCGTCGGCGGTCTCGCAGCAGATCACCAAGCTGGAGCGGGAGACCCGTACGACGCTGCTCGAACGGCGCGGGCGCGGTGTCGCGCTGACCGAGGAGGCGCTCCATCTGGCCGCGACGGCCCAGCAGTTGCTGGCGATCGTGGAGCGCGCCGAGACGACACTGGAGGAGCGCAGGGGGCTGCCGACCGGGCGGCTGTCGATCGGCGCGTTCGCGTCCGCGGCGCGCGGGCTGCTGCCCGGGGTGCTGGCGGAGCTGGACCGGGACCACGCGGCCGTGGACGTCCGGATGACCGAGGTCGATCCGCATCTCTCGGTCGATCTGGTGGCCAAGGGCGTGATCGATCTGGCGGTCGCGCACGACTGGGACATCGCCCCGCTGCCCGCCCCCGAGGGCGTGGCGCAGGCGGTGATCGGTGACGACCACTGCGATCTGCTGGTCCCCGAGGGGCATCGCCTCGCCGGGCGGGGCGATGTGCGGCGCGAGGAGCTGGCGAAGGAGCGGTGGATCTGCCAGCCGCCGGGGACGGTCTGCCACGACTGGCTCGTACGGACGTTGCGAGCGGCGGGTTGCGAGCCGGACATCCGGCACCAGGCGGAGGAGAACCACACCCAGCTGGCCCTGCTGGCCGCCGGCCTCGGGGTCGCGATGATCCCGCGTCTGGGGCGGGGGCAACTGCCGCCGGGGGTGGTGGCGGTGCCGCTCGATCCCGTACCGGTGCGGCGGCTGTACGCGCTGTGGCGTACGGAGGCGGCCCGGCGGCCCGCGATCACGGCGGCGGTGTCCGCGCTGCGGACGCACGGGGCCACGGTGGGGCTGAGGCAGGACTGAGGGGCGGCTGAGGCGGGGCCGGGGCGAGGTTGGGGCAGGGCCTCGGGACGGGACTGTGGCAGGGGCCCCTGCCACGCCGCAGGGGCTCAAAACGGTCCGGACCCTTGACCGGAAGTTATTTTCTGGATATCCGTGCTCCTTGGCAGTTTCTTTCACCACCCCTCGTCCCCGAGTACGGCCGAAGGAGCTCACGTGCACCACCGCACCTCCAGACGCACCCTCCTCACCGCCACCGCCGCGACGGCAGTCGCCGCCGTCACGAGCGTGGGCCTCGCCCCCGGCGCCGTCGCCGCCCAGAGGTCCGCGAGCAGCGGACACAGCGGCGGGCAGCACAATGCAGCCGCCACCACCAAACGCCTCAAGCGGATCATCTCCGGGATGACCCTGGAGGAGAAGGTCGGGCAGCTCTTCGTGATGCGGGTGTACGGGCACTCCGCCACCGACCCCGACCAGGCCGACATCGACGCCAACATGGCCGAGATCGGGGTCCGCACGGCCGCCGAGATGATCGACAGGTACCACGTCGGCGGGATCATCTACTTCGCCTGGGCGCACAACACCCGCGACCCGCACCAGATCGCCGACCTCTCCAACGGCATCCAGCGCGCCGGTCTCGCCGGCCCCACCCCGCTGCCGCTCCTCGTCTCCACCGACCAGGAGCACGGCATCGTCTGCCGGGTCGGCGAGCCCGCCACCCTGATGCCCGGCGCGATGGCGCTGGGCGCGGGCGGTTCGCGCTCCGACGCCCGCCGGGCCGGCCAGATCGCGGGCGCCGAACTGGCCGCGATCGGCATCAACCAGAACTACGCCCCGGACGCCGACGTCAACGTCAACCCGGCCAACCCGGTGATCGGCGTACGCTCCTTCGGCTCCGACCCGCAGTCCGTGGCCGGCATGGTCGCCGCGCAGGTGAAGGGGTATCAGAGCAGCGGGATCGCCTCGACCGCCAAGCACTTCCCGGGCCACGGCGACACCAGCACCGACAGCCACACCGGGCTGCCCGTCATCAACCACACCCGGGAGCAGTGGGCCGAGCTGGACGAGCCGCCGTTCCGGGCCGCCATCGCCGCGGGCATCGACTCGATCATGACCGCGCACATCGTGGTCCCGGCGCTGGACCCGGCGGAGGACCCGGCGACGCTGTCCCACCCGATTCTCACCGGCATCCTGCGCGAGGAGCTCGGCTACGACGGTGTCGTGGTGACCGACTCGCTCGGCATGGAGGGGGTGCGGACGAAGTACGGCGACGAGCGCGTGCCGGTCCTCGCCCTCAAGGCCGGCGTCGACCAGTTGCTCAACCCACCGCGCCTCGACGTCTCCTGGAACGCCGTCCTGGAGGCCGTGAAGGGCGGTGAGATCAGCGAGGCCCGGATCGATGAGTCGATCCTGCGCATCCTGCGGCTGAAAGCGAAGCTCGGGCTGTTCGACGACCCGTTCGTCAGCCACTCGGGAGTGGACCGCACCGTCGGCACCCGGTCGCACCTCGCCGCCGCCGACCGGATCGCCGAGCGCACCACCACCCTGCTCGCCAACGAGGGTGCGGTGCTGCCGCTCTCCCGCCGCTCCCACCGGAACCTGCTCGTGGTCGGCGCCGATCCCGCCTCCCCGTCCGGCACCACCGGACCGCCGACCACCACGCTGGCCACCGCCTTCGGTGAACTGGGGTACGCGGCGACCGCGCTGTCCACCGGCACCGCCCCCGCCAAGGCGAAGATCGACGAGGCGGTGGCGGCCGCCCAGGGCAAGGACGCGGTGGTCGTGGCGACGTACAACGTCTCGGCGACGAGCTCGCAGCGCACCCTGGTGAGCGCGCTGGCGGCGACCGGCATCCCGGTGATCACGGTCGCGATCCGCAATCCGTACGACGTCGCCCAGCTGTCCGGGACCGGGTTCGCGGCGAACCTGGCCACGTACTCCTGGACCGATGTCGAACTGCGGGCCGCCGCCCGGGTGATCGCGGGCCGCGCCGAACCGCGGGGCACCCTGCCGGTCCCGGTGCAGCGCGCGGACGATCCGGCCCGGGTGCTGCACCCGGTCGGTTACGGGCTGACGTACTAGCCGGAAGCACGGAGGGGCTGTGCGCCGCGCGCACAGCCCCTCCCCCGGCTCGGAGAGCCGCTACGGCCGCTGCCCGCGCTCGTTCATCACGTCCCGCTTGTCGAGCCGCGCGTCGAACTTCGCGAGCGGCTCGGCCTTCGCCGGGTCGTCCCGCACGGCGGCCGGGGCGACGCCCGCCCAGCGCAGGATGGCCGCGGTGGCCTTCGCCCTGTCGTCCTCGGCGAGGCCGGCCACCGCGGCACCGTGGTTGCCGCCGGGCACGGTCATGACGTAGCTGTCACGGGAGCCCGCACCGGGCCGGAAGCGCTCCGCGCCCCACGGGTCGTTCTCCCCGTACACGTACAGCATCCGATCGGCGTGACGCTTCACCCAGTTGTCGACGTCGCGCATCACCGACGGCTGGAACTTCATCGGGATGGAGCGCGGCACGAAGGTGCGCGGCGGCTGGTATCCGTACCGGCTGAGACCGCCGAGCCACGGCTGGCGGATATTGGGCGAACCGAGCTGGGTGCCCGCCTGGTAGTAGTACGGGGTGTAGTTCTCCAGGCCCTGGTCGGTGTAGGTGGAGAAGCCGGAGACCGAGTCGACGGAGTCCCAGATCGCCTGGTCGGGGGCGGTCCCGGCGTCGGCCGGGATGGTGTCGCAGTCGGACAGCAGGCTGTACTGCCAGTACGCCCAGACGTAGTCCATGACGACGGCCTCGTACGCCTTGTCGAGCGAGCCGGTGGTGGCAAAGGTGTAGCCGTTGGCGGCGGCGTGCTCCCGGTACTTCTTCTCCAGCGGCCCGCGGCGGACCAGTGCCTCGCGCTGGACGGCGTTCACCCGGTCGCGGCACTCCTTGGTGCCCACGTGCTCGAAGAACCGGTCGTAGGCCGAATCCTCCTTGTCGACCACGTCGTTGGGCGCGACGTACGCGACGACGCCGTCCATGTCCTCGGGGTAGTAGCGCTCGAAGTAGGTGGCCGTCATGCCGCCCTTGGAGACGCCGGTGGTCAGCCACTTCCTGGGGTAGATCCGCTTCAGCGCGGTGAAGACGCGGTGCTGGTCGCTGGCGGCCTGCCAGATGTCGAGCTTGGACCAGTCGGCGGGCGCCGGGCGGGAGGGGGTGAAGTAGCGGTACTCCAGGGAGACCTGGTTGCCGTCGATGATCCGGGTCGGCTCGGCGCGGCCGGGATTCGTGGAGACGTTGTATCCGCTGGTGGAGAAGACCGTCGGGCGGGAGGTGTCCTTGTGCAGCACGGTGATGCGCTGCTGGAAGGTGCCCCTGGACGGGTGCCGGTGATCGACCGGCTGGGTGTAGTTGAGGACGAAGTAGCGGTAGCCCGCGTACTGCTTCTCCTCGATGAGGCTCATCCCGGGGATGGCCAGGATGCGGTCCTTGATGTCCGTGCCGGTGCCGTCGTCACTGACGGACCGGCTCATGAACGCGGCCGGTTCCGCGGCGGTGGCCGCCCCGGCCGAGGCACCCGTGACACCCGCTGTGCCGATGAGCACCGCGAGCGACAGGAACCCTCTGAACGCCTTGCGCATACGCCCTCCCAGGAATCACAACATTCGTCGTGAACCTAGCGGGGCGACACCTGTGCCGCCAGACCCGGTCGGCGCGGAGAGATCGGGTGTTCCGGCCCGTGGGTCAGCAGAGGATCCAGCCCGTGGAGCCCGACTTCCCCGAGATCTTGGCCGAGGCCCTGACGCATCGGTTGAGCGCGTGGACCGTCACCGGGCCGGCCTGCTTGGTGTATTTGCCCTTGTCGACGACGGGACTGCCGCCGCGCGCCTGGATCGTCACGGACATGGTGCGGCGCGGGCCCGGCTTCTTGGCGACGGCTGTCGCGCAGGCGTAGGAGCGGTTCTTGTAGATGCGCAGCTCGCCGGTCTCGAACGGGACCGTCTTCGCGGGGCGCCCGGCACAGACCGTCGCGGCGTCGGCGCGGCCTACCGCGGGGCCGCTGAGCACCAGGCCGAGGGCGGCCACCAGCGGCAGGACGATCGAGCACACCAGCATCCGGCGGGTACCGCGGCTCCCCCCTCCGCCTCCGCTCCCGGCTTCGTTTCTGCCTCTGCCGTCGCCTCCGCTGGACAATTCAACCTTTCCGGACTTCCCCGCCCCTACGATCACCAGCAACCTCATCACCAGTCGAACATTTACGCCCTTGCTCGGCACGTACGCATACATGCGTACGACGCAGGAGGCCATCCGAAGGTTGCATCCGGTGCGCTCCGCCCCCGGGGCAACCGAATCGCCACAGCATGGCTCCAACAGGACAGAGCCATACGAAAGGCAGGAACCGCCATGCCTCGACTCCGCAACGCACAGGGCCCCGGCCGACGTCTCATCGGCCGGACGCTGCTCGGACCTGCGGACCGGGAAGATCTCCGGCATCGGCGAGTGACCCGGTGGACGGGCCCGGTGCTCACACCCCCGCGGGCTCGTCCTCACCGATGAACGTGCGCCACAGCACGGCGTAGTGCCCTTCCCTGGCCAGGAGTTCGTCGTGCGTGCCGTCCTCGACGACCCGGCCGTGGTCCATCACCACGACCCGGTCGGCGCGGGCGGCCGTGGTCAGCCGGTGGGCGACGACCAGGGTGGTGCGGCGGCCCGTGAGCCGGTCGGTCGCCTGGTTGACCAGGGCCTCGCTGGCGAGGTCCAGCGAGGCGGTCGCCTCGTCGAGCAGCAGGATGTCCGGGTCGACGAGTTCGGCTCGGGCCAGGGCGATCAGCTGGCGCTGACCGGCCGAGAGGTTGCGGCCCCGCTCGGCGACCTCGTGCAGATAGCCGCCGTCCAGGGTGGCGATCATGTCGTGGGCGCCGACCGCCCGCGCCGCCGACTCCACCTCGGCGTCGGTGGCCTCGGGCCGCCCGTAGGCGATGGCGTCGCGGATCGTGCCCGCGAAGAGGTACGCCTCCTGCGGCACGACGCCGAGCCGGTGCCGGTACGCGGTGAGGTCGAGGCGGCGCAGATCGGTGCCGTCCGCGGTGACCCGGCCGCCCGTCGGGTCGTAGAACCGGGCGACGAGCTTGACGAGGGTGGACTTCCCCGCGCCGGTCTCGCCGACGAACGCGACCGTCTGTCCGGCCGGTATCCGCAGGTCGACGCCGATAAGGGCCTCCTCGGCGTCGTCGCCGGAGCCGTACGCGAAGGACACGTCCTCGAAGGCGATCTCGCCGCGCAGCGACAGCACGTCCAGCGGTTCGTCCGCGGCGTCGGTGGAGGTCGGCTCGCGCAGCAGTTCCTGGATGCGGCCGAGGGAGACGGTGGCCTGCTGGTAACCGTCGAAGACCTGGGAGAGCTGCTGCACCGGAGCGAAGAACAGATCGATGTAGAGCAGGTACGCGACCAGCGCACCGGTGGTCAGCGTGCCGTTGTCGACCCGGCCCGCGCCGACGATCAGGACGGCGGCCGCGGCCACCGACGACAGCAGCTGCACGAACGGGAAGTAGACCGAGATCAGCCACTGGCCGCGGACCCTGGCCTCGCGGTAGTGGTCGCTGCGCTCCGCGAACCGGTCGGCGCCGTCGCGCTCGCGGCGGAACGCCTGCACGATCCGCAGCCCGGAGACGGACTCCTGGAGGTCGGCGTTGACGACGCTGATGCGCTCGCGGGCCAGCTCGTACGCCTTGACGCTCTTGCGGCGGAAGAAGAACGTACCGACGACCAGCGCCGGCAGCGTCACGAAGACGACGAGGGCCAGCTGCACGTCCAGGACCAGCAGCGCGACCATGATGCCGAAGAAGGTGACGACGGAGACGAAGGCCGTGACCAGTCCGGTCTGCAGGAACGTCGACAGCGCGTCCACGTCCGTCGTCATCCGGGTCATGATCCGGCCGGTCAGCTCGCGCTCGTAGTAGTCCAGGCCGAGCCGCTGGAGCTGCGCGAAGATCTTCAGCCGCAGTGAGTACAGCACCCGCTCGCCGGTGCGGCCCGTCATCCGGGTCTCGCCGATCTGGGCGGCCCACTGCACCAGGACGACCACGAGGGCCAGCGCGGACGCCGCCCAGACCGCGCCGAGCGCCAGCTGCGAGACGCCCTGGTCGATGCCGTGCCGGATCAGTACCGGCAGCAGCAGACCGGCGCCCGCGTCGACCGCGACCAGCGCCAGGCTCACCAGCAGCGGCAGCCCGAAGCCGCGCAGCAGCCTGCGCAGCCCGTACGAGTTCTCGGCGCCGACGGCCCGCGCCTCGTCGATGTCGGGGGTGTCGGTGGCTGGCGGCAGCGCCTCGACCTGGGCGAGCAGCTCGGGGGTGGCGGGCATGCCGGCCGCCCCGGTGTCGCGCGGCTCCTCCTTGCGGACCCACAGATGGGGGCTTATGCCGCGCTCGGCGTCGAACTCGGCGTCCAGTTCTTCCTGGAGCGCGCGGTCGTCGTCGGGGGTCGTGTCGGCGGCGGTCAGCCGCTGGTGTCCGGGCGAGGTGCCGCCCAGCCCGTCCGGATCGGTGAGCAGCCGCCGGTAGAGCGGGGAGCGGCGCTCCAGCTCCTCGTGCGTACCGATGTCGGCGAGCCGGCCGTGCTCCAGGACGGCGATCCGGTCGGCGAGGCCGAGGGTGGAGCGGCGGTGGGCGATCAGCAGGGTGGTCCGGCCTGCCATCACCTGGCGCAGCGCCTCGTGGATCTCGTGCTCGACGCGGGCGTCGACGGCGGAGGTGGCGTCGTCGAGGAGGAGCAGCCGGGGGTCGGTGAGGATGGCGCGGGCGAGCGCGACGCGCTGGCGCTGGCCGCCGGAGAGGGTGAGTCCGTGTTCGCCGACCTTGGTGTCGTAGCCCCCGGGCAGGTCCGCGATGAACCGGTCGGCCTGGGCGGCGCGGGCCGCCTCCTCGATCTGCTCCTGGGTGGCGTCGGGGACGCCGTAGGCGATGTTGGCGCGGATGGTGTCGGAGAACAGGAAGCTGTCCTCCGGTACGAGGCCGATGGCGGCGCGCAGGGATTCGTGGGTCAGTTCGCGGACGTCGTGGCCGCCGACCAGGACGGCGCCGTGCGTCACGTCGTAGAAGCGGGGCAGCAGCAGCGAGACGGTGGACTTGCCGCTGCCGGAGGCGCCGACGACGGCGACGGTCTCACCGGGCTCGATGGTCAGCGAGAAGCCGTCGAGGACGGGGCGGCCCTCGTCATAGCCGAACCGAACGTCGTCGAATTCGACGCTCGCGGGCGCGTCGGCCGGGAGTTCCTTGGTGCCGTCCTTCATGGTCGGCTCGGTGTCGATCAGTTCCAGTACGCGCTCGACGCCGGCCCTCGCCTGCTGTCCGACGGTGAGGACCATGGCGAGCATCCGGACCGGGCCGACGAGCTGGGCGAGGTAGGTGGAGAACGCGACAAAGGTGCCGAGGGTGATCTCGCCCCGGGTGGCGAGCCAGCCGCCGAGGGCCAGCATCGCGACCTGGCCGAGCGCGGGGACGGCCTGGAGGGCGGGGGTGTAGCGGGAGTTCAGCCGGATCGTCCGCAGCCGTCCGGCGAAGAGCTTCCGCCCGACCTCGCGCAGCTTGCCGGTCTCCTGCTCCTCCTGCCCGAACCCCTTGACGACCCGGACCCCGGAGACGGCCCCGTCGACGACTCCGGCGACGGCGGCGGCCTGCCCCTGGGCGTACCAGGTGGCGGGGAAGAGCCGGGCGCGGGAGCGGCGGGCGATGAACCAGAGGGCGGGGGCCACGGCGACCGCGACCAGGGTGAGCAGCGGCGAGAGCCACGCCATGATCACCAGGGAGATGATGAAGAGCAGTACGTTCCCGATCGTCATCGGGAGCATGAACAGAAGTCCCTGGATCAGTTGCAGGTCGCTGGTGGCGCGCCCGACGACCTGGCCGGTGGACAGCTCGTCCTGCCGTTTCCCGTCGAGGCGGGTGATCGTCCCGTACATCTCGGTACGGAGGTCGTGCTGCACGTCGAGGGCCAGCCGGCCGCCGTAGTACCGGCGGATGTACGTGGATATGTACACCAGCGCGGCGGCGACTACGAGGAGCCCGGTCCAGACGGCGAGGGACCGCGTGTGGCCGACGACGACGTCATCGATGATCACCTTGGTGATCAGCGGGACGAGGGCCATCACCGCCATTCCCGCGAGCGACGAGCCGAGCGCCAGCAGCACATTGCGCCGGTAGCGCCATGCGTAGCCGCACAGCCGCCGGGCCCAGCCCGGGGCCTGCGTCGCGCTCTGTACGTCCCCTGCGTCCGTCACCGGTGCCTCCCGTCAGACATGGTCTACCGGAAGGCACCAACGCGGTGGGCAGCGGATTTCATCCCGCCGTTACAAAGACGGGGCCGAAGACAGTGCTATCGGCGTAGGGGCGTGCGACGACCGGCGTAGGACCGGCCCGCCGGCAGGCGCTACGACCGCGGCGTCGCGGTGAGCATGCGTACCGCCGGGGCCTCCGGTACCGCGGGCACCGCTTCCTGCGGGGCTGCGGGCGGAGCGACGGTCGAGGTCGTCTTCGCGGCGACGGCCGGGTTGAGGTCCTTGTGCACGGCGCGGGCGACGGCCTGGATGGTGTTGATGCCGTCGTTCATCGTCTTGTTGTCCTGCGTGAGCACGGTGATCCCGTAATCGTGCCCCTTGCCCGTGAAGGCACCGATGCTGTGCACCCGCCAGCCGTGGGTGGCGCGCGGCAGCCAGCCGTTCTTGACCTGGACGGTCGCGCCGGACGGGGCTCCGGCGGGCGTGCCCCAGCGCTGCGAGGAGATCACCTTGCGCATCAGGCCCAGCTCGTAGGAGCGCGCGTTGTCGCTCAGCACGGAGTTCTTGGCGGTCAGCAGGGTCAGCAGCCGCAGCTCGTCCTGGGCGGTGATCTGGGTCAGCCCCCAGTAGCCACCGGAGCCGGGCACGGTGTGTGTCATCCCGGCGGCCTTGAGGAACGCCTTGACCTTGGTCGCCCCGAGCTGCTTCCACAGGCTGGTGGTCGCGTTGTTGTCGGACTTGGTGATCATGGCGGTGGCGAGGTTGATCTCGCGCTGGGTGAGATAGCGGTTGTGCTTCCCGTTGTCCCAGAGCAGCGTCGCCAGCACGGTCGCCTTCACGACGCTGGCGGAGTCGTACTTGGTGGTCGCCCGCAGGGAGCAGTTGGTCTTGGTCTTCCGGTCGTAGAGCGCCACGGCCGTCGTCGACTTCCGGCCCTTGAGCGCGGCGGTGATGTCCTTCGTCAGCTTCGCCGCGAGCCCGGCCTTGCCGGACGTGCAGCTCACCGTCGGCGTCGCCGCCGCCGCGGGCGCGGCGCCGAGCGCCACGGGTGCGAGCACGCCCGCGGCGAGCGCGACGGACAGCGCGGCCTTTGCCCGACGGGATATGCAGGGCTGTTCTTTCATGCGGCTTCTCCCCCATGAGTGGATCGGTACGGTGCGCTCCCGGCGCACCCGTGAGTAACGACTCATGACCGGCCGGAAAGTTGTACATTCCGGGCTGTGCGGTTCGTCGCCCGTCACGCGCGGGTATCGGTCACCGGGTGCGACCCGGCACATTGACCGAGGGGGAACCTTGACGAGCGCTCAGCCGGTCCGGCACGCCGAGGCATACCGCTGCGGTCGGCTCTACGCGGCGGTCGCGGCCCTGCAGAGGCTCGCGCAGAACGAACACCATGGGCTGGGACAGCCGGGAGCCGCGGAGAAGGCCGCCGCGCGGCCGGAACCCCAGCTGCGAGAGCCCCTGCGGGAGATCGTCCACTACCTGGTGCAGGCCCGGATCCGCGGCCAGGGAGCGGCGGCAGACCCGGTCTTCCGGTCGCTGACCGACTTCTTGCCACCGGCGAAGAACGTGCCCACCAGCCTCAATCCCGACGAGCGGCCGGATTTCCACCGGGGCAGGGAGGACCAGGCGGCACTCATCGCGAAGGAGCACCCGCCCCGCAAATGAACCCGCTGAACCCGCTGAACCCGCCCGCGCGACCGGAGCCGGGTACGCGGGCGGGCAGCGGGCCGGTGCCTACAGATGCGTCGGCTCGAACATCCTCAGCAGGGCCGGCAGCACGACCGCCGAAGGGCCGGGCCGGGCGAAGGACTTCGCCAGGTCGGCGGCGAGCGTCTCGGGGGTCGTACGGACCGCCGGGACGCCGAACGACTCGGCGAGGGCGACGAAGTCGGGGCGGGAGAGCTCCGTCGCCGTGGCCTCGCCGAAGGCGCCCGTCATGTATTCGCGCAGGATGCCGTAGCCGCCGTCGTCGACGATCAGCCAGGTGACCGGCAGGTCGTACTGGCGGGCCGTGGCCAGTTCCGCGATCGAGTACATCGCGCCGCCGTCCCCGGAGACCGCGAGGACCGGCCTCGTACGGTCGGCCGCCGCGGCGCCGAGGGCGGCCGGGAAGCCGTAGCCGAGGCCGCCCGCGCCCTGGGCCGAGTGCATCGTGTTCGGGTGGCGGGCGTCGAAGGCGGACCAGGCCCAGTAGGCGAGGATCGTCATGTCCCAGAAGCTGGGGGACGTGTCGGGCAGCGCCTCGCGGACCGAGGCGATGAGCCGCTGCTCCAGGGTGAGTTCCTGGGCGGCGATCCTGTCCCGTACCGCTTCGAGGACCGTACGGACCCGGTCCGGCGCCGCGGGGTCCTCGCGGCGGTCGACCGCTTCGAGGAGGTCGGACAGCGCCTCGCGGGCGTCGGCGTGGATGCCGAGCGCGGGGTGGTTGGACTCCAGCTTCCCGGCGTCGGCCTCAATCTGGATCACCCGGCCGCGCGGGGCGAACGTGTGGTAGTTCGAGGAGAGTTCACCGAGTCCGGAGCCGACGACCAGCAGCACGTCGGCGGATTCCAGGAAGTCCGTCGTGTAGCGGTCCTCCAGCCAGGACTGGAGAGAGAGCGGGTGCTCCCACGGGAAGGCGCCCTTGCCGCCGAAGGTGGTGACGACGGGTGCGTCCAGCTTCTCCGCGAGCGCCAGCAGCTTGCCGGAGGCGTCGGACCGTACGACTCCGCCGCCCGCGATGATCGCCGGACGCTCGGCCTTCGACAGCAGGTCGGCCGCCACGGCGGTCAGTTCGGGTCGGGCGTGCAGTTCGCGCGGGGTGGCGTCCATCGCCGTGACGACCGGCAGAGTGGTCTCCGCCAGGAGTACGTCCTGCGGGATCTCGATCCAGACCGGGCCGTGCGGGGCGGTCAGCGCGGACTCCCAGGCGGCGGCGATGGCCGACGGGATCTGGGAGGCGGTACGGACGGTGTGGACCGACTTCACGACGTCGCGGAACGACGCCTTCTGGTCCCGCAGCTCGTGCAGGTAGCCGTGGCGTCCGCCGCCCAGGCCCGAGGTCGGGATCTGGCTGGAGATCGCCAGCACGGGCGCGGAGGCCGCCGCCGCCTCCTGGAGCGCGGCGAGGGAGGTGAGGGCGCCCGGTCCGGTGGAGAGCAGCAGCGGCGCCACTTCCCCGGTGACGCGGCCGTACGCGTCGGCGGCGAAGCCCGCGTTGTTCTCGACGCGCAGTCCGATGTACGTCAGCGAGGAGCGGCGCAGCGCGTCGAACATGCCGAGCGCGTGCTGGCCGGGCAGGCCGAAGACGGTGGTCGCGCCGAGGCCCTGGAGGGTCTCGACGACGAGGTCGCCGCCGTTGCGTCCGGCCGGGGGGTTCAGGGCGGCCACGATCTGCTCGGGGGTGAGCCGCGGCCGTTCGTCGTGGTGGTCGTGGCTCACTTCGTACGGGCCTCTGCGATCTGGCGGGACATGATCGTCGTCAGCTCGTACGCCGTGTGGGAGGCGGCGACGGAGGTGATCTCGGCGTGGTCGTACGCGGGGGCGACCTCGACCAGGTCGGCGGAGACGAGGTTGCAGGAGGACAGCCCGCGGACGATTTCGAGGAGCTCGCGGGAGGTAAGACCGCCGGCCTCTGGGGTGCCGGTGCCGGGCGCGTGCGCCGGGTCCAGGACGTCGATGTCGATGGAGATGTAGAGCGGCCGGTCGCCGATGCGCTGGCGCAGCTGGTCGGCGACCTCGTCGACGCCGCGCCGCATGACGTCGGCGGAGGTGACGATGCCGAAGCCCATCTTCGCGTCGTCGTCCAGGTCCTGCTTGCCGTAGAGCGGGCCGCGGGTGCCGACGTGGGAGAGCGCGGAGGTGTCGAGGATGCCCTCCTCGACGGCGCGGCGGAACGGGGTGCCGTGGGTGTACTCGGCACCGAAGTAGGTGTCCCAGGTGTCGAGGTGCGCGTCGAAGTGGAGCAGCGCGACCGGGCCGTGCTTCTTGGCGACGGAGCGCAGCAGCGGCAGCGCGATGGTGTGGTCGCCGCCGAGCGTCATCATGCGGGCGCCGGTGGAGAGCAGATCGTCGGCCGCGGCCTCGATCGTCTCGACGGCCTCGTTGATGTCGAACGGGTTCGCGGCGATGTCACCGGCGTCGGCGACCTGCGCGAGTGCGAACGGCGAGGCGTCCTGCGCGGGGTTGTACGGGCGCAGCAGGCGCGAGGCCTCACGGATCGCGTTGCCGCCGAAGCGGGCGCCGGGGCGGTAGGAGACACCGGTGTCGAAGGGCACGCCGACGACGGCGACATCGGCGGTGCCGACCTCGTCGAGGCGGGGCAGCCGGGCGAAGGTCGCGGGTCCGGCGTACCGCGGGACGCGGGAGGAGTCGACGGGACCGCGCGGCGTCTCGTTGCTGCTCATGTGAAGTGCCTTTCCTTCGGGTTTCATGCGTTGTTCGGTGTGCGGGGACGGCATCCGGATGGGTCCCGCCCCGCGCTTGAGGGCTTGGGGGCAGTTACGCGGTGACCGGTTCGCTCGCCGGCTCCTCCGCGTCCGTGCCCCGCCCCGCGAGCCGCTCGCGCCAGGCAGCCAGTACGGCCGCGTCGGTCGGCTTCGTCGCCAGGGAAACGATCACATACACCGCGAGCGAGGCCAGCAGACCGTAGTAGACCGGTTCGTTGGCGAGGATTCCGTACGCCGCCATCAGGCCGATCACCGCGATGCCGCCGACCGACACCGCGGCCAGCGCGCCCGCCGCGGTGCCCCGGCGCCACAGCAGACCGCCGAGGATCGGCACCAGCAGGCCGCCGACGAGCAGGTTGTACGCGACGGTCAGGGCCTCGACGACGTTGTTGAGCGCGATGGCGATCACGATGACGGCGACGCCCATGACGAGGATGAAGACGCGGTTGCCCTTCACCTCGTCGTGCTCCTCGCCCCCGCCGCCCCGGGACACCGCGCCCCGCAACCGGGACCAGATGTCGTTGTTGGCGACGGTGGCACAGGCGATCAGCGCGCCGGAGGAGGTGGACATCACGGCGGCCAACGCGGCGGCCAGCACCAGCCCGCGCACGCCGATGGGCAGCTCGTCCTTGACTATGGTCGCGAACGCGGAGTCGGCGCTGGGCAGCGTCGGGTACATGACCTTCGCGGCAGTGCCGATGACGGCGCCGGCGATGGCGTAGACGAGGCAGTAGGTACCGGCGACGGTGCCGCCGATGCGGGCGACCTTGTCGCTGCGGGCGGTGAACACCCGCTGCCAGATGTCCTGGCCGATCAGCATGCCGAAGGTGTAGATCAGCACATAGGTGAAGATCGTCTCGCCGCCGATGCCGAGCGGGTCGAAGTACTCGGTGGGCAGCTTCGCCTTCATCTCGCTGAAGCCGCCCGCCTTGATCACCGCGATGGGCAGCAGGAGCAGCAGCACACCGATGGTCTTGACGACGAACTGCACCATGTCGGTGAGCGTGATCGACCACATACCGCCGAGCGTGGAGTACGCGACGACGATGGCGCCGCCGAGAATGATCGCGACGGTCCGGTTCAAGTCGAAGAGGACGTCGAAGATGGTGGCGTACGCGATGGTCGAGGTGACCGCGAGCATCAGCGTGTACGCCCACATCACGACGCCGGAGATGATCCCGGCCCGGCCGCCGTAGCGCAGGTCGAGCATCTCGGAGACGGTGTAGACCTTCAGCCGGGCGATCCGCGCGGAGAAGAAGACGGACAGGGCGAGCAGTCCGAGGCCGATGGTGAGGACCATCCAGGCGCCGGAGAGTCCGTACTGGTAACCGAGGCCGACGCCGCCGATGGTGGAGGCACCGCCGAGGACGATGGCGGCCATGGTGCCGGAGTACATCCCGGGGCCGAGCCTGCGGCCCGCCACCAGGAACTCGCTCTTGGACTTGGCGCGGCGCATGCCCCACCAGCCCATGGCGAGCATGCCGGCCAGATAAATGATGATCACCGCGTAGTCGACAGCCATGGGCTTCCTCCGTTTCGGTCACAAGTGCACATGCCTTACGTGAAGAAGACGGTAGGTGGCTCGCAAGCGACGCTGAAGAGTATGTTTCATCCATAATTGAAGTCTCTGATGGATGGACCGTCCATGCCGGAAGCCTCGGGCGGGCCGACCCCGCCGCCCACTCCCCCGATCCCGCTCGGCGAGCTGCTCGCCCACGAAGAGCTGGGACTTCGCCGTATCGCGGGTCCGGCCGAGGCGGATCTGCTGTGGGTGCACACCTCGGAGATGGCCGACCCGTACCCGTATCTGCTCGGCGGTGAGCTGCTGCTGAGCGCCGGGGTGCTGCTGAAGGACCCGGACGCGTTCGTGGCCCGGCTGGTGAAGGCGGGGGCGGCGGCGCTCGGCTTCGGGGTGACGCCGGTGTTCGACACGGTGCCGCGGGAGCTGATCGAGGCGTGCGACCGGCACGGCCTGCCGCTGCTGGAGGTGCCGCCCGAGACCCCGTTCACGGCTATCGCCCGTGCGGTGTGGCGGCTGATGGCCGAGGCCCGGCACCGCGAGCTGCGCCGGGTGACGCGCGCCCAGCAGGCCCTGGCCACGGCGGCGGCCCGGCCGGACCCGGTTCCGGCGGTGCTGCACCAGCTGGCGGCCCAGCTGGAGGGCCGGGCGGCGCTGCTCGCCGCGGACGGCGAGGAACTGCACGCCGCGGGCCGCCGGGCCGCCCCCGACGTCGGGGCGGCGCTGGCCAGGCTCACCCGGGTGGTCGCCGCCGGGGCGCGCCCCGCCCCGACGTCCGCCACCGACACGCTGCGGGACACCCATCTGTCCGCGTACGCGCTGGGCGGCGGGCAGGGGCTCGTCCTGGCGCTGGCGACGGACCGGCGCGAGGCGGGCGACCACACCATCGCCGGGGTCGCGGTCGTGCTGCTCTCGCTGCTGGCCGCCCCGCATCAGGGCGCCGACGCCGCGGGCCGGTCGGCCGCCCTGGTACGGATGCTGCTGGGCGCGGACCCGCAGGACGTCGCACCGCTGCTCGGTGGCGCCGAGCAGTGGACGGTGGTGCACGCGCGCCGCAGCGGCGACGGCCCGGTGGACCCGCTCACCACCGGGGCACTGGGCGCCGCCCTCGGTTCGGCCCTGGTCGACGCGGGCCGGGGCGGCGACGCCGTACGGGTACTGATCCCCGGCGCCGACCGGATCACCCCGCAGCCGGGCTGGACCCTCGGCGCGTCCGCCCCCGCCCCCATCACCGCGCTCGACCTCGCCGACGACCAGGCCGCCCGCGCCCTGGGCCGCGCCGTCGCGACCCGCACCCCGCTGGCCCACCACCACACCGACACCGGAACCGGCCTGGCCGCCCTGGTCCCCGCCGACCGGGCCGAGGCCCACGCCCGTGCGCTCCTCGCCCCGCTCACCGAGCCACTGACCGAGACCCTGCGCTGCTGGCTGAGCCTCCACGGCAGCTGGGACCGCACGGCCACGGCCCTGCGGATCCACCGCAACACGGTCCGTCAGCGCATCGCCCGCTGCGCGGCCCTGCTGGACACGGACCTGGACGACATGGACGTACGGACGGAGCTGTGGTTCGCGCTGCGGCAGCGGTGAGCGGTGCCTCAGAAGGGTCCCGAAGGGCTCTCCACCTGCTGGTCCGCGCATATCGGTCAGGGCGGCCAGCACATTCGACTTGTGCCCGAAGCATTGGCTCCGAAGATGCCGATCAGGGGAAGTACGGGACGACGAAGGACAGCTCCTGCTCCTCGCGCAGGGAGCGTACGTTCGCCGCGCGGAATCTCAGCAGCACACTGTCCTCCTCTCGCATCCTCGCGGTCAGACCAATCGTCGGCACGGACATCAGCGTGCCGGGTGAGGCCCTGGCCTCCCGGAACATACCGCTCTGGACCGGCCTGAGGGGACTGAACAGCTGATCATTTCGATACGGCACGTCACGCACGCGCCACCCAGGTACTGGCGGCAGCCGACCGGCTCACACCGCGCGCCGGGGTGCGGGGAAGCGCCGGCGCCCGCCCCCGATGTCGGGGCGGGGCCGGTCAGGCTCTCCCCGGGTGGTCGCCGGGGCGCGCCCCGGGTGCGTACGGCGTGCGGTCACCTCTTCCGCCGGCCCGGGGCTCGCGATGTCCAGGAACTCCCGCAGGCCGGGCTGGACGACACCAGCGACCCGGCCGCGATCGGCCGGGCACGCCCTACGGACCGTCGATGCCGATGATCGTGCCGAACGGGTCGCGGAGCTGCGCGATGCGGCGGCCCGGCTCGATCACCAGGGGGCCTCGGTGGTGCTCGCAGCCGGCGGCCAGCAGCCGCGCCCGGACCGCGGCCACGTCGGCCACGCTCCAGTACACGACCGGGCTGCCGCCCCTCGGGTTGCGCGCGTCGTCGACGGGGTGGAAGCCGAGCTCGACGCCGCCGGTCACGACCCAAGCGTAGACGGCGCCCGTGTCACCGACATCGACCCGCACCGGGACGCCGAGCAGCTCCCCGTACCACCGCGCGGAAGCCTCGGGGTCCGCCGCGAAAACCATCACGGTGCGTAGGCCCTCGAACATGATCCACCTCCGGAGGAGCTCACCCTACGACGCGCGGTCCGGGAGGGCGCGGGGCGCCCGTCGCCGATCATGCCGGGCAGGGCGTTCGCGCCGGTGCGCACAGGAGCACCGTGACCTTCGAAGCGGGCTTCGAGCGCCCCGCATCCGCGCCTGTCTGCGCAGGTCACAGCCGTGCCAGGCTGCCGGTGATCAGGGGCAGAGCCTTGATCACCGTCAGGAGAAGAGGTTTCCGCCATGCATCGCATCAGTGCGCTCACCGTCACCTCGATCGCCTTGGCCCTGGGGCTCGGCGCCGGGCCCGTCGCCGTCGCGGCGGCCGAGAACGCCGCCGTCGAAAGCGCCAGGGCTTCCTACAGCTGCAGCCCCGGATATTTCTGTATCTACAGCGACTGGAACGGAGGTGGCACCCGCTGCCAGTGGTCGGACAAGAAGCGGGCGAATACCGCCGACGACTGCTCCTTCATCCAGCGGGGCCAGAATGTCCGCTCCGTGTGGAACGCGACCGGGCACAAGGTGCAGTACTACACCCAGACCAACTACAACTCCCGGGTCGGTTCCACGCCCGCCGGACAGGGCGGCAACCTCCAGGGGAACTACCAGATCCGCTCCTTCAAGCCCCAGTAGGCGGCAAGGAGTGCACCAGAAGCCCTTCCCGGCCGGTGGCCGGGGAGGGCTTTCCGCGTGTCCGCGGCCGTACGGCCCGCGTGGGCGTGCTGCGCATCACCCTGGACAGCCTCGGTGACCCCCGGGTAACTTCTAAACATATCTGAGCAAGCGCTTAGCCAGGCTGGCCGAAGCTCGCCCGAAGCTGACCAAGGAGGCACCCCGTGCGCCGTACGGTATTCAACGAGGACCACGAGGCGTTCCGGGAGACCATCCGCGCCTTCATCGAGGCCGAGGTCGCCCCCGTCTACGACGAGTGGTTCGCGGCCGGCCAGGTGCCCCGCGACTTCTACTACAAGCTCGCCGAGCTGGGCATATTCGGCATCGAGGTGCCGGAGGAGTTCGGCGGCGCCGGGGTCGAGTCCTTCAAGTTCGAGGCGATCATCTCCGAGGAGTGCGCCCGCGCGGCGGTCAACTTCGGCGGCTCCGGCGTGCATGTGCTGCTCTGCCTGCCGTACCTCAAGGCGTACGCCACCGAGGAGCAGAAGAAGCGCTGGCTGCCGGACTTCGTCACCGGCAAGTCGATGTACGCCATCGCCATGACCGAGCCGGGCACCGGTTCCGACCTGGCCGGCATGAAGACCACCGCCAAGCTCTCCGAGGACGGCACGCACTACATCCTCAACGGCGCCAAGACGTTCATCACCGGTGGCGTCCACGCCGACCGGGTCATCGTCTGCGCCCGCACCGACGCCCCCAGGGCGGACGACCGCCGGCACGGCATCTCGCTGCTCGTCGTCGACACCAAGGCCGAGGGCTACTCGGTCGGCCGCAAGCTCGACAAGCTGGGCCTGCGCACCTCCGACACCGCCGAGCTGGCCTTCGTCGACGTCAAGGTGCCGGTCGAGGACCTCCTCGGCGAGGAGAACAAGGGCTTCTCCTACCTCGGCCAGAACCTCCCGCAGGAGCGCCTCGGCATCGCCGTCGGCGCGTACGCCCAGGCCAAGGCGGCCGTCCGGTTCGCCCAGCAGTACGTTTCCGAGCGCACCGTCTTCGGCAAGACCGTCGCGTCCTTCCAGAACACCAAGTTCGAACTGGCCGCCTGCCAGGCCGAGGTGGACGCCGCCGAAGCCGTCTGCGACCGCGCCATCGAGGCCCACGACGCCGGTGAGCTGACCGCCGCCGAGGCCGCCTCCGCGAAGCTGTTCTGCACCGAGGTCGCGCACCGCGTCATCGACCGCTGCCTCCAGCTGCACGGCGGCTACGGCTACATGAACGAGTACCCGATCGCCCGCCTGTACGCGGACAACCGGGTCAACCGCATCTACGGCGGCACCAGCGAGGTCATGAAGTCGATCATCGCCAAGTCCATGGGCCTGTGAGAGCGGCTACGTTCGTTCCATGAGCGCTGCACTCGACTCCCTGCTCGATCTGCTCGACCTGGAGCAGATCGAGCGGGACATCTTCCGGGGTACGAGCCGTTCGGCGGTCGTGCCCCGTGTCTTCGGCGGCCAGGTCGCGGCCCAGGCCCTGGTCGCCGCGGGCCGCACCGTCCCCGCCGCCCGGACCGCCCACTCCCTGCATTCCTACTTCCTGCGGATGGGCGACCCGGGCGCGCCGATCGTCTACAGCGTCGACCGCATCCGCGACGGCCGCTCCTTCACCACCCGCCGGGTTGTCGCGGTCCAGCACGGCCAGCCGATCTTCCATCTCTCGGCCTCGTTCCAGACGTACGAGGAGGGCCTGGAGCACCAGGCGGCCATGCCGCCCGCCCCGAACCCGGAGACGCTGCCCACGGCGGCGCAGCTGCTGCCCCGGTACGCGGACCGCTTCAGCGAGCCGGGGGTCGTGGACCGGCTGATCGAGGCGCGGGCCGCGGTCGACCTGCGCTACGTGGACGCCCCGCCCTTCGGCAGCGTCGGCGAACCGCGCGAACCCCGCTCCCAGGTGTGGTTCCGCACCAACGGCAAGCTCGCGGACGATCCGCTGCTCCATGTCTGCATGGCGACGTACGTCTCCGACATGACGCTGCTCGACTCGGTGCTCCTCGCCCACGGGCGCGGGGGCTGGGCGGTCGGCGACGTGGTCGGCGCGAGCCTGGACCACGCGATGTGGTTCCACCGGCCGTTCCGGGCCGACGAATGGCTGCTGTACGACCAGGAGTCGCCGTCCGCCTCCGGCGGGCGCGGGCTGGGTCAGGCCCGGATCTACACGCAGGACGGCCGACTGGCGATCACCGTCATCCAGGAGGGCGTGGTCCGCGTCCCCCGGGACTGACGCGCCCCGCGCCGACGGGCCACGGCTCACCGATTCGGACATACTCCCCACCATGAGCGACGAGAAAACCGGCGGTGGGGAGTCCCTGTTCACGGTCGTCGTCGCGGCGGCCGCGAATCTCGGCATCGCGGTGGCGAAGGCCGTCGCCGGGCTGATCAGCGGGTCCAGCGCGATGCTCTCCGAGGCGGCGCACTCGGTCGCCGACACGGTCACCGAGCTGCTGCTGCTCACCGCGCTGAAACGCAGCGAGAAGCCCGCGGACGAGGAACACCCGCTGGGCTACGGCCCCGAGCGCTACATCTGGGCGATGCTCGCCTCCGTGGCCACGTTCGTCGGCGGCGCGGTCTTCTCCGTCTACGACGGCATCCACACCCTCGCGGCGGGCGAGGAGCTCGGCAATCCGCTCGTCTCGTACATCGTGCTCGCGGTGGCCTTCCTGCTGGAGGGCTACTCGCTGCGGACCGGGATCCGGCAGGTCCGCGGCGAGGCCGCGCGGCTGCGGGCACCGGTCGGGCACTACTTCCGCCACACCCCCGACACCGCGGTCAAGGCCGTGGTGATGGAGGACTCGGCGGCGCTGGCGGGTCTGCTGCTCGCCGCGGGCGGACTGCTCGGCGGCCAGCTGACCGGTTCCGGGGTCTGGGACGGCATCGCGTCGATCCTGATCGGTCTGCTGCTGGTGTACGTCGCCTGGGTGCTGGGCCGGTCCAACGCCCAGCTGCTGATCGGCCGTCCGGTGCCGAAGCCGATGCGCGCCGGCATCCGCGAGGAACTGCTCTCCGTCCCGCACATCATCGAGGTACTGGAACTCACCACGCTCATCCAGGGGCCGGCCGAGATCCTGATCGCCGCGAAGATCGACTTCCGGGACGCCTCGACCGCCGAGCAGATCGAGTGGGCGTGCGAGGAGGCGGAGGAGCAGCTTCGGGAGCGCTATCCGTCGATCCGCCGGGTGTACCTGGACCCGACCCCGGGCCTGAGGCAGCGGCTGCGCGGGCCCGGTACCGGTTCCGGCCCGGTCTGACCGGGCCGTACGGCCGGGATCGGCCTTGGATCAGTCCTGGATCCGCTCTGGATCAGTCCTGGATCAGCCCCGCCGCGTCCAGCAGGTACTCCGTCATCGGGTCGTAGAACCGCGGGTCCAGCACATGGTCGTCCAGCGGGACGGCCACCTGGAGCGTCCCCTCCGCCTCGCCGAGGAAGAGCGCCGGGTCGTTGCAGTCCGCGTACCCCACCGCGTCCAGCCCGCGCTGCGCCGCGCACCCCGCCCAGCCGTGGTCGGCGACGACCAGGTCCGGCAGCGGGCGGCCCTCGCGCTCCAGGCCGTCCAGGATGGCGGCCATCGGGGCGGGCGAGTGGGTGTGCCAGAGGGTCGCGCCGCGCTCCTGCACCGCGACGTCCGCGAACTGGAACACCATGCCCTCGTCGGCGATCAGCCCCGAGGGGATCCGTACGATCTCGCATCCGGCGGCCCGCAGCGCGTCCGCGGTCTGCCGGTGCACATCGAGGAGCCCGCCCGGGTGCCCGGTCGCGAACAGCACCCGCTCCGATCCCGCCGCCGCCTTCCGCAGCCGCGCCGCCATCCGCTCCAGGGCGTCGACCGTCAGCTCCGGGTCGATGGTGTCCTGCCCGAACCGGTGCTCCGGGTCGTCGCTGACCCCGCAGCGCTCGGCCATCACCGCCAGCACGTCCTGCTCGTCGCGCCACCGGTCGCCGAGCTCCAGACCCAGCCAGTAGTGGCGGTCACCGTTGGCGAGCTTGCGGTAGTGGGAGAGGTTGTTGTCGCGCGGTGTGGCGACGTCTCCGGCTATACGCGTGCGGACGAGGTGTTCGACGAGGGCGGCGCGGCTGGGTATCGGCATGAACCCATTGTGCCGTCAGGTGTGCGCAGTGTGCCGGGTGTCTTGCACGACTGACCGATCGGCCCGGCCCGCCGGTCAGGGCAGCCGGGTCGAGTGCGTGACCTTCTTCAGGTGGTAGTACTGGGCGACGCACTGCGCCGGCCACGCCCGCCGGCCGTGGTTGCCGAACGGCTCCAGCATCCCGCTGACCGATACCGGCGTGTACGGGAGCACCTGGGCGCCGCGCGCCGCCCCGTCCCTCAGCGAGCGGTCCTGCCGGTCCCACCGCTGGGCGCGCACGTCCATCTGCCGTTCCAGCCGGAGCAGCGGGACGGCGAGGCCGACGCAGGTCGCGGCGCACACGACTCCGGCGGCCGCCGCCGTCGCCGCGCGGATCCCCCACCTGCGGGCCCGCAACGCCCGTCCCAACAGGGCGCCGACGCCGACCAGGAGCAGCACGTACAACAGGAGGAAGTCGCCCCAGATGCGCGACGCGGTCCCCACGCTCGCCCCGAAGGCGGGGTAGGCGACGACGACGCAGAGGTAGCCGGAGACCAGGAAGGCGAGGAATCCGACGAGAACCAGGAGGAGGGGCCTGCGGCGCAGGGACCCGTCCGGCGCGT
This sequence comes from Streptomyces sp. NPDC058240, assembly GCF_042882135.1. Classification (NCBI taxonomy): domain Bacteria; kingdom Bacillati; phylum Actinomycetota; class Actinomycetes; order Kitasatosporales; family Streptomycetaceae; genus Streptomyces; species Streptomyces sp. NPDC058240. The sequence continues at coordinate 871,227 of NZ_JBHVWT010000001.1, forward strand.
CCGCTCCCCGCTCGCCTCCGCGCACCAGCAGGCCCAGCAGCACGCCGACGGCGACCGCTCCCAGGTACTGCCAGGTCGTGAAGATCGTCCCCAGGACGTGTCCGAACGCCCGCAGCGCCGTGGTCAGCGCCTCCGGGCCGAACATGGAGGCGCTGTCGGCGCCGAACCGTCCACGCCGGGTGCGTGCGCCGGGCGACAGGTACAGGATGGCCGTCCCGACGGCGACCCCGGCGAAGGCGACCACGCACCAGACGCGCGTACGGGTCCGGCCGGCCCCGGGAAGGGCCCACCAGCTCATCAGCAGGACGGCGGCGAGCACGACGAACGCGACGATCGCCGTCTCCTCCGACAGGGTGCCGATGAAGATCCCCGCCAGGTACCCGACGCCCAGCGCGAAGTCGCGTCCCCGCCGTGTCCGTGCGCGCAGCAGCGGGATCACGGCGGCGCAGGCCAGCACCGGTGCGACGGTGTGCGAGACGGAGGAGGCGGGCCAGTAGAACGCCTTGTACGGGTTGGGCGTCGCGAAGAAGAAGAGCGCCGCCGTCGTCGCGCCCACCAGCAGCGCCAGCCCGCGTGGCGCGGTCAGCCCGGCCCTCTTGAGTGCGGAGGCGATCAGCGCCCAGAGGATGCCCAGCATGAGCACCCCGCTGACCAGGGCGAACAATTGGTGGCCCGGGACGCCGAAGGATCCGTACCCGATGACGAGCAGCGCGTTGGCGATGCGTCCGTTGTCGTGGAGGAAGAACTTCCCGATCATCCCGGAGGCGCCCTCGTCCCGTACGACCGGGAGGAAGCACCAGTCGTCCCCTCCCGGGCGGACCAGCCGGCCGATCCAGAAGGCCGCGCCGAGCAGGGCGAGCGGCAGCAGGGCAAGGCCCGACGTCCCGATCGCCGCCCACCGCCGCGCGGGGCCCGGACGGGCTTCCGGCCGGGGGGGTTCCTCACCCTCCGCCTGTGTGCCGGTGGATTTCGACGTGTCCGTGGTCATGTGCACTGGTGCCCTTCGTACGCTGCTCGCGTCTTGTACGCCAAGAAGTTCAGGTGGTGGGTTCACGGTGTGGTGTGTCCGGTACTGCTCTCGGCCGGGCCGCCGCCCTGCCGGGCGAGGGCGGCACCGGAGTCGATGGCCCAGCGGGCGAGCAGGAACGAGAAGGGGGTGGCGAGGATCCCCGCGGCCACGGCGGCGATGTTCTTGTCCATGCCCAGTCTGCTCACGCCGAGGTAGAGCAGAATTCCGGTGAGTACGAGATTGACGACGCTCGACAGGGGATACCGGACGAAGGCGTGCCAGGTCGGCTTCGTGCGGCAGGTGATGCAGGAGTTGAGCAGGAATGATCCCACGACGCTGACCGCGTATCCGATGACGTGTGCGGCCAGATAGGGAATCCAGACATTCAACGAGGCGTATACCGCCAGATATACCGCCGTATTGATGATTCCGATCAACCCGAATTCGATGAACTGGCGTACGGTGCGCCTCCTCGACGCCCCGAGAGCGGTCGCCCCGGTGCGTCGCGCCGGCGGTCTCCCGCTCCCGGGGGCGGACGGGCCCGAACGCACCTCTGCCGGAATATCGACCGGGAGGACGTGCGGAGATTCGTCCGTCTCCCGCACCAGATAGTGCGGGCGGCGTTTCGACTCGGAGTAGATCCGTCCCACGTATTCGCCGATGACGCCGAGCGTGGCGAGCTGGATTCCGCCGAGCGCCACGACGGCGGTCAGCAGGGTGGTGTAGCCGGGTACGACGACACCGTGGAGCACGACGCCGACGATGGTCCACACGGCGTATCCCAGTGCCGCCAGCGCGAGCGCGAGGCCGATGTGGATGGCCAGGCGCAGCGGATGGCTGTTGAACGAGATCAGTCCGTCGATCCCGTAGTTGAGCAGGCGTCTGCCGCCCCACTTCGAATCTCCCGCCGCGCGCTGCATGTTCCGGTAGGTGAAACCGACGGTGTCGAAGCCGATCCAGGAGAAGATCCCCTTGGAGAACCGGTTGGTCTCGGGCAGCGCGAGCACGGCGTCCACGGCGGTGCGCGACAGCAGCCTGAAGTCGCCCTCGCCGTCGACGACCTCGACGTCCATGCACCGGCCCATGGCCCGGTAGTAGAGGGCGCTGAGAAAGGTACGCAGGGCGCCTTCTCCCGCACGGTCGCGCCGCGCGACGACCTGGTCGTAGCCGCGCTGCCGCAGCTCCAGCATGCGGGGCAGCAGTTCGGGCGGGTGCTGGAGGTCGGCGTCCATGAGGACGACGGCGTCGCCGCGGGACATGCGCAGTCCCGCGAGCATGGCGGCCTCCTTGCCGAAATTACGGCTGAAGGAGGTATAGCGGACCCGTTGGTCCGCAGTGGCGAGCGAACCGATCCGGAGCCTGGTCCGGTCGCTGCTGCCGTCGTCGACATAACAGATCTCGAAGGTCCGCCGAGTCGGTTCGAGGACGGAGATCAACGCACGGTGGAATACCTCGATGACCTCGTCCTCATTGAAACAGGGGACAACGATCGAAACCTGACATGTTTTCATTTAAATTCCCCATCAGGCGTGGGCGGGACAGCTCAAACCATAAGCCTGGGGGCCTCGCGACACCGCGACCGACGGAGCTCGTCGAGGAAAAGGAAAGGGAATATGAGGAGACACCTCACCCCTTTCGCATCAATTCATATATTCAAGACCGGGCGTCAAGGCCGGGCGGAAATCGCGGACACACCCGCCGGCACGCCCTACGCGCGGGCCGCCGCCTCGAACGCCCCACGCGCCAGCCGGTGCAGCAGTGCCGCCGTGTCCGCGCGGTCCGGCTGCGCGCCGGGGCGGCCCAGGTGCGGGGTCGAGTTCAGCAGGCCGAAGACGGCGTGGACGGCGGCGCGGGCCTCGTGCTCGGGCAGGTCCGGGTACATCTCGCGGACCACCTCCACCCACACCTCGACGTACTGCCGCTGGAGCTGGCGGACCCGCTTGCGGTCGGCGTCCCGCAGCCGGTCCAGTTCGCGGTCGTGGAGGGTGATCAGGGGGCGGTCGTCGAGGGCGAAGTCGATGTGCCCCTCGATGAGCGCGTCGAGCAGGGCCTGCGGGGAGCTGTCCTCGCAGGCCGCGTCCTCCGACACGCGCAGCTGCCCGCCCGCCAGCAGCCGCTCGCTGATGCCGACCAGCAGCTCGGCGAGCATCGCGTCCTTGCCGGGGAAGTGCCGGTAGAGCCCGGGGCCACTGATGCCGACGGCGGCACCTATCTCGTCGACACCGACGCCGTGGAAGCCGCGCTCGGCAAAGAGGCGGGCGGCCTCCTTGAGGATCTGCTCGCGGCGGGTGGGGGCGTCCGTCCTCGTGGTCATGGATTCGATTCTAGACAGTCCGGTTAGCGAACGTTAACTGGTACGGGGCCGCGCCCACAGCGTCACCGCGCGCAGCAGCCACTCCACCGGCCCGAGCCGGTACCGGCGCATCAGCCACCCGCTGAGCGCGAGCTGGCCGGCGTACAGCACGAGCCCCCCGCCGACCGCCGCCGCGGCGCCCGTGCGGCCGTACAGCCCGAGGCCGTACCCGGAGAAGACGAGGGCCATGACGAGGGACTGGGTCAGGTAGTTGGTCAGCGCCATCCGTCCGGCGGGCGCGAGGACCCGGGCCGTCGCGGCACCGCGCGGCGTGGTGAACCACAGCAGCAGCCCGGTGGCGTACGCGGCCGAGAGCGCCGGGGCCGCGACCATACCGACCGCCAGGCCCAGCAGCACCCAGCGCTCCGACAGCGGCCCCACGAGCCCCGCGGCGGAGAAGACCGCCCCGGGAACTCCGATCGCGAGACCCGTCAGGCAGATGCGGCGCAGCCGCGCCCGGTCGGCGAGCGCGGCCGGGCCGAGCCACTGCCGCCGACCGGCCACGAATCCCATGAGAAAGGCGGCGACGACGAACCCGCCCATCAGCGGAACGGCCGCGAGCATGTCGGGCAGTGCCCGGATGTTGGCGCCGACGACCTCGGCGAATCCGCCCCGGTAGGCGGCGGTCAGCTCGGCCTTCACCGTGGCGGATTCGCCCAGCTCACCGGGGTCGAGCAGCGATGCCCCGAGCCCGATCAGCAGCAGGAGGCCGCCGGCCACACCGAACACCCAAAGCGCCGCCCGCCGGACCGCGGCGGGCCCGGCGTTCCGGACGGCCAGCAGGACCAGCCCGAGCAGGGCGTAGATCATCAGGATGTCGCCGGTGTACAGCAGCACCGCGTGCGCGAACCCGAGCACGAAGAGCGCGGCCAGCCGCCGTGACATCCGGGGCACGAAGCGCGCCCCGGCTCGGGCGGCCGAGTCCATCTGGAGGGTGAAGCTGTATCCGAAGAGGAAGGAGAAGAGCAGGTAGAACTTCGACTGCGCGAGAAGGACGACCAGCCATTCCACCGCTCCGTCCGCCGCGTGCACCCCCGCGAGCCCCTCCCTGGCGCCGGGAGGTCCGGCGGTCGTCATGAGATTCACGACCAGGATCCCGGCGAGCGCGAACCCGCGCAGGGCGTCCACTTCGAGGATGCGCGGCCTCCCGGCCACTCCCCCGGCCGCCCCTCCGTCCACACCCGGCACCGTCTGCGACTGCTGCGTCATCCGCCGTTTCCCCCACCCGAAGCCCTTCGCCGGTCGGCGACCGGCGCCGCTCCGGGTCAGGGAGCGGTGCGGGCCATTATTCCGGCCGGTCCACGCGGGCCGCCGCCCGCCGGCCGGTCGTACTTGACCGATACCCGCCGAAAGCACCGCGGACGGCTGCCGAAAGCGCCGCGGGCACCGGCCGAGCGCCCTGGACAAGGCTGTTAGCGCTCGTTAACCTGAAGTCGGACGTTAACGGTCACTAACTACTGCGGTACGGGCAAGGGGGCTCGACACGATGCAGCAGGCACCGGTGCTGGCGAGCGCGGCCGATCCCGCCTCCGAGGCCTGGAAGGCCAACGAGGCGGCGCATCACGCGCTCGCCGAAGAGCTGCGTGAGCGGCTCGCCACGGCCAGGCTCGGCGGGGGTGAGAGGGCCCGCGCCCGGCATGTGGCGCGCGGCAAGCTGCTGCCCAGGGACCGGGTGGACACCCTGCTCGATCCGGGGTCCCCGTTCCTGGAGCTGGCCCCGCTCGCGGCCGAGGGGCTGTACGGGGGCGCCGCCCCGGCGGCCGGGGTGATCGCCGGGATCGGCCGGGTCAGCGGCCGGGAGTGCGTGATCGTCGCCAATGACGCGACCGTCAAGGGCGGCACGTACTACCCGATGACGGTGAAGAAGCACCTGCGCGCCCAGGAAGTGGCGCTGGAGAATCGTCTCCCCTGCCTCTATCTCGTCGACTCGGGCGGTGCGTTCCTGCCGATGCAGGACGAGGTCTTCCCGGACCGGGAGCACTTCGGGCGGATCTTCTACAACCAGGCCCGGATGTCGGGTGCCGGGATTCCGCAGATCGCGGCGGTGCTGGGTTCGTGCACGGCGGGCGGGGCGTACGTCCCCGCGATGAGCGACGAGGCCGTGATCGTCCGCAACCAGGGCACGATCTTCCTGGGCGGCCCCCCACTGGTGAAGGCCGCGACCGGCGAGGTCGTGACGGCCGAGGAGCTGGGCGGTGGCGAGGTGCACTCCCGTACGTCGGGGGTGACCGACCATCTCGCCGAGGACGACGCGCACGCGCTGCGGATCGTGCGGAACATCGTGGCCACCCTGCCGGACCGGGGCGCGCTGCCGTGGTCCGTGCGCCCCGTCGACGAGCCGAAGGTCGACCCCGCGGGTCTGTACGGCGCCGTACCGGTCGATTCGCGGACGCCGTACGACGTACGGGAGGTGATCGCCCGGGTCGTCGACGGCTCCCGGTTCGCCGAGTTCAAGGCCGAGTACGGGACGACGCTGATCACCGGCTTCGCCCACATCCACGGCCACCCGGTCGGCATCGTCGCCAACAACGGCATCCTGTTCTCCGAGTCGGCCCAGAAGGGCGCCCACTTCATCGAGCTGTGCGACCAGCGCGGCATCCCGCTGGTCTTCCTGCAGAACATCTCGGGCTTCATGGTGGGGCGGGACTACGAGGCCGGCGGCATCGCCAAGCACGGCGCCAAGATGGTGACGGCGGTCGCCTGCACCCGCGTCCCGAAGCTGACCGTGGTGGTCGGCGGTTCGTACGGGGCGGGCAACTACTCCATGTGCGGCCGGGCCTACTCCCCCCGCTTCCTGTGGATGTGGCCCAACGCGAAGATCTCCGTCATGGGCGGCGAGCAGGCCGCGTCCGTCCTCGCGACGGTCAAGCGCGACCAGCTGGGCGACGACTGGAGCACGGCGGACGAGGAGGCCTTCAAGGCCCCGATCCGCGAGCAGTACGAGACCCAGGGCAATGCCTACTACGCCACGGCCCGGCTCTGGGACGACGGCGTGATCGACCCGCTGGAGACCCGGCAGGTGCTGGGGCTGGCCCTGACCGCGTGCGCCAACGCCCCACTTTCCCAAAGGGACTACGCAGCGCCCGGCTTCGGCGTCTTCCGGATGTGAGGAACAGATGACGATGTTCGACACCGTTCTGGTCGCCAACCGCGGCGAGATCGCGGTACGTGTCATCCGCACGCTGCGGGAGCTGGGCGTCCGCTCGGTCGCCGTCTTCAGCGACGCGGACGCGGACGCCAGGCACGTCCGGGAGGCCGACACGGCGGTACGGATCGGGCCCGCCCCCGCCGCCATGAGCTATCTCAGCGTGCCCGCGCTGCTGGACGCGGCCCGCCGCGCCGGCGCGCAGGCCGTCCACCCGGGATACGGATTCCTCGCCGAGAACGCGGGCTTCGCGCGGGCGTGCGCCGAGGCGGGACTGACCTTCATCGGACCGCCCGCCTCCGCCATCACGCTGATGGGCGACAAGATCCGGGCCAAGGAGACGGTCGCGGCGGCCGGGGTTCCGGTGGTGCCCGGCTCCTCGGGGAGCGGGCTCACCGACGACCGGCTGGTCGACGCGGCCCGCGAGATCGGGATGCCGGTGCTGCTGAAGCCCTCGGCAGGCGGCGGCGGCAAGGGCATGCGGCTGGTGCGCGACGAGGCGCTGCTCGGGGACGAGATCGCGGCCGCCCGGCGCGAGGCACGGGCCTCGTTCGGCGACGACACGTTGCTGGTGGAGCGGTGGATCGACCGGCCCCGGCACATCGAGATCCAGGTGCTGGCGGACGCCCACGGCAACGTGGTCCACCTCGGCGAGCGCGAGTGCTCGCTCCAGCGCCGCCACCAGAAGATCATCGAGGAGGCGCCCTCGGTCCTGCTCGACGAGGAGACCCGGGCCGCGATGGGCGAGGCGGCCGTCCAGGCGGCCCGCTCCTGCGGCTATGTGGGCGCGGGCACGGTGGAGTTCATCGTCCCGGGCAACGACCCCGCCTCGTACTTCTTCATGGAGATGAACACCCGCCTCCAGGTCGAGCACCCGGTCACCGAGCTGATCACCGGCCTGGACCTGGTGGAGTGGCAGCTGAGGGTCGCGGCGGGCGAGCGACTCCCGTACGAGCAGCGGGACATCACGCTCACCGGCCATGCCATCGAGGCCCGGATCTGCGCCGAGGACCCGGCACGCGGCTTCCTGCCCTCCGGCGGCACGGTCCTCGCGCTGCACGAGCCGCAGGGCAACGGGGTGCGGACGGACTCCGGGCTCGGCGAGGGCGGCGAGGTCGGCAGCCTGTACGACCCGATGCTGTCGAAGGTCATCGCGTACGGCCCCGACCGCGCCACCGCACTGCGCCGGCTGCGGGCGGCGCTCGCGGACACGGTGATCCTCGGCGTCCCGACCAACGCCGGTTTCCTGCGCCGGCTGCTCGCCCACCCGGCGGTGGTGGCGGGCGATCTGGACACGGGCCTGGTGGAACGCGAGGTGGACACGCTGGTGCCGGAGGGGGTGCCCGAGGAGGTGTACGCGGCGGCGGCGCTGCTGCGGCGGTCCGCCGGTGCGGACGGGGCCCGGACCGGCGCCCCCACCGACGCCTCCGGCTGGGCCGACCCGTTCTCGGCGGTGAGCGGCTGGCGGCTCGGCGGTACCCCGGCCCGCACGGTGCTCGACTTCCGGCTGCCCGGCCACGACCCGGTGCAGGTCTCGCTGCGTACCTGCCCGGCCGGTACGGAGCTGACGTTCGGCCATGTCGGGGAGGGCGCGCAGCCGCCGGAGCCCGTGACGGGGGCCTGCGGCCCGCTGGCCCCGCTGCCCGGCGGCAGGGAGACGGCCAGGCTGGTCGAGGTCTCCGGGCACCGCCTCACCCTCGAACTCGCCGGTGTCACCCACGCGTTCACCCATGCAGCCTCCCCGGACGGCAGATGGCTCGGCCGGGACGGCGACAGCTGGCACGTACAGGATCACGACCCGGTGGAGGCGTCCCTGGCCGGCGCGGGCCGGTCCGGGGCGGACACGCTCGCCGCGCCCATGCCCGGGACGGTCACCGTGGTGAAGGTGGCGGTCGGGGACGAAGTCGTGGCCGGGCAGAGCCTGCTGGTGGTGGAGGCGATGAAGATGGAACACGTCATCTCCGCCCCGCACGCCGGGACCGTGACCGAGCTGGACGTCAGCGCCGGTGCCACGGTCGCGATGGACCAGATCCTGGCCGTGGTGGCCCCCGTCGAGGCGCCCGGGGAGGAAGCATGACCACGTCCCGCACCCTGCCCATGACCGTGCCGGCCCAGGACCTGCCCGCCCGGGTACGCATCCACGAGGTCGGTGCCCGCGACGGGCTGCAGAACGAGAAGACCGTCGTACCGACCGGGGTGAAGGCGGAGTTCATCCACCGGCTGGCCGCCTCGGGCCTGACCACCGTCGAGGCGACCAGCTTCGTGCACCCCAAGTGGGTTCCCCAACTGGCCGACGCCGAGGACCTGTTCCCCCGCCTGGCCGACATCGACGGCGTCGCCCTGCCGGTCCTCGTACCGAACGAACGCGGCCTGGACCGGGCCCTGGCGCTCGGCGCCCGCCGGATCGCCGTGTTCGGCTCGGCGACCGAGACGTTCGCCGCCCGCAATCTCAACCGCACCGTCGACGAGTCGCTCGCCATGTTCGAGCCGGTCGTCGCCCGCGCCAAGGCCGACCGGGTGCATGTCCGCGGCTATCTGTCGATGTGCTTCGGCGACCCGTGGGAGGGGCCCGTCCCCGTCCACCAGGTCGTCCGGGTCGCCAAGGCGCTGATGGACCTCGGCTGCGACGAGCTCTCCCTGGGCGACACCATCGGCGTCGCCACGCCCGGCCACGTACAGACCCTGCTCTCGGAGCTGAACGAGGAGGGCGTGCCCACCGACAGCATCGGCGTGCACTTCCACGACACGTACGGCCAGGCCCTGTCCAACACCCTCGCCGCGCTCCAGCACGGGGTGACCACCGTGGACGCCTCCGCGGGCGGCCTCGGCGGCTGCCCGTACGCGAAGAGCGCGACCGGAAATCTCGCCACCGAGGACCTCGTGTGGATGCTCCAGGGCCTCGGTGTCGAAACCGGGGTCGATCTCGACGCGCTCACCGCCACCAGCGTGTGGCTCGCCGATCAACTGGGCCGACCCAGCCCGTCCCGTACCGTCCGCGCGCTCTCGGTGCGATAGACACCGTCCCACAAGGAGTGACCCCTGCCATGCCCCTGGACCACCGGCTGACCGCCGAACACGAGGAACTGCGGCGCACCGTCGAGGAGTTCGCGCACGACGTCGTCGCGCCGAAGATCGGCGACTTCTACGAACGGCACGAGTTCCCGTACGAGATCGTGCGGGAGATGGGGCGGATGGGCCTGTTCGGGCTTCCGTTCCCGGAGGAGTACGGCGGCATGGGCGGCGACTATCTCGCCCTCGGGATCGCCCTGGAGGAGCTGGCCCGGGTCGACTCGTCCGTGGCGATCACGCTGGAGGCCGGGGTCTCGCTCGGCGCGATGCCGGTCTACCACTTCGGCACCGAGGAGCAGAAGCGGCAGTGGCTGCCGAGGCTCTGCTCGGGCGAGGCGCTCGGCGCCTTCGGCCTGACCGAGCCGGACGGCGGCTCGGACGCGGGCGGCACCCGGACGACGGCGGTGCGCGACGAGGCCACCGGCGAGTGGGTGATCAACGGCTCCAAGTGCTTCATCACCAACTCCGGCACGGACATCACGGAACTGGTCACGGTGACGGCGGTGACCGGCCGCAAGGAGAACGGCGCCCCGCGCATCTCCTCGATCATCGTGCCGTCCGGCACCCCCGGCTTCACGGTCGCCGCCCCGTACTCCAAGGTCGGCTGGAACGCCTCGGACACCCGCGAGCTGTCCTTCTCCGACGTCCGCGTCCCGCTGGCGAACCTGCTGGGCGAGGAAGGCCGCGGCTACGCCCAGTTCCTGCGCATCCTGGACGAGGGCCGGATCGCCATCTCCGCCCTGTCCACGGGCCTGGCCCAGGGCTGCGTCGACGAGTCGGTGAAGTACGCCGGGGAGCGCCACGCCTTCGGCCGGCCGATCGGCGCCAACCAGGCCATCCAGTTCAAGATCGCGGACATGGAGACGCGGGCCCACATGGCCCGGGTCGGCTGGCGCGACGCGGCCTCGCGCATGGTGGCGGGCGAGCCGTTCAAGAAGGAGGCGGCGATCGCCAAGCTGTACTCCTCGACGGTGGCGGTGGACAACGCCCGCGACGCGACCCAGATCCACGGCGGCTACGGCTTCATGAACGAGTACCCGGTCGCCAGGATGTGGCGCGACTCCAAGATCCTGGAGATCGGCGAGGGCACGAGCGAGGTCCAGCGGATGCTGATCGCCCGCGAGTTGGGCCTCCCGGCCTGACGCGATGACGGTGCGGGTGGGGCGGGCGGACGGGCAGACGGTCAGCTCGTCCCGCCCGGCCACTCCTCACGCACCATCCCGAACAGCACGGTGTCGTACCGCCTGCCCGCCACCAGCACGGCACCCCGGCGCCGGCCCTCCTCGCGGAAGCCCGCCTTGGCGAAGGCGCGGACGGCCCGCTCGTTGCCGCTCCAGGTGTCGAGCTCGATCCGGTGCAGCCCGAAGGCCCCGAACAGGTGCCCCACCAGCAGGCGCAGCGCGTCGGATCCGTGGCCGCGGCCCCAGCGGTCCCGCTCACCGATGGTGATGCCGATGGTGACCCGCCCGGCGAACGGGTCCAGATCGCGGTAGTCCACCATGCCGATGACCGTGCCGTCGGCCAGGTCCTCGACCGTGAGGACGGCCGACTCCCTCGGGACCAGCCGCAGCATCGTCTCGAAGGCGAGCCCGATGGCCTCCGCCGTGACCGGTCCGAAGCACGGGTCGCCACCCGTGGCCCAGTGCACCACCTCCGGGTCGTTGCGCCACCGGAGATGGTGCTCCGCGTCCGCTGCCCGCAGTGCGCGGAGCCTGACCAACTCGCCTTCGATCATGCGCGGATCGTATGCCGGGGCCACCCGCCCACCGGTCGGCGGAGGTGCCCTCCGGCCCGGTCACCCACCCAAGCCCTTGTGCCGCAGCCGATGCAGCGCCTCGATCGCCCGCAACTGCCGCCGCTCGTAAGCGGTACCGGGGCGCACCGCCGACCACTGGGTCCCGCGCTGAACACCGTTCGTTGCGCAGGTCGGCTCAGAGGCTGTCGGGTGACTTCCAATCGGGCAGCCACGGTCTGGCACGCACGCTTCCCGATCGGAGGTCACCCGACAGCCTCTCAGGCCGTGACGGCGGGGCCGGCCGGCAGGTGGACCGTCATGATCAGGTCGCAGGGTTCGGTGCCCGCGCCGCGGTAGGCGTGTGAGGTGTCGCCGTCGAACGTGGCGGTCTGTCCGGCTTCGAGGGCGTGCTCGGTGCCGTCGACGACCAGGGTCATCCGGCCGGAGGTGACGCTGATGGTCTCCACGACTCCGGCCTGGTGGGGATGGCTGGGGTACTCCTCGTCCGGTTGCAGCTGCCAGCGCCAGAGCTCGACGGGGGCCGGGCCCGAGGTCGTCAGCATGAGCCGGGCCTCGCTGCCCCGCGCTCCGGTCCACAGTGGCGCCACGGCGTCGGCGGCCACGACGCGGACACGGCCTTCGGGCGGCCCCTGCATCAGGGCGGACACCGAGATGCCGAGGGTGTCGGCCAGCCGGACCAGTGTGGCCAGGTTGGGGTTGCCCTGGGCCTTCTCCAGCCCCACCAGAGCCCCCTTGCTGACCTGGGCGCGCCGGCCGAGTTCCTCCAGGGACAGGCCCGCGCGGGTGCGGGCCGCCCGGACATTGTGCGCGACCGTCCGCAGAGCTGCGGCTGTCTCGGCCACCTGATCACCATCCTTGCAAGTGGACCACTTCAATGCACCATGCAGTCGTTTGGTTGACACAGCATGGTCGGTCCGTTGTACGGTGCGGTCGTTCCACTGAATAGTAAGGGATGTGCCGTGCTCGCTCTGCTGCTGGCTCTGTGCAGCTCACTCGCCTACGGGTGCGCCGACTTCCTCGGCGGTCTCGGTGCCCGCAAGGCACACGTGCTGCGGACCGTGATGATCGCCGCCCCGGCCAGTCTCGCGGTCGAGCTGCTGCTGTGGCCGTTCCTGGGCGCCTCGTTCAGTGCCGGCGCCCTCGGCTGGGGTGCCGCGTCGGGGGTCGCCTCGGCCGCCGCGTTCGCCATGCTCTACCGGACCCTGGCGATCGGCCCGATGAACGTGCTGTCGCCGGTGACCGCGCTGGTGTCCGCCGCGCTGCCGGTCGGGGTGGGGCTGACGCAGGGCGAGCACCTGGGCGCCGCCGGTCTGGTGGGTCTGCCGCTCGCGCTGGCGGCGGTGGTGCTGGTCAGCGCCGGACACGGCGCCGGGACGGCGCGCCCCTCCCGTACCGCGCTGCTGCTGGCCCTCGGCGCGGGCGCCGCCATCGCCCTTCAGCTGATCTTTCTGCACCAGGCGCCGTCCGACAGCGGTGTGGCCCCGCTGATCGTGGGCCGGGCGGTCTCCTCGGCCGTCACCCTGGTCGCGGCGGGGCTGATGCACCGCAAGCTGGGCTCCGAGCGGCCCGCGTACGCGATGTCGGCGGCCGCGGGCATGCTGGACTCCATGGCGAACCTGCTGTTCCTGCTCGCCGCCCGCAGCGGGGACCTCACCGTCGTCGCCGTGATCACCGCCCTCTACCCGGCGGGCACGGTCCTGCTCGCCCGCGGCGTGCTCGCCGAACGCATCCACCGCGGCCAGCTCGTCGGCCTGGGCACCGCCGCCGTCGCCGTCGGCCTCCTCGCCCTGACCTGAGCGAGATCCCGGCGCCCGCCACCTCACCTCACCTCACCTCACCTCACCGCACCGCACCGCACCGCACCGCACCGCACCAAGGAACGGAACCCCGCCATGCCCGCCTTCCACCTCACCCCCGCCGTCGCGGACGCTTTCCCCGACACCCTCATCGCCCTGGTCACCGCCACCGGCATGCGCGGCCACGAACCCTGGCCCGACACCGCCGCCGCCCTGGCGGACCTGGAGCAGCAGCTCGCCGAGGGAACCTGGCAGCCCGCCGACGAGACCGACCCCCGGATCGAGGCGTGGCACACCGCCTACCGCTCCTTCGGCACCAACCCGCGCCGCATCCGCCCCAGCGTCGACGCGCTCGGCCGCCGCCTCGCCAAGAAGGGCGCGCTGCCGCGCATCAACCCGGCCGTCGACTCCTACAACGTCGTCTCCGTCCAGCACGGCCTGCCCGCCGGGGCCTTCGACCTGGACCACGTCACCGGCGAGGTCGTCATCCGCCGGGCGGACGGCACCGAGTCCTTCACCCCGCTCGGCGAGCCCGACACCACCGAGAACCCGAAGCCCGGCGAGATCGTCTACGCGGACACCATCGATGTCCTGACCCGCCACTGGAACCACCGCGACGCCCACCGCACCCGCGTCACCGAGGACTCCACGCACGTCGCCTTCGTCCTCGAAACCCTCCACGCCGCACGCGACGGCCATCTCCTCACGGCCGCGGCCAGGGGGTTGCAGGGCCTGCTCGCCCCGCACGCCGAACAGACCGCGGTGCACTACCTCGGCCCGGCGCAGCCCCGGGTCACCGTCTGAGCCCCCTGGGCGGGGCCGATGAGTCAGTAGCGGTGGCCGGGCCAGTGCGGGTCCTCCCAGCGGGCGGGACCGATGAGGCCGAGCAGGCGTATGCGGTGGAGCAGTTCGTCGGGTGCGCCGCGGGCGATGAGGCGGGGTCGGGCGTGGTCCAGCAGCCAGGCCGTCAGTTCGGCGCGCCTCTCGCCCTCGTCGTCCTCGTCGTCCCAGGCGGCCCAGGGGAGTTCGTCGCCGAGGAGGTGGTACTCCCAGTGGGCGGCGGCCTCGGCGAGGTGCTGGGTGGCCGGGGCGCCGGTCTGCGTCTCCCAGTGAGTGAGCCACGGGGTGAGCGTGCCGGATGCCTCGACGTTCAGGGCGAGGAGGTCGTGGGCGGGGACGGCCGGGGCCGGGTCGGTGAGTGTGTGGGACCACCAGGCGTGGAGGAACTCCCGTACCGCAGCGGCCTGTTCGTCCGGCCACTGCTGCCACTGACCCCGGTCGAACGAACGGCCGATCTCCTCCGGGCCGAGGAAGGCTTCGATGCGGCCCGCGACGAGGGACCGGGCGAACTGAGGGAGGATCCGGCGCAGCACCGACGCGTGGTCGCTCCAGTCGGGAGCCCGCCAGGTGCGTTGCAGGAGATCGTCGTACAGCTCGACGTCCGGGACCTTGAGCCGGGCGACGTCCTCGGCACTGCCCCAGTGGCACTCGCAGTTGTGCTCGTCGGGGTGGGCGGTCATTCCGCGGAAGGTGGCGGCGAGGCCGTCCAGTGCGGCGTCGAGGCGACGGCGGGCGGAGTGCGGGACAGGGTGTGTCATGGGCGTTCGCCTTCGGGGCTCCGGAGGCTGACACCGTCCGAAGATCGTCACCTTACCGGGAGGGGCGGCGATACCGCCGCCCGGTCCGCGTTCCGCCTGTGCTGCGCAGGTACGGATACCGGGCGGCGTCACGCCAATCGCGAACCGCGAACCGTAGGTCAGGCCTTGACCGTGGCCTGTTCGGGCGCGGCGTCGGCGCCGGCCTCGACGCGGCGCGCCGCCGGGATGGCGGCCGCGATCACCGCCGCGACCAGGGCGACGCCGCAGCCGATCAGCAGCCCCGTACGGAAGCCGTCCTCGGAGGTGAGACTGTGGCCGCCCATGGTGACGTTCATGTGGGAGAGGACCACGCCGATCACGGCGGCGCCGATCGATGTGCCGAGGGAGCGCATGAGCGTGTTGAAGCCGTTGGCGGCGGCGGTCTCGGACAGCGGGACCGAGCCCATGATCAGTGCGGGCATCGCACCGTACGCCAGGCCGACACCGCTGCTGGTCACCATGCCCACCACCATGAGGCCCCACGCGGAGCCCATGAGCGCCAGCGACAGGCCGTAGCCGCCCGCGATGACCAGGACGCCGCATACCAGGGTGAACTTCGGACCGCGGGCGTCACTGAGCTTCCCGCCGAGCGGGGAGACGATCATCATCATGATGCCGCCGGGCGCCAGCCACAGACCCGCCGCGAGCATCGACTGGCCCAGGCCGTAGCCGGTGGCGGAGGGGAGCTGCAGAAGCTGCGGCGAGATCAGCATGCTGGCGTACATGCCGAAGCCGACGAAGACGGAGGCGAGGTTGGTCATCAGCACCCGGGGGCGCGCGGTGGTGCGCAGGTCGACCAACGGGTCCCGGGTGCGCAGCTCCCACAGGCCCCAGGCGAGCAGCACCACGACGGCGGCGGCGAACAGGCCGAGCGTGGTGGCCGAGCCCCAGCCCCAGTCGGCACCCTTGGAGACCGCGAGCAGCAGGCAGACCAGGCCCACCCCGAGGCCGAGCGCGCCGAGCACGTCGAACCGCTGGCCCTTGGCGCCGGCCGGCACGTCGGGGATCAGGAACCAGATCAGCACCGCGACCACGGTGGCCAGGCCGGCCGAACCCCAGAACAGCACCCGCCAGTTCGTGTACTGGGCGACCGCCGCGGCGATCGGCAGGCCGAGCGCGCCGCCGATCCCCATGGAGGCGCTGACCAGCGCGATGGAGGAGCTGAGCTTCTCCGCCGGGACCACGTCACGCAGCAGGGCGATGCCGAGCGGCAGCACGCCCATGCCCATGCCCTGCAGACCGCGGCCGACGATCATGGGGACGACGGACGAGGAGAGCGCGCACACCACCGAACCGACCACCAGCGGCACGGAGCACACCAGAAGCATCCGGCGCTTGCCGACCATGTCGCCCAGACGTCCGGAGACGGGCACGCAGACGGCGGACACCAGCAGGGTGACGGTGATCACCCACGCCGCGTTCGAGGGGGTGGTGTTCAGGATCCGCGGCAACTCCGCGATGAGCGGGGTGACCAGGGTCTGCATGATCGCCGCCGTGGTGCCGGCGATGGCCAGCGTGGCGACGACACCGCCGGTGCGGGTTGATGGCTGGGGGGCACCCATCCGGGACTCCTCGGGTATGTATCGGAAGAAGATTATGCATCGTACACACTCTATGCATCGAGCACGTCACGTGTACGTTGCATAGACCTATGGGAGGATGGGGGCCGACATCCGGAAACGCCGGGACGCCCGGACGACCGCAGGAGGCGGCAGGCGCATGACCAGGCCCACACACGAGGTCGAGTACGAGCAGATGCTCCTCAGCCGCCACGGCCTCCTGCAGAACAAGGGCGGGCGGCGCAAGGACGGCCTGATGGACCACAGCGCCTACATCCTGCTCAGCCGCGTCCGCATCCAGGGGCCGATGTCGATCGGCGAGCTCAGCGACGCCTTCGGGCTCGACGCCTCCACCCTCAACCGGCAGACCGCGGCGGCCGTGCGCGCCGGACTCGTGGAACGCATCCCGGACCCCGAGGGCGGCATGGCCCGCAAGTTCCGGATCACCGACGAGGGCGCCCGCATGCTCGACGCGGAACGCGAGGGCCTCGTCAGCTCCCTGGAGCGGGTCATGGCCAACTGGTCGGACGAGGACATCTCCGGCTTCGCCGCCTACCTGAGGCGCTTCAACACCGACATCGAGCGCCTGGGCGGCCGCCCCTGGCCGCGCCCCTGACCGTTCGCGACGCCTGGCACGTGGCCGACGCACGCGACCGCGGCGCTCCGCCGGAAGAGCCCACGGTGCGGCCGACCGGGGAATCCGCTCGACAGCGCGCCGCCCCGCCCGGCAGAGTCCGTCCATGAAGCCGCAGCACTGGCCCCTGTACGGGCTCCGCCTCCGCACGCCCCGCCTGGAACTACGCCTCCCGGACCTGGAGTTGCTGGACGACCTCGCGTCGGTCGCCGCCGACGACCCCGAGGCACCCCCGAAACCCCAATGAGGTTAGGCTAACCTTCCCAAGAATGCCCGGCGGCCGGTTCCCGGCTTCGCTTCCGGTTCCTGGGAGGACCCCCGCATGACGACGTCCGTCGCACCCCCCACAGCCCCGTTCCGGTTCTTCGGCCTGACGGTCACGCGGACCCGGCGGCTCGGCCCCTCCATGCTCCGGATCACCTTCGGCGGCCCGGGACTCGACGGCTTCGCCGCCGGCGGACGCGACCAGAGCCTGTCGCTGTTCCTGCCGCACCCGGGGCAGTCCGAACCGGTCGTCCCGGTCGACGGGAACGGCGACTGGTTCGCCGCCTGGCGGGCCCTGCCGGAGGACGTACGGGCCGTGATGCGCTCGTACACCGTGCGCGCCCAGCGCACGACGCCCGACGGGGCGACCGAGATCGACATCGACTTCGCGCTGCACGGGGACGGCGGCCCCGCCTGCCGCTGGGCCGCGGACGCCTCCCCCGGCGACCGGCTCACGGCGCTGGGCCCGGCCGTCGAGGACAACACGGCCGTCCGCTTCCGCCCTCCCGGGGACACCGACTGGGTGCTGATCTGGGCCGACGAGACCGCGCTGCCCGCCGCGGCCGCCGCCCTGGAGTGGCTGCCCGCAGGCATGAAGGCCCGGGTCTGGCTGGAGGTTCAGCACACCCAGGACCGCCAGGCCCTCAACACCGCCGCCAGGGCCAAGATCACCTGGCTCGTACGGGACGAGGGCGCACCCGCGGCCACCGCGGCCGTCGAGGCGGCCGAACTGCCCGGGGGGACGCCGTACGTCTGGATCGCGGGCGAGTCCTCGCAGGTCCGGGCGCTGCGCCGGCACCTGGTGCGTGAGCGCGGGTTCGACCGCGGGCGCGTGACGTTCGTCGGTCCGCCGCGGGATGAGCGAGGAGCAGCTGCGCGAGGCGGCGGCCGGGGGCGAGTAGAGCGCGGGCACCGGGACCGTCCGGCGACCGGGAAGGTACCCGGCCGCCGGACGGTCCCGGTCACCTCACTCGGCGGCCCAGGGGACCTGCGGCGCCCGGTAGTAGTCGACGCCGAGCGCCGAGAGCCTCGGCCCCTGCGCCCCCAGCCGTACCTTGTACGCGTCCCAGTCGTGCGTGGCCGCAGGCGACCAGCCGAGCTCCGCGACCCCGGGCAGCCGGGGGAACGCCATCTGCTCGATCTCGTCGCTGTCGGTCAGGGTCTCCGACCAGAGCGGCGCCTCGACCCCGAGGACCGAGCCCTCCGGTGCGCCGGCCAGGTAGGTCGCCGGGTTCCAGTCGTACGAGCGCTGGACCGATACGTAGCCGGCCCAGGCCAGGCCCAGCTTGGTGTCCTTGTCGTACTTCATGTCGAGGTAGCTGCGGTCGGCCGGGGACAGCACCAGCTTCGTGCCGTTCACGGCGGCGTCCGCGACCTGCTTGCGCTCGGCGGCGCCCGTCTGGTCGTAACCCCAGTACTGGGCGACCGCGCCCTTCACCGGCGTGCCCCCGGTCAGCTGGTGCCAGCCCACCACGGTCTTGCCGTACTTGCCGACGATGGCCTGCGCCTTGTCCATGAACGCCACATAGTCCTCGTGGCTGGTGGAGTGCGCCTCGTCGCCGCCGATGTGGAGGTACTTGCCGGGCGTGAGCGCGGCGAGCTCACGGACCACGTCGTCCACGAAGTCGTACGTGACGGCCTTCGGGACGCAGAGCGAACTGAAGCCGACATTGGTGCCGGTGTACAGCGGCGGCGCGACCCCGTTGCAGTTCAGCTCCGCGTACGAGGCGAGTGCCGCGTTGGTGTGGCCGGGCAGGTCGATCTCCGGCACGACCTCCAGATAGCGGGAGGAGGCGTACCGGACGATCTCCTTGTAGTCGCTCTTCGTGTAGTAGCCGCCGGGGCCGCCGCCGACCTCCGTCTGCCCGCCGTACGTGGCGAGCCGCGGCCAGGAGTCGATGGCGATCCGCCAGCCCTGGTCGTCGGAGAGATGCAGATGGAGCTTGTTCATCTTGTAGAGGGCGAGCTGGTCGATGTAGCGCTTGACCTCGGCGACGGAGAAAAAATGCCGGGAGACGTCGAGCATCGCGCTGCGGTACGCGTAGCGCGGCGCGTCCGTGACCGTGCCGCCCGCGACCGTCCACGGGCCCTTCTGGGGGCTCTTCTTCTCCACGTCGGCCGGGAGCAGTTGGCGGAGCGTCTGGACGCCGTGGAAGAGTCCCGCGGGGCCGCGTGCGGTGATGGTGACGGAGCCGCGGCTCGACTTCAGGCTGTAGCCCTCGGCGCCCAGTGCGCCGTTGTGGGAGTCGAGACGCAGCCGGATGCCGTTGCCGGCGTCGCCGGTGACCGGCAGCGGGTATCCGGTGGACGGGCGCAGCACACCCGCCAGGTAGTCGCCGACCCGTCGGGCCTCACCGGAGCCGTCGACGCGGATCCTGGTGTCCGCCGTGATGGTGTACGGGGAGCCGCCGGGCTTCGCCTCGGCGGGGGCGGGCACGATCTGGCCGAGTGGACGGGGCGAGGCGGCGGCGGCCGGGCCGCTGTTCGCCGCCGGTCTCTCCGTTGTCGCGCCGACACTGGAGATCCCGGCCGCCGTGACGAGCAGCAGCGAGCCGAGAAGGCGGGGAAGGGCGGTGCGCTGTGTCCTGTGCAGTCTCACAAGCCGGGTCCCTTTCGACGGGTTCACACCTGTGGATCTCCTGAGCAACCGAACCATCACCATGCGTATCGTGCGCCTCACGTATGGTCAAGGTGTAGACCACTTCCCCGTTGCACTGCTGAGAGAATCTGCCGCATGGCGGAAATAACCCAGCGCGACGGAACCTGGACCTTCGACGGCGAAACGGTGCGGATCGTGCCGGGCCGGGGTAAGGGCATCCATCCGCTCCGGCAGGAGCTGGGCGAACGCGTCGTCCCGCTGCGGGCGTTGGCGGGCATCTCCTTCGAGCCGGACCGCAAGGGCGGCCGGCTGCGACTGCGGCTGCGCGACGGCGCGTGCCCGGTGCTGCGCGCGGCCGACGGCAGGCTCAAGGACGCCGCGGACCCCTACCAACTGACCGTGGAGAAGGACCGGAGCGGGCTGGCGGAGTACTTCGTCGACGAGGTGCGCAGCGCCCTGCTGGTCGAGCAGGTGCCCACCGGCGCGGTGGACGGCTTCCTGCTGCCGGGGCCCTCGGTGCCGGTCGCCGGTGGCGGCGGGGACGGCACGGCCTCGTTCGACGGGGAGACCGTCCGCCTCACCTGGAACTGGAAGGCCAACGAGGTCAAGACCTCGGGCGGCCCGGTCGCGTTCCCGGTCTCGGAGGTGACCGGCGTGCACTGGGTGCCCGCCATCGGTCTGGAGAACGGGCATCTGCGCTTCGTGCGGCGCGAGGGCCCGGCGTCGGCCCCGGCGGCCGAGGACGACCCGTACTCGCTGGATCTGTGGGGGCTGTCCAAGAAGGAGTACACGGCGGTCCTGGTCGCGGCGGCGGTCCTGGTACGGCTGCCCGATGCGGCGGGGGCGGGTCCCGCCCCCGGAGGCGCCGCGCCCGCGGAGATCGCGGCCCCGGCCGCACCCGCGGCACCCGTCCCGGCCGCGTCGTCCGGCGACGATCACGACGTACTGCTGCGCCGGCTGCGCGAGCTCGGCGAGCTGCACCGGTCCGGGGTTCTCACCGACGACGAGTTCAGCGCCGCCAAACAGGCCGTCCTCAAGCGCCTGTAGGCGGCCCGGAGCTGTCGCGAGCACGGGCCCGGAACGCCGTTCCGGGCCCGTTCGAGAGCGTAATCACACCCGACCCTGCCCGATATCGGGCAGAATTGTTGCGTAAGCGCCCCGCCCATCGCAATATCAACGAGTGCTCGAACGCCGCCCGTCGCATGACGACCTCATCGACCACCTGGTGCGCAGCACCGCGCTCCAGCGCGGTGAAGCCGCCCGGGTGATCCTCGACGTGCTGGCGTACTTCGACGAGACGACCGACGACTTCGTCCGCCGCCGCCACCGCGAACTGCAGTCCGGCGGTCTGGTCAACGCGGAGATCTTCGAGCGGATCGCGGCCGAGCTGCCGCACCGCGCGGTCGCGCCGCCGGAGCTCTCGCTCCGCCAGCTGCGCCGCATCGTCTACGGCTGAGCAACGGGCACCACAGGTACGTCGATGGAGGGGCAGAGACTTTATGTGCGGAATCGTCGGATATATCGGGAAGCGTGATGTGGCTCCGCTGCTGCTGGAAGGGCTGCAGCGGCTGGAGTACCGGGGTTACGACTCCGCGGGCATCGTGATCACCGGCAAGGCGTCGGCCGGCAAGCCCGCCGCCCTGAGGATGGTCAAGGCGAAGGGCCGGGTCCGCGAGCTGGAGGCCCGCGTTCCCAAGCGCTTCACCGGCACCACCGGTATCGCCCACACCCGCTGGGCCACCCACGGCGCCCCGAGCGACGAGAACGCGCACCCGCACCTGGACGCCGAGAACAAGGTCGCCGTCGTCCACAACGGCATCATCGACAACGCCTCCGAGCTCCGTGCGAAGCTCGTCGCCGACGGCGTCGTCTTCCTCTCCGAGACCGACACCGAGGTGCTGGTCCACCTGATCGCCCGCGCCCAGGCGGACACCCTGGAGGAGAAGGTCCGCGAGGCGCTGCGCTCGGTCGAGGGCACGTACGGCATCGCCGTCATGCACGCCGACTTCAACGACCGCATCGTCGTCGCCCGCAACGGCTCCCCGGTCGTGCTCGGCATCGGCGAGAAGGAGATGTTCGTCGCCTCGGACGTCGCCGCGCTGGTCGCCCACACCCGCCAGGTCGTCACCCTGGACGACGGCGAGATGGCCACCCTCAAGGCCGACGACTTCCGTACGTACACCACGGAGGGCTCGTCCACGACAGCCACGCCGACCACCGTGGAGTGGGAGGCCGAGTCGTACGACATGGGCGGCCACGACACGTACATGCACAAGGAGATCTCCGAGCAGGCCGACGCCGTCGACCGGGTGCTGCGCGGCCGGATCGACGACCGCTTCGCCACCGTGCACCTGGGCGGCCTCAACCTGGACGCCCGTGAGGCGCGCGGGGTCCGCCGGATCAAGATCCTCGGCTGCGGCACCTCGTACCACGCGGGCCAGATCGGCGCCCAGCTGATCGAGGAGCTGGCCCGCATCCCCGCGGACGCCGAGCCCGCCTCCGAGTTCCGCTACCGCAACCCGGTCGTCGACCCGGACACGCTGTACGTCGCGGTCTCGCAGTCCGGCGAGACGTACGACGTGCTGGCCGCCGTCCAGGAGCTCAAGCGCAAGGGCGCCCGGGTGCTCGGTGTCGTCAACGTGGTGGGTTCGGCGATTGCCCGGGAGGCGGACGGCGGTACGTACGTCCACGCCGGTCCCGAGGTGTGCGTCGTCTCCACCAAGTGCTTCACCAACACGGTCGTCGCGTTCGCGCTGCTCGCGCTGCACCTGGGCCGGATCCGGGACCTGTCGGTCGCCGACGGCAAGCGGATCATCGAGGGGCTGCGCAGGCTGCCCGCCCAGATCAGCGAGATCCTGGCGAACGAGGACGAGATCAAGAAGATGGCGGCCGAGTACGCGGACGCCAAGTCGATGATGTTCATCGGCCGGGTGCGCGGCTACCCCGTTGCCCGCGAGGCCTCGCTGAAGCTCAAGGAGGTCTCGTACATCCACGCCGAGGCGTACCCGGCCTCCGAGCTGAAGCACGGGCCGCTGGCGCTGATCGAGCCCGCGATGCCGACGGTGGCGATCGTGCCGGACGACGACCTGCTGGAGAAGAACCGCGCCGCGATGGAGGAGATCAAGGCCCGCAGCGGCCGCATCCTCGCCGTCGCCCACCAGGTGCAGGAGAAGGCCGACCACACCATCGTCGTGCCGAAGAACGAGAACGAGCTGGACCCGATCCTGATGGGCATCCCGCTCCAGCTCTTCGCGTACCACACGGCGCTGGCCATGGGCCGTGACATCGACAAGCCGCGCAACCTGGCGAAGTCCGTCACCGTCGAATAGGCCCGCGCACACAACAGCTCACGCGCGCCCGGCGCGCAGAACGGCCCCGTACCCACCGCGAGCGCGGGTACGGGGCCGCTCCGTCGCCGGCCTCCACGGCGCCGGGGTGACCGATACCGAACGCCAACAGGGCGATTCCCGGGGCGAGATGACCGGGGGTGGAGGTGCCGGGCGCTTCCCACAGGGACGCCGTTGTCCGCGGCAGGCCGCTCCGCGAGCGCGCCATCTGCCTCCGCCCGACATGAATTGCCGGTTTACGCAGACGAGTTGACGCCATGTCGAACGAGGGACCGGCCGACGGAACACAGGAGTGACGGAAGAGGTCGCCGGGGCGTCGGGCGCTCAGGGGATGACGACGACCGGGCGCTGCGCACGCCGCGCGAGGCGTCCCGCCACCGAGCCGAAGATGCGGCCGACGATGCCGTGCGTGGAGCCGACGACGATGGCGTCGGCCGAGTACTCCCGGCCGACCTCCTCCAGCTCGTGGCAGATGTCCCCGCCCCGCTCGACGAGGACCCAGGGAACCTCGGAGAGGTAGTCCGCGCAGGCGAGCTCCAGACCGAGCACCTCGGTGCGGTGATCGGGCACGTCCACGAAGACGGGCGGCTCGCAGCCTGCCCAGACCGTGGTCGGCAGCCGGTTGGCGACATGGACGATGATCAGGCCGGAGCCTGATCTTCGGGCCATCCCGATGGCATAGGCGAGGGCGCGCTCACTGGAGGTCGAGCCGTCGAAGCCGACGACGACCCCATGGCGGAACGCGGGATCGCAGGAGTGACGTGTTTCTTCGACCGTCTGCGGGTCCGACACGGGGTCGGCTACCTGCTTGCGGTCGGCGGGTTCGGGGATTTCGTGACCGGCCATCGGTGTCTCGGCGAAGAGAGTCCTCGTGAGGAGAGCGACTTGGGGAAGGTGCGTCAGCGGGCGGTGATGCGGTGTCCGGGAATCATCTTCCCAACCCCTTACCCCCAAGGGTACGGCGCCACTCCTCCACTGCCCAGACCCGCGCAAAGCGCGCGCGACGTTTCACGGAGCATGCCCGAGGCGGACCCGTATGGCAATGCCGCTTGTGCTGTACACCGACGCTGCCGGGCCGGGACGGCTGCCCTCGGTGACCGGACGGATCCGGATCCGTCACCCCCGGACCCGAGCGCGGCCCCCGCACCCCGGAGCGGCCCCGGAACGGATCACCGCCCCGCTGCCGACCGCCGGGGCCCGGTACCCCGCCCCGGGCGTCCCACCGCACCCGCTCCGGCCCGTCCGCCCCGCCCCCGGCGATCGGCCCGGCCGGGAACCGACACCGGCCCGGCGGGCGGAATCCGGTCGCTGCCGGTCGCCACCGCCCGATTCCGTACGATCAGCCGTCCGACCTGCCCAGGGGGCGCAAAGAAGCGGTTGATCACCCGGGTTGTGCGCCGGTTGAATGACTGAATCACGTATGCACAACCGTCTATTTTCAGCCAACTTCATACCCGTGCCCATTCCTTGCCGAATTGGCCGATCAACCCCCTTGCCACCAGGCAGGAAGAGACCGCGCGGTACGCTTCCACCCAACGGGGACGGGCCATGAACGCCAGACGCACTTCCCTGCACGGCTTTCGGATGAAACGCTTCGTGATCGAATGCTTCCCGCCAAGTGGCCTTGTCGACATAACGCCGGTTGGTGAACTTGTCACGCCGGCACCACGGGACGCAGTAGATTCGATCTTGGGTATCGAAGTCTGGGGAACTCGTGCAGGACCGAGGGGAAAAGTGCAGGTGCGACAGGCCCGTAAGGACCAGGGAGACGCGAACACCGAGGGGGGCTTAGCGTCATGAGCCAGGACTCCGCCGCCGCAACGGAGGCTGTACGGAAGCTCAGTGGACGTCGACGACGAGAAGTCGTCGCCGTGCTGCTGTTCAGCGGCGGCCCCATCTTCGAGAGTTCGATCCCGCTCTCCGTGTTCGGAATCGACCGCCAGGACGCGGGAGTTCCGCGCTACCGACTCCTCGTCTGCGGCGGGGAAGAAGGACCGCTGCGGACCACCGGGGGACTCGAACTCACCGCGCCCTACGGGCTGGAGGCGATCAGCAGGGCCGGCACCGTCGTGGTGCCCGCCTGGCGTTCGATCACCTCGCCGCCGCCCGCCGAGGCGTTGGAGGCGCTGCGCCGCGCCCACGAGGAGGGCGCCCGCATCGTCGGGCTGTGCACGGGCGCGTTCGTGCTCGCCGCAGCCGGCCTGCTGGACGGCCGCCCGGCGACCACACACTGGATGTACGCACCGACGCTGGCCAAGCGCTATCCGTCGGTCCATGTCGATCCGCGTGAGCTGTTCGTCGACGACGGCGATGTGCTCACCTCCGCGGGGACAGCAGCCGGGATCGATCTCTGTCTGCACATAGTCCGCACGGACCACGGCACGGAGGCCGCCGGGGCACTGGCCCGCCGGCTCGTCGTGCCGCCGCGGCGCAGTGGCGGCCAGGAGCGCTACCTCGACAGGTCTTTACCTGAGGAGATCGGCTCCGACCCGCTCGCCGAGGTCGTGGCCTGGGCACTGGAGCATCTCCACGAGCAGTTCGACGTGGAGACGCTGGCCGCGCGCGCCTACATGAGCAGGCGGACCTTCGACCGCAGGTTCCGTTCGCTCACCGGCAGCGCACCGCTCCAGTGGCTGATCACCCAGCGGGTGCTGCAGGCGCAACGGCTGCTGGAGACATCCGAGTACTCGGTCGACGAGGTGGCGGGCCGCTGCGGCTTCCGCTCGCCGGTCGCGCTGCGCGGACACTTCCGGCGTCAGCTGGGCTCCTCCCCCGCCGCGTACCGGGCCGCCTACCGGGCCCGTCGTCCGCAGGGCGGTGGCGCGGAGCCGGTGGCCACGGCGACCGAGCCGGTCGTACCCGCCCAGGGCAACGCGGCGATCCGGCGTGCCACGGCCACGGCCACCTCGCCGGGCCCGCATGCCGTCGCGTCGCCGTCGGCCGGTACGGTCCAGTCGGAGCAGGGGAAGCCCGGCCCCGACGCGTACACGACCGGCCGCCCGACCCTGCCGGGGCAGCGGAGCGCCCCGTAGGGTGGGGCCATGAACGATCGCATGGTGTGGATCGACTGCGAGATGACCGGGCTCTCGTTGACGGAAGACGCACTCATCGAGGTGGCCGCACTGGTCACCGACTCGGAGCTGAACGTGCTCGGCGAAGGGGTGGACATCGTGATCCGCCCGCCGGACGCGGCCCTGGAGACCATGCCCGAGGTGGTGCGGCAGATGCACACCGCCTCGGGCCTCCTCGACGAGCTGGCCGGGGGCACCACCCTGGCCGACGCCGAGGCCCAGGTGCTGAACTACGTCCGCGAGCACGTGAAGGAGCCCGGCAAGGCGCCGCTCTGCGGGAACTCGGTCTCCACCGACCGCGGTTTCCTGGCGCGGGACATGACGGCCCTGGAGAGCTACCTCCACTACCGGATCGTCGATGTCTCCTCGATCAAGGAGCTGGCGCGCCGCTGGTACCCGAGGGCGTACTTCAACAGCCCGGCCAAGAACGGCAACCACCGGGCGCTCGCGGACATCCGTGACTCCATCACGGAGCTGCGCTACTACCGCGAGGCGGTCTTCGTGCCGCAGCCCGGTCCGGACTCGGAGCGCGCGAAGGCCATCGCGGCACGCGTCGCGCCGCCCGCGCCGTAGGACCTTGTGAAGCCGCTGGTCATGGCCCTTTCGGGGGCCGGGATCAGCGGCTGAACAACTGGGGAGC
This sequence comes from Streptomyces sp. NPDC058240, assembly GCF_042882135.1. Lineage (NCBI taxonomy): Bacteria > Bacillati > Actinomycetota > Actinomycetes > Kitasatosporales > Streptomycetaceae > Streptomyces > Streptomyces sp. NPDC058240. Next base: position 898,106 of record NZ_JBHVWT010000001.1, read on the forward strand.
GAGCACCCTCTCGGACCCTGTACACTTTTTCTCGGCCGGTCAGAAAAAGACCGGACATGGTGGGTATAGCTCAGATGGTAGAGCACCTGGTTGTGGTCCAGGATGTCGCGGGTTCGAGTCCCGTTACTCACCCTGACGGGAAGGGCCCCGGTCTTCGGACCGGGGCCCTTCCCGTGTCTGAGCCCCTCTCAGCGGACGGCCGTGTGACGGTCGTCACGAGGAGTCGCGGACGACCAGTTCGGTGGGGAGCACGATCTGCGGGCGCTCCTGGCTCTCGCTCGCGATCTCCTTGAGCAGTACGCGGGCCATCGTGCGGCCCATCTCCTCGATCGGCTGGCGCACGCTGGTGAGGGCCGGGTCCATGTGGCGGGCCACCGCCGAGTCGTCGAAGCCGATGAGGGCCACGTCGTCCGGGATGCGCCGGCCGGCCTCGCGCAGCACCTGACGGGCGCCCGCGGCCATGACGTCGGAGGCCGCGAAGACCGCGTCGACGTCGGGGCGGCGGGCGAGCAATTCGCGCATGGCCCGTGCACCGCCCTCCTCGGTGAAGTCGGCCGGGGCGATCAGCCGCTCGTCCGGTTCGAGACCGGCCCCGGACATCGCCTCGCGGTAGCCGTCGAGACGGCGCTGCGCTCCGTAGACGTCCCGGGGTCCGGTGATCGTGGCGATGGCGCGGCGCCCCCGGGAGACGAGATGGCCGACCGCGGCGCCGGCGCCCCCGAAGTTGTCGGAGTCGACCGAGGCGAGCGTTTCACAGGCCCATCTGCGGCCGCTCATCACGGCCGGCATGCCGAGCTGCTCCAGCAGGTCCGGCAGCGGGTCGTCGGCGTGGACGGAGACCAGCAGCACGCCGTCGACGCGGTGCGCGGTCAGGTACTGGGCCAGCCGGCGGCGCTCGCGGTCGTTGCCGACGAGGGTGAGCAGCAGTTGCATGTCGGTGTCGGCGAGCGCCGCGCCGACACCGCGGACGATGTCGGAGAAGTACGGCTCGGCGAAGAAGCGGGTCTCCGGCTCGGGCACCACCAGGGCGATGGCGTCCGTGCGGTTCCCGGCGAGCGCGCGGGCCGCACGATTCGGTACGTAGCCCAGCTCGGCGACGGCCGCCTCCACCGCCTCGCGGGTGTGCGCGCTGACCCGTGGTGAGCCGTTGATGACCCGCGAGGCCGTGCCGCGCCCCACCCCTGCCCGTGCCGCGACCTCTTCGAGCGTGGGCCGGCCACCGCTCCGTACTCGCGCTGCCGTCATGGCTGCCTCCCGTTCGCGGTCAATTTCTCACAGCCGGATGGGCAAACCAAGCGTGGGGGGAACGACGGGGACCCGGCCTCCCGCGGCCGGGTCCCCGGGAGGCGGGACGGGGGGGTGCGGACTCAGCCGAGGCCGGTGGCCGGGGACGGGGCGGGGGCCGGGGGCAGCGCGTGGCGGCGGATGACGTCGGCGTACCAGTGGGCGCTCGCCTTGGGGATGCGGCGCTGGGTGTCGTAGTCGACGTAGACGGCACCGAAGCGCTTGGAGTACCCGTACGCCCACTCGAAGTTGTCCATCAGGGACCAGAGGAAGTAGCCCCGGACGTCCACCCCGTCGGCCGCGGCCCGCCGCACGGCGTCGAGGTGGCCGCGCAGGTACTCGATCCGCTCGGGGTCCTCCACCAGCCCCTCGGGCGAGAGGTCGTCGTCGAAGGCGGCGCCGTTCTCGGTGACCATCAGCGGCAGGCCGGGGTGGTCCCGGGAGACGTCGGCGAGCAGCTCGTACAGCCCGTCCGGGTCGATCGCCCAGTTCATCGCGGTGCGCTTCCGGCCCTCGGCGAGGTGGAAGGCGACGTGCTCGGAGCCGGGCCACGGGGAGTGGTCGCTGTTGCCGTGCCCGTCGTCGCGCGAGTCGCCGGAGCCGTCGGCGGGCGTGGAGACCAGCGTCGGCGTGTAGTAGTTGACGCCCAGGACGTCGACCGGGCCGGAGATGGTGGCCAGGTCGCCGTCCCGGACCAGCTCCGGCCAGTCCACCAGGTGCCCGGTGTCGGCGAGCAGGTCCTCCGGGTACGCGCCGCGCAGCATCGGACCGGTGAAGATCCGGTTGCCCACCGCGTCGATCCGGCGGGCGGCGTCCGCGTCGGCCGCGCTGCCGGTCAGCGGGCGGACGTGGTGGAGGTTGAGGGTGACCGAGATCTGCGCGGCGGCGGGGAGGCGGTCGCGCAGGACCCCGGTCGCCCGGCCATGGGCGAGGTTGAGATGGTGGGCGGCGCGCAGCGCGGCGGCGGGCTCGGTGCGGCCGGGGGCGTGCACGCCGGAGCCGTAGCCGAGGAAGGCCGAGCACCACGGTTCGTTGAGGGTGGTCCAGGTGCTGACGCGGTCGCCGAGGGCTCCGGCCATGATGTCCGCGTAGTCGGCGAAGCGTTCGGCGGTCACCCGCTGGGGCCAGCCGCCCGCGTCCTCCAGTTCCTGGGGCAGGTCCCAGTGGTAGAGGGTGGCGACGGGCGCGATGCCCGCTTCGAGGAGCTCGTCGACGAGCCTGCGGTAGAAGTCCAGGCCGCGTTCGACGGCGGGGCCGCGGCCGGTGGGCTGCACCCGGGACCAGGAGACGGAGAAGCGGTAGGCCGTCAGGCCGAGCCGCTTCATCAGCGCCACGTCGTCGCGGTAGCGGTGGTAGTGGTCGGCGGCGATGTCTCCGGTGTCACCGTTGCGGACCTTGCCCGGCGTGCGGCTGAAGGTGTCCCAGATGGAAGGGGTGCGGCCGTCCTCGGCCGCGGCACCCTCGACCTGGTAGGCGGCGGTGGCCGCCCCCCAGACGAAACCGGTCGGGAATTCCGCTGCCTCGGGTGCGGCCTTCGGGGCGGTGTCGGGTCGTACGGCAGTCATGCGGGAGCGCTCCCAGGGGTGGACGGGCAAGGGTGGACGGGCAGGGACAGGCAGGAGAAAGCGGATGACGCGGTGTCAGCCCTTGACGGCGCCGGACATGATCCCGCCGACGATCCGCTTGCCGAAGATCACGAACACCACGAGCAGCGGCAGCGTGCTGATCAGCGCACCGGCCATCACGATGCTCTGGTCCGGGGTGTACGAGGCGCTCAGCTGGCCGAGGGCCACCTGGAGCGTGGGGTTCTGCTGGTTGAGGGCGAGGTAGGGCCAGAAGAAGTCGTTCCACGCCTGCACGAAGGTGAGCATCCCCAGCACCATCATGGCGGGGCGGGCCACCGGCAGGACCACGCTGCGCACGATGCGGAAGTTGTTCGCGCCGTCGATCCTGGCGGCCTCGACGAGCTCGTAGGGCAGCGCCTCGCTCAGGTACTGCCGCATGAAGAACACCCCGAAGGCGCTCACCAGGGTCGGGAAGATCACCGACTCCAGCTGCCCGCCCCAGCCGATGTCGGACATCATCATGAACAGCGGGACGACACTGAGCTGCGGCGGGATCGTGAGCGTGGCGATGACGCCGGTCATCAGCGCGCCGCGGCCCCGGAAGCGCATCTTGGCGAAGGCGTAGCCGGCCAGGGTGCAGAAGAAGAGCGTCGCCGCCGTGATGCAGCCGGCGACGAGGAAGCTGTTGACGATCGCCTTGCCGAGGTGTGCCTGGTTCCAGGCCGCGTCGAGGTTGTGCAGCAGCCGCCCGCCGGGCAGGAACGGCGGTGTGGTGGCGAGCACTTCGTCCTGGGTGTGGGACGCGGCCACCAGCGTCCAGTAGAGCGGCAGCAGCGAGCCGATGCCGACGACGGCCAGGGCGATGTAGGCGAACGGGCCGCCCTGCAACTGCTTGCCCGCGCCCGGCCTGAACCGGCTCGGGCGCCGCGTGTCCCGTCGGCGGGCGGGCGGAACTGTAGGTTCCGGGGCTTTGACGGTACTGGTCATGGTCATGGAATTCGCTCCCGGTCAGACCGCGGATGTGCGTACGAAGCGGCCGATGAGCCGGTTGACCGCGGCGATGATCAGCAGGAGGGCGAGCATCGCCCAGGCCACTGCGGCGGCCGGACCGAGGTGCCCGAGATTCCAGCCGTAGTTGTAGAGGTAGACGCTGAGCGTCTCGTACTGATTCTCATTGCCGCCGGTGGCTCCGAGCCTGCCGCCCTCCAGCAGCAGCGGCTCGCCGAACAGCTGCATGGAGCCGATGGTCGAGATGACGATCGTGAAGAGGATCGTGGGCCGCAGCGAGGGGATGGTCACCTTGCGGAACTGCTGCCAGCGCGATGCGCCGTCCAGCGACGCCGCCTCGTACAGATCGGCCGGCACGGCCTGCATGGCGGCCAGATAGATCAGGGCGTTGTAGCCGGTCCAGCGCCAGATGACGATGACGGAGATCGCGATCTTCGAAGTCCAGTGGCCGTTGGCCCAGTTGGTGTCGCCGAGCCCGGCGAAGTGCAGTACCCAGTTCAGCAGTCCGCCGTCGGCCCGGAAGACCAGGGCGAAGACGAGAGCCGCGGAGGCCACCGAGGTGGCGTACGGAGTGAGAACGACCGTCCGCCAGAAGGTGCTGGCGCGGAGCCGGTAGTTCAGCAGGTGGGCCAGGCCCAGTGCGACGAGCAGCTGCGGGACCGTCGACATGACGCTGATCAGGAAGGTGTTGGTGACGGCCGTCCAGAACTCCGCGTCGTGCAGGATCTTGTCGAAGTTGTCCCAGCCGACCCACTCCATCTGATTCAGACCGGTCATCTCCACCCGGTGCAGGGCGATCCATCCGGTGTAGAGCAGCGGATAGAGGCCGAACGCACCGAAGACGAGGAAGAACGGGGCTATGTAGGCGTACGGCGATGCCTTGTCGTCGAACCGCCACAGCCGGCTCCGCCAGGTCTGCCGGCCGGATCGGGCCGACGTGTGCGGGGATCCGCCGGGTGGCGGGGCGTATGCGTCCCGGGTGGGAGTCGAGGTGGCCACGGGCGGGAGTCCTTCCCTGGGTGACGGGGCGCCCTGGCGGGGCGTGGGCCGGGGCTGGGGCTGGTGCTGGAGCTGGGTGGTTCGAGCGGGCACGGGGAGGGGCGGGCAGGCCGGTGGGGGGGGGTCCCAGGGCCCCCCCCCCCCAACGCAGGCCGCCCCCCTCCCTTTCTACCCCTTCTGTCTCCGCCCTCCCCTCCTTTTTTGGGGTGGTTCCCCCCTTTCCCCCTTTTGTTGCCTTTGTT
>NZ_JBHVWT010000001.1:903211-911646 GCF_042882135.1 Streptomyces sp. NPDC058240
TGGGGGGGGGGGGGGGGGGGGGGGGGGGGGGGGGGGGGGGGGGGTGGGGGGGGGGGGTGGGGGGGGGGGGGGGGGGGGGGGGGGGGGGGGGGGGGGGGCCCCCCCCCCACCGGCGGCGGTCAGCCGATCGCCTTGTCGATCGCGTCGGTCGCGGCCTTCCATGCCTTGTCGGGGCTGGTGCCCCGCTGCTCCATGTTGGTGATCTGGGTCGAGATGGTGTCCTTGATGACACCGTCCTTCGGGCCGAGCACCGCCTCGGGGATGGACTTGGCCTCGTCGGCGTAGATCTGTCCGATCGGGGCGTCGTTGAAGTACGGGAGCTTCGCGTTCTTCACGTCCGGCAGTTCGTACGCGCCCTTGTTGGACGGGAAGACACCGATCGCCTTGAACACGGCCGCCTGCTGCTCGGGCGCGGTCAGCCACTTCACGAGCTTGCCGGCCTCCTCGACGTTCTTGCCCGACTTGGGCACGGTGAGGAAGGAGCCGCCCCAGTTGGCGGCGGTCGCACCCGGCGCGGTGGTGATGTCCCACTTGCCCTTGTTGCCCTCACCGGCGTTGGCAGAGATCTGACCGGCCATCCAGGCGGGGCAGGCCACGGTGGCGATGGTGCCCTTGCGCAGCGCGGGGACCCAGGTGTTGGTGTCGAACTGGGCGAGGCCCTGGGAGAGCTTCTTGGACGCGACCTCGGCGGCCAGGTCCCAGCCCTGCTGGACGCTGGGGCTCTCCTTGTAGATCGGCTTGCCGCTCTCGTCGTAGTACTGCTCGGCGTTCGAGCTCACGACCGCGTTGAACATGGCGCTCGCGGAGTCCATGAAGTACGTCCCCGCCGGGGCCTTCTTCTTGTACTCCTCACCGAGCTCGATGTAGTCCTCCCAGCCGCCCGCGACCTTCTTGGCGACCTCCGCGCGGTCGGTCGGCAGACCGGCCTTCCTGAACAGGTCGGTGTTGTAGCAGAGGGACATCGGACCGATGTCGGTGCCCGCGCCGATCACCGCGCCACTGGGCGCGGTGGCCTGCTTGGCCTTCCAGGAGACCCAGTCGTCGACGTCGATCACCTTGCCGAGGTCGACGAAGGAGTCCGCCTTGGTGTCGGCGATCTCCTTGATCCGGCCGACCTCGATGCCCTGGATGTCGGCGAGACCGCTGCCCGAGTTCAGCTGCTGGAGCAGCTTGGGGTAGTAGATCTTCTCGTCGGCGGTGACGTCTTCCTTGATCGTGATGTTCGGGTGCAGTTCGTGGTACTTGGCGAAGAGCCCGGCCTCCTTGTAGCCGAACTGCCCGAAGTCGGCGACGGTCAGCGTGATGTTCCCGTTCGCGTCGGGGCCCGTGCTGCCCGACGAGTCCGAGTCGCTGCTGCAGCCGGTCAGCAACAGGGCCGGGACCGTCAGGCCCGTGGTGGCCAGAACCGCGGCTCTGCGGCTCCGGCCGGCGACGGTGCGGGTGATGCGCATTCCACTACTCCTTGTTCCGGGTGGGACGTTCCGGGGTGGGGCTGGCGTTCTGACTGCGCGGCGGGGTCGCCGGTGAGTGCGGGTGCCGCGCGGTTCAAGGGGGAGGGCACGGGCAGTGCCGTTCGGGCGGGCGGACCGTCCGATGTGGGAGCGCTCCCATGCGTCGATGTCGGAAGGTTCCTGCCTTGAAGGGGTGGGTGTCAAGAGTTGAAGACGCTTCCGTTGCCCGAGCGTGTCCGGCAAGTCACGGGACCGTGTCCGGCCGAGGTCTTGCCGCAACCCGCATACGCCGCCCGGGATTTCGCGCCGCCCGGAGAACACGCAGACCAGAGGCCCGGCAGGGAAGGTCCACCACGCCGGTCGACCAGGACCGCACCCGCCGCGCCGCATTTCCGCCCGCCGCCGGGAGCGGCCCACGTCATCCCCGGTTCACACCGGCCCGCCCGCCGGAAGGTGAACGGGGTGCCACACGGCGGGGCGGTCGGGGGCGGGTCCGCCTTTTCCCTCCGAAGCCGGTCTCCCGCGTCCCCTTGGAGTCGACCCGGCCTGGGGCCTCTCGTTTGGATCACGCCGGGCTCGCGTGCCCCGGCACCGCGCCTCGCCGCGTTGTCGTCAGTCGCCAGGGCTCCTTCCCCGAGCTCTCGGCTCCGCCTTGCGATCCACGGCACCGGACCCCGCTCCCTGATCCGGCCTGATCCAAACGAAAGGCCCTACGCCGCCCGCAGCCGGGCCAGCGTGGATTCGAGTTCGGCCTGCGCGGCCCGCCCCGCCGACTCCGCATCCCCGGCGACCACGGCCCGTACCAGCGCGTCATGGGTGGCGTCGCCGTGGTCCGGATCCTCGCGGCGCAGGCCGAACAGCTCCACGAGGTCGATGAGCCCCTGCCGCAGCGCGGGCGCGAACTCGCCGAAGAGATCGGTGAGTACGGGATTGTGGGCCGCGGCCACCACGGCCCGGTGCAGCGCGATGTCCGCGTCCACGAACTCCGCGTCTCCCCCGGCCCCCGCCGCCCGCCGTGCGGCGAGCGCCGCGTCGAGGGCGATCAGGTCCTCGTCCGTACGGCGCCGGGCGGCCAGCCGGGCGGCCTGGACCTCGATCAGCATGCGCACCTCGTACACATCGGTGACCGCGGCCCGGCGCAGCCGGGTCGGCCAGTCCTCCGTCACCCGGTCGGCGATGACGAAGACGCCCGCGCCCTGGCGGGACTGGAGCAGTCCGAGCGTGGCCAGGGTGCGTACCGCCTCGCGGACCGTGGAGCGGCCCACGCCGAGCGTCTTGGCCAGGGTCGTCTCGCCGGGGATCTTCGTGCCGACCGGCCAGTGCCCCTCGGTGATCTGCTCGCGCAGATGGTTCGTGGCCTGTTCGACCAGGGGGCTGGGGCGGAGCGGACCGAGCGAGGACACGGGTTCACCTGTCAGGTTGTCTGAGGACTTGTTGTGTGGCTACTCTACCGGCCATGACGCACAGCGGTCTCCTTCTTCTCGGCTGCCGCGGCGGGGCCTGAAGCGACCGGCACCCCGCCGCGGGGTGCCGTGCTGCGCCGGTCGCGTCCGGCGATGCGAGAAGAGACCGTCCTCATGTCCGACCGTCAGTCACCGATGCACGGCTTCCCCACCATCTGCACCCCGCGCGGGCCCGTGCCCGCCGACGCCCCCCGCTGGAATCCGCAGCGGGCGAGCTCCATGCCCTCCCACCGCTATCGCTCCGCGTTCGACCGCGTCGAGGTCCCGCTGACCGGCCGTACCTGGCCGCAGGCCCGTATCGAGCATGCCCCGCTCTGGGTGCCGGTGGATCTGCGCGACGGCAACCAGGCGCTGGCCGAGCCCATGGACACGCCACGCAAGCGCCGGATGTTCGATCTGCTCGTCGCGATGGGGTTCAAGGAGATCGAGATCGGCTATCCCTCCGCGAGCCGCACCGACTTCGACTTCGTCCGGCACCTCGCCGGAAGCGGCGCCGTGCCGGACGACGTCACCGTGGTCGTCTTCACCCCGGCCAAGCAGGATCTGATCGAGCGGACCTTCGAGTCCATCGAGGGGATGGACCGCGCGGTCGTCCATCTGTACATCCCGACCGCCCCCGTCTGGCGCGACGTGGTGCTCGGCCGCAGCAGGGCCGAGGTGCACGGCACGGTGCTGGAGTCCGCGCGGCAGATGGAGCGGCTGGCGCGGGCGCGGCCCGGGACGGACATCCGGTTCGAGTTCTCCCCCGAGGTGTTCGTCCTCACCGAGCCGGACTTCATCCTGGAGATCTGCAACAGCCTCACCGAGCTGTGGGACGCCTCCCCGGACCGGCCGGTCATCCACAACCTGCCCGCCACGGTGGAGATCGCGACGCCGAACGTGTACGCGGACCAGATCGAGTACATGCACCGTCATCTGGAGCGGCGGGACTCGGTGATCCTCTCCGTCCATCCGCACAACGACCGCGGCACCGGCGCCGCGTGCGCCGAACTCGCCGTCCTGGCGGGCGCGCAGCGGGTGGAGGGCTGCCTGTTCGGCAACGGGGAGCGCACCGGCAACGTCGACCTGGTCAATCTGGCCCTCAATCTGCATGCCCAGGGCGTCGACCCGATGATCGACTTCTCCGACATCGACGAGATCCGCCGCACGGTCGAGTACTGCAACCGGCTGCCGGTGCCGCCCCGCCACCCCTACGGCGGCGATCTCGTGTACACGGCGTTCTCCGGCACCCACCAGGACGCCATCAGCAAGGGCTTCGCCCACCACGCGAGCAGCGGCTCCGAGCTGTGGTCGGTGCCGTATCTGCCGATCGACCCGGCGGACGTGGGGCGTACGTACGAGGCGGTCATCCGGGTCAACAGCCAGTCCGGGAAGGGGGGCATCGCCCATCTGCTGCGGAGCAACTACGGGGTGGATCTGCCGGCCAGGCTGCGCGCGGACTTCTCCCGCACGGTGCAGGCCGCGACCGACGACAGCGGTCTGGAGGCCACGCCGAAGGATCTGTGGGAGCTGTTCGACACGGCGTACCTGACGCCCGGACGGGACGGAAGCGTGGCCCTGACCTCCTGGTCCACGGACCGGAACCCGGCCGGTGAGCACCGGTTCATCTGCACGCTGCGGGTGGACGAGCGGGAGGGCGACTACGAGGGCACGGGCAATGGTCCGGTGTCGGCGTTCACCCGTGCGCTGGCCGCCGCCGGCATCGGGGTGGACGTCCTCGACTTCACGGAGCACGCGACGGGTCCGGGGCAGGGCAGCCCGGCGATGGCGTACGCGGAGTGCCGGGTGGACGGAGAGGTGTGCTGGGGGGCGGGCCAGGACACCTCCGTCCTCACGGCCTCGATCCTGGCGGTGCTGTCGGCGGTGAACCGGGCGGAGCGGACGCACAGCCGCACCGCATAGGGGCGCGCATCCCGGCCGGTTGTGGGGGGGTGGGGCCTGGCCCCGCTCGGGCCGTTGCCCGTCGAGGCCGATCCAGAGGCGCACCTCCGTACCGCCGAGCACCGATCGCCCGATCCGCACATCGCCGCCGGTGGACTCCGCGACCCGGCGGACGGTGTCGAGACCGGGTGGTCTTCGAGCTCGGCGGGCACTCGGCGAAGCTGGTCTCGGCGACACCGGCACCGGACTGGTCGGTGCGGGTCTGGACGAACTCGACCTGGATCCGGATGGGTTTCGGCCGGGACGGCGGTACGACGGTGTCGGTCTTCTGCACCTGGAACGACCATCCGCCACAGGTCGAGATCGTCTGACCGGTCATCAACGCCTATCCGAAGGCCGAGGGAGGCGGCGCCGGGGACGGCTTGGCGTCCGCGTCACTCACCGGCGCCGCACCGCCGGTGAAGTCGGCGAGGGCCCGCCCGTGTTCGACGCGTCCGGGATGCGGATCGGTCGCGACCCGGCGGGTCAGCTCCGCGACCTTCAGCGGCAGGTCCGAGGCGAGCAGCACGGCGTTGCCGAAGCGGCGGCCGCGCCACACGGTCGGGTCGGCGGCGAGCGCCAGCTCGGGGAAGACCGTGGCCGCGGTGGCGATCTGGCCGCGCAGATGGGTCAGCGGCGGCCCGTCCGCGAGGTTGGCGACATAGCTCCCGCCGGGCTTCAGTACCCGGCGGACCTCGGCGAGGAACTCGGTGCTGGTGAGGTGCGCGGGGGTACGGGCCCCGCTGAAGACATCGGCGATGACGAGATCCGCCCAGCCGTCCTGGATCTTCCCGAGCCCGGCGCGGGCGTCGGTGGCCCTGACCCGGATCCTGGCCTGCGGGTCCAACGGCAGATCCCGGCGGACCAGTTGGACGAGCGCGGCGTCCACCTCGACGATCTGCTGGGTGGAGCGGGGCCGGGTCGCGGCGATGTAGCGGGCGAGCGTGAAGGCCCCGCCGCCCAGGTGCACCACGTGCAGGGGCTGTCCGGGGGGTGCGACGAGATCGGCGATGTGGCCGATCCTGCGCTGGTACTCGAAGGACAGGAACGTGGGGTCGTCGAGATCCACATGGGACTGCGGGGCGCCGTCCAGCGTCAGCGTCCAGGCGCGTGGCCGCTCCCGGTCGGGGACCAGCTCGGCGAGGGAGCCGTCCACCGGTTCGGCGAGGGGCTCCGCCCCGCGCCCGGCGCGTCCGGCACCGCGTTCGCCCCTGCCTTCGGCCTTGCCATCGGTCCGGCTCCCGGCCTTGGTCCCGGCCTTGCGGTCGGACCGCTTGCGGGCGCCCGCACCCCCGCTCGACGCTCCTCGACGTGCCACCGCTGCTCGTGCCCGCTCACTGCTCTTCGCTCCGGACCGGTACAAGACCGGCCGTGCCGGGGAAACCCGCCCACCTGCCCATTATGGGCGCGCGGGCGAGGACCGGACGTCAGCGGCAGTTGTCGGCGGCTTCGATCAGCCGGGCCGCCTGGTCGAGTGCGGCCCGCAGCACGGCCGGGTCGGTGACCGGGGCGTCGCCCTCCGGCGGCAGCAGCCAGCCGCTGCCGGTGACCGGCGGCTCGGCGGGGATGCGCAGCCCGCGGCCGGCGGTCTGCGTACAGGCGCTGCCCGGTACGTCCCATGCCTCGGCGGTCCCCGGCGGCACGAGGAAGCCGAGGGTGTCGCAGGCGCCGTCGTGCAGGACCGGGCCGACGTCCTGCTCGGCGTCCCGGCGCAGGATGTCCACGGCCTCCAGGCCCTGGCGGGCCGGGACGGTCACCAGGTCGCAGGGTTCGGCACCGTGGTCCTCCGTGGCCGTGGTGGGCGCCGGAGCGCCCGTTACGGCCGGGGTCGTCGCAGTCGTCCGCGAGTCGGTCTCCGTGCCGAGATGCAACAAGGGACCTCTCCTCTCATCGCCGGGCGGAGCCGGATTCCGTCTCCGCATGGACCAACGCGCCGACGGCGTCAAGGGCTACGGTGCCACGCCGCCGCAAAGGGTGGCAGTTCATGGCGGATCGTGGGCGAGATGCCTGCTTTATTGGCAAACGCTCCGTGTGTGACTCGTCACAGCAGGTACGTTCTTGCTTCGCCGGGACCACCGGAAGCAGGAGGCCCGGCTGCAGAAGAGAGGTCCTCGCCCATGGTGTCGACAGGGGCAGTTCCCAACCTCGCCTTCCGGCGGCTGCGCGGCCTGCGCTCCGCCGGGGAGTTCGCTGCCGCAGTACGCAGATCGGCCCGCGAGATCGGCGAGCAGGTCGCGTGCGACGCCCGGTACATCGGACGCGTGGAGTCCGGGGAGATCCGCTGCCCCAACTACGCGTACGAACGGGTCTTCCTGCACATGTTCCCCGGAACGACCCTGGCGGACCTGGGCTTCTCACCGCGCGAAACCGTACGCGGCCGGGGGGCGCGGACCACTGCCGAAAGTCCACCGCCCCCTACGCTCCACAGCGACCCCGACGAGGAGAGCGACGTGCTGCGTCGCGTATTCATGACGAGCGGCACCACCACGATGGCGACCGCGACCCTGGGCCCGTGCCTCGGCTCCGCATCCGCCGCTGCCGCCGCCCCGCCCGACCCGCGCCGGGTCGGCGAGAGCGAGGTGAGCGCCGTCGAGAAGGCGGTGCGGCAGATCCGGCTGCTCGACGACCGGCACGGCGGTGACGGCCTGTACCGCAGGGCGTCCCGGCCGCTGCGGGCGGCGTACGCGCTGCTCGACTCCGGGGCGGCCACCAAGCGCTCCACCGCCGACAGACTGCATGCCGGAGCGGGCGAACTGGCCATCTCGGTGGGCTGGCTGGCCCATGACTCGGGCCGGTCCGAGGACGCCCGCTCGCACTACGCGGAGGCACTCGCCACGGCGCGGGTGGCCAGTGATCCGGCGCTGGAGGCGCACGCGTTCTGCAATACGTCGTTCCTGGCCCGGGACACCGGGCGGCCCCGCGAGTCCGTGCGCGCGGCGGAGGCCGGACAGCGTGCGGCCCAGCCGCTGGGCTCGCCCCGGCTGCTGGCACTGCTCGCGCTGCGGGAGGCGGGGGGCCGGGCGGGGCTCGGGGACCGTACGGGCTGCGAACGGGCCCTCGGCCGGGCGCACACCGCGTTCGGACGCGGTCCGCGCGACGCCGATCCGGAGTGGATGACCTTCTTCCGGGAGGCGGAGCTGGAGATGCTGGAGGCGCAGTGCTGGTCGGCGCTGGGCGACTGGTCGCGGGCGGCCCGGCACGCGCGGCGGGCCACCCGGCTCCAGGACCCGCACTTCACCCGGAACCTGGCGCTGTACCGGGCCGAGCTGACCTGGGACCTGGCCCGCGCGGGCCGGGCCGCGGAGGCGGCGACGGCGGGCCACCAGGTGCTGGACCTGCTGGACCGCGTCCAGTCGACCCGCATCCGGGCGATGCTGACGGAGGCGGTGGGGGTGCTGATGCCGCAGCGGGGCGTGGCGGAGGTGCGGGAGTTCCTGGAGCGGTACGCGGAGGTGACGGAGGCCGCCACGTCCGCGTCGGCCTGAGAGCCTGTCGGGTGGGCTCCTGGCCGGGGGGGCCCCCAAAGGCCTCCGCCGTGCCCGTGGGCCTTTTTTGTTTCTCTGTTTGTTTCGGGGGGGACATCCATTCCCCCCAACCCCCA